>DBFSAO010000141.1:0-71856 GCA_048500675.1 Collinsella sp.
CGCGAGCGCGAGGCGGCAGCACGTGAGCGCCAGGCGCGCATCGTTGCCGCGGATGTTGACCCCGCCGCCCGCAAGACCGCCGAGCGCATGGTCAAGTGCGCCGGTTACAAGCGCTTTGTCGATTTTTGTGCTGCCAAGCCAGCCACCGTGCTGGACCATGCGGGCGCCGTCGCCGGTGCCGCCGTAGTCGCAGACACCACCGAGACCCCGCTTTCGCTCATGCATGACACCATGACGCTCATCGGCGAGCTGCGCCGCGCGCCCGAGCTTGCCGCGGCGCCGGTCGCCGCGCTCACCCGCGACGGATTGCTGGCCCGCGCGCTCCACGCCGAGCCCGAGCGCTCGATCGCCGTCATGCCCAACAACGAGGAGGCAACTATTGAGGTTTGGCCCTCGCTCGATCACGCCGCCGCGGCATTTGAAGCTGCGACCAGTGCAGGTGCTGAGGAGCAGACCGCAGGTGCCCAAGACGAAGCCGCCGGCACCCCCATGCCCGAGCCCGCCGCCACGCTCGACCTGGGCGACGGCAAGCCGCTGCCCGTGCTCATCCCCGAGTCCGAACAGTTCGCCAACCGCCTGCGCAAGAACGCCCGTCTGCGCCGCAAGTGGGCCAAGCGCGAGGGCGTGAGCTGCTACCGCGTCTACGATGCCGACCTGCCCGATTACTCCGCCGCCATCGACCTGTACGAGGGCCGCCCGCAGACGCCGGGCCGCTGGCTCGTCATCGCCGAATACGCCGCGCCCAAGACCATCGACCCCGCACTGGCCCAGGCCCGCATGCTCGACATCTTGGCCATCGCGCCGCGTATCCTGGACGTCCCGGCCGAGCACGTGCACGCCAAGGCCCGCATGCGCTCGCGCGGCGGCTCGCAGTACGGCAAGCAGGGCGCCGGCAAGGGCGCATCGGGCGAGCGCGCCAACATCGCGCGCCGCCGTCTGCCGCTCATCGAAGAGGGCGGCCTTACCTTTGCCGTCAACTTTGACGACTACCTGGATGTGGGCATCTTCTTGGATCACCGCGTCACCCGCAACCTGGTGCGCGAGCACGCCAAGCAGGCGCGCCGCTTCCTCAACCTATTTGCCTACACCGGCACCGCCACCTGCTACGCAGCCGACGGCGGCGTCGAGGAGACCGTGACGGTCGACCTCTCCAACACCTACCTGGACTGGGCCGAGCGCAATATGCGTCAGAACGGCTTTGTGGGGCAGCAGCATCACTTTGTGCGCGACGACGTGCTCGCCTGGATTCGCGACCAGCGCCAGACGCGCAACCGCTGGGACCTGATCTTTGTCGACCCGCCCACGTTCTCGAACTCGTCCAAGATGGGCCGCCGCACCTGGGATGTCCAGCGCGACCATGTTGAGCTTTTGGCCGGCGTATCGCGCCTGCTCGCGCAGGGCGGCCATGCCATCTTTAGCTGCAACCTGCGCGGCTTCCGTCCCGAGACGCGCAAGCTCGCACGCGCGGGCGTCGTGCTGGAGGACATTACGGCACAGACCATCCCCGAGGATTTCGCGCGCAACCAGAAGGTGCACCATTGCTATATCGTGCGCCGCCTGCCCATCGAGGACGCCATGGCAGAAGTCGGCTTTAGTGCCGAGGAGATTGCCGAGCGCGTCGAGGAGCTGCGCAACCCCGAGGCCCGCAAGCCTCGCGCAACGGCGCCCGCGCACGCGCAGGCCGGCATCGGCAAGTCCAACTTTGCCGGCAAACCCTCTCCCGCCGGCAAGCCCAAAAAGAAGAAGTTCTACGCCAGCAAGCCCAAGGGCAAATAAACAAAGTTGCGGTGGAATACGGACTGTTTTGCCTGGAATTAGGCAAATTTAGACCGTATTTCACCGCAACTCATATTGGGATGGTGGTTGGCGATCTAACCTTGGGTGACCAATCGGTAGCCAATGCCCACGTGCGTTTGGATATAGCGCGGGTGCGCGGGGTCGGACTCGATCTTCTTGCGCAACGTGCCCATAAAGACGCGCAGGCTCGCCAGGTCGCTCTTAGTTGCCGTGCCCCAAATCTCGTGCAGGATAAACTGATGCGTCAGCACCTTGTCGGCGTTATGCGCCAGCAGGCACAGGAGCTTGTACTCGATCGGCGTCAAATGCAGCTCCTCGCCATCCATCGTGGCGATACCGGCATCAAAATCGATATGCAGCTCACCGGCATCGAACGAGCCCTCGGACGCACCCATGCCAATCTGCGCATACGAAAGGCGTCTGAGCGTCGTGCGGATGCGCGCGAGCAACTCCTCGACCGAAAACGGCTTGGTCAGGTAGTCGTCGGCGCCGGCATCGAGCGCGCGAATCTTGTCCGCATCCTCGCTGCGCGCCGAGACCACAATAATCGGCATGCCCGACCATGTGCGCACCGACTCCACCACCTTGACGCCATCCATATCGGGTAGGCCCAGATCGAGCAGCACAATGCTCGGCGCCTGCGATGAGGCGGCGGCGATGGCAGCATGGGCGGTCTCCACGGCCATATGACGCAAGCCGTGCGCCTCGAGCGCAGCAACGATAAGGTTGCGGACGGCGGGATCGTCCTCAACGACCAAGATAAGCGGTTTTACGGCAGAGTTCGGCACGGCGCTACTCCTTATCAAACGAAACATCGGCGACGGGAAGCTCAATCGTAAAGACCGAGCCGTGCGGGTCCGCCGCGGCAACCTCTATGCTACCGCCATGCGCCAACGCAATGGAGCGGCAGAGCGAAAGACCCAGGCCCACGCTGCGGTGGCTGTCGGCCAGACCATGGTTGGCGGTATAGAACGACTCAAAGATCCGCTCGCGATCCTCGGGCGCGATGCCCGGGCCATCATCGGCCACCGAGCACGCCACGTGCCCATCGTCGACACCAATTGAAATCACGATATGCGAGCCTGCGGGCGTATAGGTGATGGCATTGTTCACCAGGTTCACCACGAGCTGTACCATCAGACGCGCGTCGACGTTAACGAGCGCCGGCTCATCGCACGCCACCACCTTAAGGTCGTGCTCGCGCACGGCCGGACTTACGTGGCGCAGCGCCTCCTCGACGATATCGTCCATGAGCTCGAGCGTAGTCGACAGATGCATGCCGCCGCCCTCGAGCTTTGTGATGGCGAGCAGGTTCTCGACGGTGGCGTTGAGCCACAGCGCATCCGAGCGAATGGATAGAAGCAGGCCGCGGCGCGTCTGGGCATCGAGCACCGCGGTGCCGGTCGAGCCCTGATCGAGCAGCACATCGGCATTGCCCGAAATACTGGTGAGCGGCGTACGCAGATCGTGCGAGATTGAGCGCAGCAAGTTGGCGCGCAGCTGTTCGTTTTTGGCGAGCACCGCCGCCTCCTCGCGAGCCTCCATGGCGCGGGCGCGATCGAGTGCCAGCTCGCCTTCGCTCACGATGGCATCGGCAAGTGTCCGCTCCTCATGCGTCAGCACATCGGGCTCGGCAACGATAGCCAGCACGCCCACCACCGAGGCGGGGTCGCCCGAGCGCACGAAGCCGTCGCCCGTGCGAACCGTCAGGTAGATACCATAAAACGCCGAACCGCCATAGGTGGCATCGAGCGGCGTACCCACATAGGCGGACGCCGAGAGTCGCGGCGGCATCTGCGGCGCCAGTTCGTGCACCGGTGCCGCATCGCCCACAGCCGTGTACGTCGCACGCGGCAGCAAGTCATCGCCCTCGGCGTCGGCGCTGTACCACACGACCGGACAGCCCGAAAGACGCGCCAGCTGCGTTGCCATGGCATGGACAATCTGCTGCTGATCGGCACACCGCTGCAACATGCGGTTGGTCTCGAGCACCATATGCGTACGGCGGTCGCTGGCGGCAGCCTGTGCCAAGGCGCGGCGCAGGGCCAACGCAATCGAGCTCGACACAAGCGAGACCACAAACATGATGAAGAACATGCCGGGATAGACGCGGTCGATAAACGACAGCGAGTAGCGCGGATCGACAAACAAGAAGTTGTAGAGCGCCGCGGCGGCAGCCGAGCTCAGCAAGCAATACAGGCGGCTCCAGGTGAAAAAGGCACACAGCTGCACGGCAAGCACATAGACGATCATGATGCTCGGCGCGAGACCCGGATGGTCGAGTAGCGCGCCCACAATCGTCGCCGCGACCAGCAGCCCCACCGATACGCAGGCGTCATACAGAGGGCTGCGGCGCGTCAGCGTTGTGCGCCGCCACCAAAAGTTATCGGCAATATCGCCGTCCGCACGGACGTCCATCAGCGCCCCGCCCCTCTCTCAAAAACAAAAACCACCACAAAGGGACAGGCACCTTTGTGGTGGTTTTCCCTCGTGGTGGTTCTAAGTGTAAAGCCTTCTACGACCGGCAGCCGCTAGACAAACAGCACGTGCGCGAGCAGTGCGCACACGCACACCGCTCCAAATACCAGTGCCACGATCGAAATCACGCGATCGGCCATGTCCATGTTGGCACGATTCGTAAAGAACCGATCTTCGGCGGCGTCGGCACGTGCCTCACGCACCATCTCGGCAACCGCCTCGCGGCTATCAAGCATCTTTGCGTCCATGTTTGCCTCCTCGGTCTCAATCTTGTCCATCGAAAACCAACTCCGTGCAGCCTGTCGGCGCCTACGGGCGCTCGTTGGGGGCCAGGCGCTGCATCTTGTTCACAGCCTTGAACTTGGTGAACAGCGGCACATACTCAAAGCTCACGTTGGAGTTCTCCAGGCCATACCAGCGCGCCGGCGTACCGGCGGCGCGGCGGATGATGTACTTAAGCGTGATGGCCGTGCGCTCGCTCGGCTCCACGTCACTCTCGGGCGCCAGGAGCTTGCGGATCATGACGAACTTGAACGTGCCGATGTTGCCCGGATCCTTGTAGACCGAGTAGTCATGCGTCTGCGGCGGCAGCTCGCCAGTGGCAGCCAGGTCCTGAACAACCTGGCGCAGGTAGGCGTTCACGCGCTGGTTAACCTTGTAGCCCAGGTACAGATGCACGCGGAACACGTAGTCGGTGCCAAACGTCTCGACCGAATAGGCAAAGGTATGCGGTTCGTCCATGGTCTCGACGTTCACGAACCACCAGGCGCGGGCGCGCTTGGGATGCTTGTCCAGAATCGAATAGACGATATCGCGGTCGATGTAGTCGGTATTGGTGTCCTTGGTCAGGTACACGATGTTGTCGCTCATGGGCTCGTAGCGATCGTCGTCGCGCAGGCGCTTGAGCTGCGGCAGATAGCTGCGCAGCGGCAGCAGCGTAAACTGACGCCGCTCGACCGCCGTACCGTTGTACCAGCACACCATAACGCCCATGATGAGCATGGCCATAAGGATGGTGAAGTAGCCGCCGTGGAAGAACTTGGTGAGCGAGCTCACGAAGAAGAAGCCTTCGAGCAAAAGGAAGAAGGCCGCGAAGATCCACGGAGCAACCTTGAGCTTGCGCTCCTCGTGCAGGTAGAAGAAGAGCAGCAGCGTGGTGCACATCATAGTCAGCGTAATGGCAAGGCCGTAGGCGGCTTCCATATGCGCCGAGTTCTGGAACAGCAGCACCACGATGACGCAGCCGACAAGCATGACGTTGTTGACCATGGGGATGTAGAGCTGGCCCTTGGTCTCGGCAGGGTAGAAGACCTGCATGTGCGGCATAAGGTCCAGGCGGCTGGCCTCGGACACCAGCGAGAATGCGCCGGTGATGAGCGCCTGCGAGGCAATGATGGCCGCGACGGTGGAAAGGCCGACGGCAAAGGGACGCAGGCCCGGGGTGAGCATCTGGTAGAAGGGGTTGAGGTCGGCGATACCCATGAGCTCGGGGTTGGCGGCGTTGTTGATAAGCCAAGCGCCCTGGCCCATATAGGAAAGCAGCAGACAGCACTTAACGAACGGCCAGGTTGCGTAGATGTTGCCGCGGCCCACGTGACCCATGTCGGAATAGAGCGCCTCGGCACCGGTGGTGGCAAGGAAGCAGCTGCCCAGAATCATGATGCCCGCGTGGTTGTTGGGGCTTAGCAAAAAGGCGATGCCGCGCACCGGGTTGAGGCACAGCAGCACGGCGGGGTGCTGGAAGACAAAGAACAGACCCGTGCCGCCCAAGAACAGGAACCACAGCGTCATGATGGGGCCAAAGGCGTGACCGATCTTGGCCGTACCGATACGTTGTACCAAGAAGAGCGCAATGATGATGGCAAGCGTGATGGCCACGACGCGGCCCTGATCGTCACCCAACACGGCATGGACCGCCGGGATGGTGCGCAGACCCTCGATGGCCGTGGTTACGGTAACGGCGGGCGTCAGGATGCCGTCAGCGAGCAATGCGGCGCCGCCCAGCATGGCGGGGATGATGAGCCACTTGCCGCAACGCTTGACCAGGCTGTACAGGGCAAAGATACCGCCCTCGCCGTGGTTGTCGGCGCGCAGCGAGATCAGCACGTACTTGACGGTCGTCAGCAGCGTGACCGTCCACACGACAAGGGAGAGCGCGCCGAGCACGAACTCCTCCGTCACGCTTCCGATGCCGCCGTTGCCGGCAACGAGCGCCTTGGTTACATACATAGGGCTGGTGCCGATATCGCCGTACACCACGCCCAGCGTGACGAGCATCGCCGAGATGCTCACAGGAATCGCAGCGTGCGAGGCTGCCTCCTTGGCCTTTTGTTCCATAAGCCGGTTTCCTCCCAACTTTAATGTTCGAAGGAATTATAGGTAATCGGCCCATGTTTGAATGGCACTGTTTTCCCAGCTAGATAAAGATTTATACAGTCTTTAGGCTACCGCGGCGATATGTGATGTGACAAAGGGACTATCCCCTTGTCACATTCGTCATTTTCCAAGCCAGTTTTTGAACCACCACTCCATGGAGCGGCTCATCTCGGCCATAAAGGGACTGGTGTGCTTGCGGGTATAGATGTCCACGACGCGCTCCCCCACCTCGCGGGCGTGCGGACGGAACATCGTGTCCATCTCGGCCACCTGCGCATCCATGGTCGCGGCATCCGCACGGCAGTAGCGCTCCTCGTGCACCAGGTTCACCACGGGGTGCGCGATCGCCGGGCGCTCCTTGCGGGGCGTGCCGATGATGAGCATCGACAGCGGCATGGTATAGGTAGGCAGATCGAGCAGCTCGGCGACTTCCTCGGCATTCTCGACGATGTCGCCAATGTAGCAGCTCCCCAGGCCTAGGGCCTCGGCGGCAACCACAGCGTTTTGCGCGGCGATCACGGCGTCCTGGGCCGCGATGGCAAAGTCGCCCAAACCCGGCGCGCGGCGGGGCACCTTGCCCGTGCGCTCGACAAACTCGGGCTCAAAGCAGCCCACGTGCTCAAACAGATCGATCCACTTTGCATAATCGACCACAAATATGAGTGCCCAGGGCGCCTTGGCAATCATGGGTTGGTGGTCGCACAGGTCGGCCAGACGGTCCAGCGTAGCCTGCTCGCGAATGCTCACGATGGAATACATCATCATGGCGCCTGCCGACGGCGCACGGCTCGCCGCGTGCAGAATCGCTGCCCGCTGCTCGTCGGTCACCGCCACGGGACGGTCATCGTCATCGCGCGCAAAGGCACGCGTGGACGAGCGGTGCTCCAAGATGTCCAGCACAGCGCTACCCGTAGTCTCGACCGGATAACCGTTCGCATCCACGCCCGCAGCTCCGCCGCAGTACCCGGCACCCGTCATACAAACCTGCTCGCCCATAGCTCTATCCTCGCCAATTCTTTAAGAAGCCTTTACGTTTCCGTGTAATTCCCGTCCATTATCGCGCAGGCCGCCACTACATTGCGCCACACCGCCGCACATGCGCGTTAATATGGCTGGTTGTTGTGCGCAGCCCGCAAATGCAGCGCATATTTAGGTAACAATCGGGTAAACCCCCGCTTTCGTAGGTTTTAAGTTTGTGAGGAGTCTCAGCATGTTCGCTGCCGCCATCTCGCTCGTCGGTCTTGCGGCGACCGTCTACCTTGTCTTGCGCGAGGCCAAGGCCATTCGCGCTCAGTCGGGCACCGTCACCAAGGGCGCCTTCGCCTGGAGCGTCGCCTTTGGCCTGTTCCAGCTCTTTTTGACCGTCTGGGGCGCTATTGGTCTCGTCGCGCAAAACGAGCCGCTCGCCTTTGTGATGCTCATCCTGACCAATGCCATCCTCACCGGCTGCGCTTGGGCCAGCATCGCCCGCGACCGCATCGCCCCGCGCGTCTTTGCGTTCGCCAAGCCCGACGCCCCCGCCCCCACCGGCAAGCTCGCCCGCCTGCGCGGCGCCTTTGTGGGCAAACCGCTCGTCGCCGCCGTCCTGTGCCTGCTGCTCGCCGGCGTTTTTGCGCTGCTGGGCATGGAGGTTTCGTCCAACCACGACTTTACCTGGGTCTACCCCCTATGCATCCTGCTCGAGTGGGCCATCATCACCACGCTCATGGTCGGCCTGTTCTTCCTGTTCCAGCACCACGGCGCAGCTCCCGCGGTCCTGGCCTTTGCCCTCTTTGTCCTGGGCATTGCCGAGTTCTTCGTCATCACGTTTAAATCCATGCCCATCCAGCCGGGTGACCTTTCGGCCATCTCCACTGCCGCCGCGGTCGCCGGCACCGGCTACACCTTCTCCATCTCGCTGTTCTGCGTGCTGTCCATGGGCTTTACCGCCATCGCCATGCTGCTGTGCGAGTACGCCGGCCTAGTCGCACCGCATCGCCAGAAGGGCGCCGCCAACGCCAAGCGCATGCTGCTCACCAACCTGCTCGTCGCCGTACTGTGCCTGGGCGGTGTGACCGCACACGTCACGCTCATCGACTACTACAACACCCTCGGCATCACCGTCTACACCTGGCGCCCGCTCGAGAGCTACTGGCGCGAGGGCTACCTGCCCGCTTTCATTAGCGCAGCGCAGTCCATCAAGCCGCCCAAACCCGCCGACTACTCCGTCGACGATGCCAAGGCCACGCTCAAAAAGTACGCCAAGGCCTACGACAAGTCCGACGCGGCCAAAAGCGACGAGCGCGCCGCCGCAAAGGAGCAGTTCGACAGCGAGAAGCCCACGGTCATCGCCATCATGAACGAGACCTTCTCAGACCTTTCCATCTACCAGAACATGCGCGCCGGCTACGAAGGCCCGCAGTACTTTAAGAACCTGTCCAACTGCCTCAGCCGCGGCAAGCTCTACGTGAGCGCCTACGGCGGCGGCACCGCCAATACCGAGTTTGAGTTTATGACCGGCAACTCCATGGCCAACCTGGGCTCGGGCGTGTACCCCTACACCATCTACAACATGGAAACGACCGGGAATCTGGCAGAGCAGTTCAAGTCGCTCGGCTATTCCACCACCGCCATGCACCCCAACCACGCAACCAACTGGAACCGCGAGAACGTCTACAAGGACTTTGGCTTTGACCAGTTCCTGTCCATCAACGACTTCCAGGGCGCCGATACCCTGCGCGGGATGGTGACCGACCAGGCTACCTACGACAAGATTCTTGAGCTGCTCGACCAGAACGCCGATCCTCAGTTTATCTTCGACGTGACCATGCAGAACCACTCGGGCTACGACACGGGCCTGCTGCCGGTCGACAAGCAGATGCATCTGAATATCGACACGACCGACCTGGACGCCAAGACCGTCGAGGACGGCACGCTGTCCGATGTCGACGAGTATGTCTCGTGCATCGAGCAGTCCGACCAGGCACTGCGCTACTTCCTCAATGCTCTGAGCAAGCTCGACCGCAAGGTTGTCGTGGTGTTCTGGGGCGACCACCAGCCGTTCTTCCCGTCCAAGTTCAACGATAAGTGGTTTACCGGCGAGGACGACGCCACCCACCAGGAGCGCTTGTGGCAGACCGACTACATCATCTGGGCCAACTACGACGTTGCCGGCTGCGACCAGACGAGTGAGACCGACGACCTGTCCACCAACTACTTGTCCACCCAGCTGATGCAACTGATCGGCGCACCGCTGACCGACTACCAGAAAGCGCACATGACGCTGCGCGAGTCGCTGCCCGCCATCAACTCGGTCGGCTACGAGGACGCCAGCCTGCGCTGGGCGCTCTCCTCCAACGTCACCGGTGACGACGACGCCGCCGCTGCCGCCACCAAGGCACGCGAGGATTACGCCAAGATGCAGTACTACGAGATGTTCCGCGACGGCAAGAACGTCTATACGGAGCACTTCCAGACCGAGGCCAACGAGACCGATCCCAACCTGGCGCCGGGCACGACCAAGATCAAGTAGCGAGTCCTTCGACCTGGTTCGTCTGCCCGGCGGCGCGGAATGTTAGGTTCCCTGCTCGGGCAGTCCTGCTCGCACGGAGAGCACATTAAGTGCTCTCCGGCTCGTGCGGAACTCGCGATGAACCTTACATTCCGCGCCGCCGGGCAGACGCCTTGTTGTTGGGACGTGGCTTGTCTTGGGAGTATCTGCAACATATATAGATATAGATGAGTTGAAGGCCACGTTGTGTGGCCTTCTTTGTTTGCGGAAAGCGCGTCCCGGAATCTGACGTTGGAATGGGATGTAGTTTCCGGTTGAGGGTCTGTTGGGAAAGTGCGTCCCACTTTGGGGGCTGATTCTGGGATGTAGTTTCCGGTTGCCGAGTCTTTGCTCGATAGAAAACCCGGGTAGCCTGGTGGTTGGCTACCCGGGTTTTTGGTTTGCCGTTGCCCCCTGCTGATGGCTAGTGGTTCTTGCGGCGTTTAGCCAACATGACGAGGGCTATTGCCACTAGGATGATGCCTGCTGCTGCAGCGGTGGCGACCAGGGCGAATGTTTGGTCGCCGGTGTTTGCGAGGTTCTTCGCTGTGGTCGTAGTCTTGACCTTGGTGTCGGTCTTAGCTCCATTGTCGGACTTGGGCTTGTCCGGGTTCGTCGGGGTCTCAGGAGTCTCGGGGTCCTTTGAGCCTTCGGAATCAGTGGAGCCGGCGGTGTTCACCAACGTGTGATCCAGGAACTTCTTGGCACCCGCGCTTGCCCGCTTGAACAGGCGCGTGCGGATCGGGGTGGCGTTCACCGTTGTGGGCGCCGTCTCCTCGGCCTCGATATTCACGAGCGTCGTGCCGGTGTCGAGGCCCACGTCGTTGTATCCCACGTGGCAGTAATACTGCGCACCGTCATCGTCTGCGGTCAGGTCAATCTCGAGCTTTGAGGCCGTTCCAGCCGCGAGGTTGCCATCGGCACCCACGAGCTTAAACTCTGTCTCGCCGCGGCCCTTGCGGTACCACATATAGGTCGGTGCCAGCCCTGTTTCGCTATCGTCGGCACCGAGTTGCTTCACATGGCCAATCGCCGAGAGCGTCAGGTGGCTTCCCGCCGTGCGCTCAACCGAAGAGTCGTATCCAAGATCCGACCCCTCCGCAGCATCCGCCGCAGGTCCGCTCACGGTCATCGTCATGCCATCGGGCATGGTCTTGACCGTGATGATTGCCGAGCGAATACCTGTTTCGGTCGTGGATCCATTCTTAACGGCGGCGATGGCGAATCGATACTCCGTATTGGGCTGCAGCCCATCCCACTTGAGCGAGGTCTGCGTGTTGTCGGCAATCTTCCAGCTATTGACGACCGCATCCGCCGCATTGCTCTGCAGCATGCCAACGCCGTAGCTAAAGCCACTCTTGTTTGCAAGTACATCGTCCCAGCTAAACGTAACGCTGGTCGAATCGACGGCGTTTGCCGTAAAGCCCGTCACGGCCGGCGCGTCGGGCATCTCGACGTCCTTAACGTCATAGCCCACGATCCAGAACTGGTCGGTGTCCTTGGTGCCGAGCTTGTCGCCCGAGTCTGCCTCGAACTTGTCGACATCCACCGCGTTGACGCCCAGACGCCACACAAAACCGTACTTGCCCTGCGCGGCCTCGGGCAGGTTGTCGACGGTGCCGCCGTATTCGGTCGATTCACTCGAGGAGTTACCCGTAGTAAAGCCGGCGTTGGCACCAAAGCACAGGCCGCCAAACAACTCGTGCTTTGCGAGCTTCGCGCCCATGACAACGCTGCCGTTCAGCGTCAAGCCGAGCTCGAGCTCCTGCTCCTTGCCCTCCTCGACTTCGATGGTCTGCTCAATGCTCGCCCCCGACTGCGCGGCGGCGCCGTTAAACCCATCGTGCGTGTAGGCGCGCGTTACGCCAGGCTTGCCCAGGCCAAAGGAATCCCCAACGGGAGTCTCGCCGTTGAGCGTCGTTTGATAGGTTCCGGGTTCTCCCGACCGGTTGGTCAAAAAGTAGCTGAGCGGCGTCATATTGTGCTGTTTGGCAATGCGGTCATAGGCCTCGACATTAACGACCGAGGTATGCGCGCCGAGCGACACGGGCGCCGCCATCACGCCCTTGCCACCAGTTTCCTCATTTTCGATCTCATACTCGTAATAGACCATCGGAATCGTGTAGAGCACGGCCTTGTCACCCTCGCCGGCATGCGACTCATAGCTTACGCTTGCGCTGACCGTGCGCTCGCTCCGGTAGTCATAGCATCCCTCGGCGGCAAAATCGACTGAAGCATTCATCGCGACCAGGGGCGGACCGGTCTGCACCTCGACGGCAACGCCCAACTCGGCGCCAATGGTATAGCCCTGGGATGTCCCCGTGCCCTTTTCCTCTCCGTATGACGTGCCGCCCAACACCAGATAGCCGTATGCCTGCTCCAGATCCTCAACATAGGGCGCATCCTGCAGCACGGCAAGCACGCGCGGGTTGGTATAGACCTTGTAGCGGTCCTTGTACGTGATCTTGACGCTGTCGTTGTCGACATCGGGCAGCGCGAGCGAGATAAATGTGCCGTAGGTAGTGCCGCGACGGTTGCTCTCGCTAATCACCTGCTCCTCGCCGCGGCGCACCTTTCCGTTCTCGTCGAGCGAAAAATGCGAGGCGGTCATCCAATAGTAGTCATCGTTCTTGCGCAGGTCCTCGTCGCGGTGCTTGCCCACCACGGCGATAAAGCTCTCGTTATAGCGGTCCGAACCCGAGACGCTGCCCGCCTTGACGTCGCTGATCCACACCTGCTCTATACCCTTGTGGTCATGCTTGTTGCTGCTGTTGTATTGCTGACCGCTCATGCTCATGGTTCCGACCATGGACCCCAAGCCCTGAGCCCCGCTCTGTGCCGTGTTGCAGGCAAAGTCGCGGAACACATCGCCGCCCACGAGCACCTCGTCGACCGCCAGCTGCTCGGACAGGCCGTCAAGGTTGGCAGTGGCAAGGGCAATAGGCGCCAAGGTGCACGGATAGCGCTTATCCTGAGCGCTATCCTTCCATGCGCTGTTGGGCGCATGCATCAGCCCATAGGAGGCGAGGAGCCCGTCTCTGTATTCCTTGCAATCGGAAAGCTTGAACTCGCCAGACTCCGAGTCAAAATACGCGTAGCGGTACAGCGCGCCGTACAGCCCCTTGCTGCCGTCAGAAGCGCCGTAATCAAAAGCGCTGCGTTGCCAGTCATAGCCCGCAAGAATAAGGCCCGTGACGGTTTCACCCGTCTTCTTTCCTTCTTCATCGTAGGCGGCAAACGTGCCGAACGTCGCATTCGCAGCGACCATGGTCTTGCCGTTCGCGGAGAGGGAGATTGCGCCCGCGTCGCCCAGAGCATCGACATGGACGAGCGCACCCTTGGATGCATCCCACGAAAACAGCTCGCAATGCGTCGACTTATCAATATTCTTCTTGCCGTAGGGTGCCGAGACCACGATGGCGAGGTCATCGCAAAAATCGCGATCGAGGTCGCCGGCCGCTAGCGAAACGACAGGAGCTGACTGAAGCTGCGTCCAGGAGTCGTTCCCGCCCTTGTTGTGCGTGGTGTAGTCCGCGGCGTTACCGGCATCGATCTTGACGACGCTTTGCTTCCAGTTGCCGCCCTCCAAGTCATACATGTCGACTACAGCCTTGCGCACGCCGTTCTCGTCGACATAGCAGCCCGCGTAGACAAAAAGCTCGTCGACGCCGTCGCCATCGACATCGCCCGCCTCGACATCAAAGACGGCGTCGTGCTCTTGCAGGTAACCGGCATCCAGGTACTTAAAACGGCCTTCGTACATCATATTAGTGTTGACCGTCACCGGCAGGTGTGTGTCGAGAGTGCGCGTACGCCCGTTGCTAAACGAGTAGAGGACCAGCTCAACCTTTCCGGCGTATGACTTGCCGTCAATCGTCGTGGAGGAACTGTCGCCGTAGGCACGGAGCTCGGCAACGCGGCTCTTTTTGCCCGTGCTGGCGTCGCTGCAGAACTCAACACTCGTGGCGTGAATGCCCGAGAAACCGTTGTTGTCGTTGGCGAGTACTGTTGAGGACTCATTGTTGCTTAGGTACGACCAGGTGCCGCCACCGTAGTCGCTATGCTTGTAGAGATCGCTGTTCGTATCGAAGTTGTTGACGTTTTGCCAGAACTTTGCGGCGCCCCACACACTTCCATAGCCATCGGTGAGTTTGCTGCTGCCGCCAATGTCACCGCGCTCGACGTTCTCGAGCTTGTCGCGCAGAGTGTAGCGATTGCCATGGCTACCGTTAGCTGCCATATAGACCTCGCTGCGCGTGGCAAACGTCGTGGGGGTATCAGTGGAATAGGGGCCAACGGTATCGGCCGGAATGTCCTCGCTCGTGCCCAGACCCAGGGCTTGATAATCCTGCTCGGTCATATCGGTGATTGCGGGCGCGTCTGCCGCCTGGGCAACCTGGGGCGTGGCCGTGAAGCAGGCGACGCTCGTGGCGATCAACGCAGCAAGCGCCGCCGTCCCAACAAGCGGGATTTTCGACAGCCTACGGATACGGGGGTGTGGAACGTACATGAGGGACCTCGCTTTACTCGAGTGGAGTGGACTCATTTTTGCAAATGATACGTCCGATGCCCGATATCACGTGTCTCATTTTCGCCAACGGCGTGTCTCATTTTTGAGAATCCGAGATGCCGCGGAAATCTTATCCCAGCTCAAAGGCCATTTCTGGGATGTATTTTCCGTCGAGTGCCTCATCGGGAAACTGCATCCCATTTCAAGCGTCGATTCTTGGACGCACTTTCCCCTTAGACCCTCAACCGGAAACCGCATCCCACTTTGAGCGCAAATTCCGGGATGCATTTTCCGGTTTTGCTCTCATTGGGAAAATGCATCCCGTTTCTTGACCGAATAATGGGACGCAATTTCCCGTTGGAACGCCTTTGGGAAAGTGTGTCCCACTTCGAACGCCCAGAGTGGGATGCACTTTCCGCAAAGCACCTCAACGGGAAACTACGTCCCATTCCAAAGGCAAATTCCGGGACGCATTTTTCGAAAGCCTGCCCATCCGGAAAGCCCGTCCCACTTTGGACGCATCCGGGCACGGAACCATCGACCTATCAGGCCTCCCATCAATAAAGAGGCGTCCTCCCGGACGGCGGGGCACGAAGTTCATCGCGAGTTCCGCACGCAAAGAAGGCCACTTAATGTGGCCTTCGTCTTGCGCAGGACTGTAGAGCAGGGAACTTCGTGCCCCGACGCCCGGGAGGACGTTTCATTTAGAAAGATGGACCGACCGCCGTCAGCGATGGGAGCTACTCCCCCAGCACGGCCTTCTTGGCCGCCGCCGCCATGTTGTCCAGATCTTCCTTGGTGGGGTGATCCTTTGCGGCAACCCAGTTGTCGAGCAGCAACTTAGCGCGCGCGTTGTCGGGATCTTGCTCGAGCATGGCCTCGTAGCGCTGCTTGACCGCAGGGCCCATCTTACCCTGGCACATCGCCCAGCCCGCAAGCTCGGCATCATCGGCCAAATTGGAAGTTACGCGGTCGATAATCTGCTGATAATAGCTCTGGTCGGCGCCAAAACCGCAGGTACCAAACAGGAAGACGCGCTTACCGTGCAAGGCGGAGAGCAACGCCGCGACCGAAGGCGTGCACGCGCCCTTGTCGCACCAAAAACCGACGAGCACCGTGTCGGCCGCGCAGGCGCCCTGCGCCTCGAGCGCAACCTGATCTGCATCTGCATCGTCACTCAACGCCGCGGCATGGACAAACTCAACGCCCGCAGCCTGCAAAGTGCGCTTGATCGCACCCGAAACCATCCTGGTATTACCGCTCTTGCTGTTAACCACCAAAGAGCACGTCATAGTCACGTTGCCTCGTTTCCCCCAAAACTAAAGCCACTAATGCAATTAATTAGATGAATATCTTAGTACTAACGTGACAGATGTAAACCACCGTCTGTCGATTGATTAATTTGCCCCACGGGCTTGCTCACTGGGCGAACTGGCTGCGGTAGAGTTCGGCGTAGAAGCCACCTGCCGCTAGCAGCTCGTCGTGCGTGCCGCGCTCGATAATCTCGCCGTCGCGCATCACCAGAATGCAGTCGGCGTTGCGGATGGTGCTCAGGCGGTGCGCCACCACAAAGCTTGTGCGGCCAGCCATGAGCTCGTCGAATGCTGCCTGCACCTGCAGCTCGGTGCGGGTATCGATGCTCGACGTTGCCTCGTCCAGCAGCAAGATCGCCGGGTCGGTAAGCATGACGCGCGCGATGCACAGCAGCTGTTTTTGACCCTGGCTAAACGTGCCGCCGTCCTCGCCAATCACCGTGTCGTAGCCGCCTGGCAGCTGCACGATAAACTTGTGCGCATGCGCGCGTTTGGCCGCCTCGATAACCTGTTCGCGTGTGGCATCGGGACAACCGTAAGCGATGTTTTCCGCCACCGTGCCCTCAAACAGCCAAGTGTCCTGCAGTACCATGCCAAAGGCACGGCGCAGGCTTGCGCGCGTGTAGTCACGCGAGGAACGGCCATCGACCGCGATGCGACCGGCATCGATATCGTAAAAACGCAGCAGCAAATTGATGAGCGTTGTCTTGCCACAGCCCGTGGGGCCGACGAGGGCAAAGCGCGTGCCGGGCTTGGCATCGATGCAGATATCCTGCAGCAGTTTGCGGTCGGGCACGTAGCTAAAGTCCACATGCTCAAAGGCAACCTCGCCCTTCGGGGCGGCGAGCTCAATGGCATCCACAGCGTCGGGCTCCTGCTCGCGCGCATCGAGCAGCGCAAACATGCGGCGCGCCGAGGCGTACGCGGTCTGAATCTGCGTAATAACGTTGGTGACCTCGTTGAACGGCTTGGTGTACTGGTTGGCGTAGGACAGGAAGATCTGCACGCCGCCCACCGTAAGCGCCGCCGGCACACCCGTGATCACGCCCACGCAGCCGATCACGGCGACCACGGCGTAGATGATGTTGTTGATAAAACGCGTGCCGGGGTTGGAGAGCGAACCCATAAACTGCGCGCGCTCACCTGCCGTATAGAGCTCGGCGTTGAGGGCATCAAAGCGCAGCTGCGCGTTGGGGCCATAGGCAAACGCATCCACCAGCTTTTGCTCGCCCACATACTCCTCGATATGACCGCCGAGCTGCCCTTGAATACGCTGCTGAGCCGTAAAGCTTTTGTTGGAGAGCTTGGCGATGGCGCCAGCTGCAAAGATGGAAAGCGGCGTGACGAGCACCACCACGAGTGTCATGGTCAGGTTAATGGAGAGCATAAACGCAAGCGTGCCCACGATGGTGATGACGCCGGTAAAGAGCTGGGTAAAGCCCTGCAGCAGACCGTCGCCCACCTGATCGACGTCGTTGACCACGCGGCTCATAAGGTCGCCGTGGGCATGGCTGTCGACAAAGCTGAGCGGCATGCGGCTGAGCTTGTCGCTCGCCTCCACGCGCATGTCGCGCACCGTTTCGTAGGACAGGCGGTTGACGCAGTAGCCCTGCAGCCACTGAAAGGCCGCAGCACCCATCACGACAATCGCGAGTTTGGTAACGAGCGGCAGCAGCGCATCGAAGTCCACCTGCCCGGTGGCGACGATCAGGTCGATGCCCTCACCAATGAGGATGGGCGTGTAGAGCTGCAGAATCACCGAGATGGCGGCGCTCACAAACGACGCCGTAAACGAAATACGGTGCGGGCGAACATAGCCCAGCAGGCGGCGCGTCACCGCGCCCACGGGATAGCGCTCGGGATCACCGGGTTGGCGCGGGCCGTCGCCCAGGTCGTTGAGCTTGTCGTTACCGGACACGTTGGCCGTCATCGTGGCGACCGAACCGGAAGAAGTATACGGATTCATCTAGCAGCCCTCCTTTGCGCAGACGGATGCGGGGACGGTTGGGGCAGACGCGGGCGCCGCACTCCCCTGCTGGCCCTCGAGCTCCTCGCGGCGAAGCTGCGACTGGCAGATCTCTCGGTAGAGCTGGCAGCTTGCATACAGCTCGTCATGCGTGCCCAGGCCCGCAACCGAGCCGTGGTCGAGTACGCAGATCATGTCGGCATCGCGCACGGTCGAGACGCGCTGGCTCACGATGACGGTCGTGAGCGGCAGCCCGCCCTCGGCGGCACCGCGCACGCTACGCTCGCGGACGGCATGGCGAAGCGCCGCGTCGGTCTTAAAGTCGAGCGCCGAGGCAGAATCGTCCATGATCAGGACCTGTGGCGAGCCCACCAGGGCACGCGCGATGGTCAGGCGCTGGCGCTGGCCACCGCTAAAGTTCTTGCCGCCCGCCTCGACCGGGGCATCGAGCCCCTGCGACTTGTTGCGCACGAACTCGCTCGCCTGCGCCATATCGAGCGCTGCCCAGAGCTCCTCGTCGGTCGCCGACTCGTCACGCCAGGTCAGGTTGCTGCGGATGGTGCCGCTCACCAGCGACGCTCGCTGCGGAACGGTCGCGACCACGTGGCGCAGCTGGTCGAGCGGCCAAGTGCGCACGTCGGTACCCATCACGCTCACGCTGCCGGTGCCCGCATCGTACAGGCGCGGGATGAGCGAGACGAGCGTGGACTTGCCGCTGCCCGTGCCGCCGATAATGCCGAGCGTTTTGCCCAGCGGCAGCTCCAGGGTCACATCGTCGACGGCGTTGGCAGCGCCCGCGCCAAACGAAAAACTCGCATGGTCAAAGCTCAGCGCGGGGACCAGAACAGCGCCACCCGCCAGGTCGCTCGGCTCGGGCAGTGTGACCGACTGGTTGTCCTCGTCGGTGATGCTCGGCACGCAATTGAGCACCTCGTTGATGCGCGACGCACTGGCGCTCGCCTTGGTAAAGACCACGACCAGGTTGGCGACATACACGATGGAGGTCAGGGTCTGCGTCATGTAGTTGACGAACGCCATGACCTGGCCCTGCGTAAGCTCGCCCACGTTGACCTGGATGCCGCCCACCCACAGGATGGCGCACACGCCCAGGTTCATCACCAAAAACGTGACGGGATTAAGGATTGACGAAAGCTTGCCCACCGCGATGGCGGTATGTGCCTGGTCATCGGCCGCTTGGGCAAAGCGCTCGCGCTCATGGTCCTCGCGCACAAAGGCGCGAACCACGCGGGCGCCCGAAAGCCCCTCGCGGCAAATGAGCGCGATGCGGTCGAGCTTTGCCTGCAGCTGCTTGTAGTACGGAATGCAGCGCGCCATAACAAACCAGAACACCAGGCCGATAGCGGGCGTGCAGATCAAAAAGATGATGCCGAGCTTAAGGTCGATGGCAAGGGCCGCGCACATAGAGCCCACCGCTAGGAAGGGCCAGCGGATGAGCATGCGCACGCCCAGCGCCACAGCGAGCTGCACCTGGTTGACGTCGTTGGTAATGCGCGTGATGAGCGACGGCGTGCCAAAACGGTCGAGTTCGGCATAGCTCAGCTTGTTGATGTGCTGGTAGAGCGCGCCGCGAATGTCGGTGCCCATGCCCTGCGAGGTGAGCGCCGCCATCTTTTGGCAGACGAGCGTAAACGAGATGCCGATCACAGCCATGGCGGCGAGCACCGCGCCGTAACGGACGACGGCGTTGACATCGTGTGCGCCGATGCCCTTATCGATCATCTGGGCAATCACCAGTGGCGTAAGCAGGTCAAAGATCACTTCGATCAGCTTGCACGCAGGACCAATCACCATATAGCGGCGAAACTTACCGCCAAAACGCCTGAGCAGCTCAATCATGTATAGGCGCTCCCTATCATCATCCACATTCAATTCGAACCATGATAGTACCGCCACCCCAAAAGAAGCGTAAACAACTCGTCATTTCTAATGGGATTCGGTTTCCAAAGAAGCGGAAAGGCACGCGCACACCCAGCCAGTGTCGGGTCGACCGCTTGGTATACTTACATTAGTGCTACCAAGTTAGTCGCCAACCCTTGAAATGAGGTGCCGAGATGAACGACATTCTCGCAAGAAGTGCAAGACGCGCAACCGTGGGCATCGCCCTTTCCGCGGCACTTGTCGCAGGAATCGCCCCCGCAACGGCGATAGCGGCGGAAACCAGTTCCCCCACCGGTGCGGCCGTTTCGCAGACGAGCGCCGCCAACGGCAATTCGGGCGCCCCGCAGACAGAAGACGCGGCCGCCGCAAAAGAAAAAGCGTATGCAGCCATGCAGGAAGCGCTCAAAAACCTCGAGGCCGCAAAAGACGCCGCAAGTCCCGAGAAAATTGCGAGATTCAATGATGACATTGCCCGTTTTCAAGAGCTCCGCGACAAGATGGCGGCGCAAGCCGTCGAAGAGAGGGAACTCCTTCCCACCATGCAAGCGGACATCGATGCAGCCCAAGCCAAATACGACGGGGCCATCAACCGGGTAAGCGAGCTCCAAGCAGAATTAGACAAGAAACTTGAGGTGCTTAAGGCACTCGAAGCGCTCGGCGACGAGGAGCTTGTCGAAACTGTTAAACAGCAAATAAAGCAGTTGCGCCAAGAGATCGTAACGGCAAAAGCGCGAGTTGACTTTTGCGAAATGGAGCTCCGCGAGGTCAAGGGCCGCCTCGAAAGGCAGGAAAGACAAGTTAATGACTGTGAACGTGCTGCAGAGAAGTATAAAGCCCATACCGACCAGTTCATAGCCTGGCGAGATGCGCTCCTCGACAATTTGAAAAAAGCGCAAACGGCCTATGACGACGCCTGCAAGGCATACGAAGAGGCAAAGGCCGCAGCAGACAAGGCCACCTCGCCCGAGATAACGCAACCGACCGAGACGACGCCTCCCTCCAACTCGGCGCAACCGGCCGAGGCGACACAGCCCACCGGCTCGTCCGCGACCGGCAAAAATACCCCGCCAAGCTCCACCAAGCAGGCGAACTCGAGCAGCGGCAAGCAAGCAGATACGACCGCCGGCAAGCTCGCGAACACGGGCGACGCAGCGCCGAGCGCAATCGCACTCGCAGGAATCGCCGCCGTAGGACTCGGAATAACCACCGCAGCCACACGCCGCATCAAGAACTCAAAATAGCTGCCAGAGCATACTACCTTCGCCAATCCACAAACCCAGAGACAAAAGAGACCCGTTTCCCCAACCCAGGGAAACGGGCCTCTTTACTTGAAAAACAGATGGTAATGCCGCCGTCTCTTGAACCGCGCAGCCATCAATGCCCAGACAACACCAGCAAGCCGCGTTCCTTAAGGGATAGATTTAATGGCTGTTAATCAAGGGGTATACGCGCACGCCCGATCAATGGCGGGCAAACCGCCTGATATACTTACATTAGTGCTACCAAGTTAGTCGCCGACCCTTGAAATGAGGTGCCGAGATGAACGACATTCTCGCAAGAAGTGCAAGACGCGCAACCGTGGGCATCGCCCTTTCCGCGGCACTTGTCGCAGGAATCGCCCCCGCAACGGCGATCGCGGCGGAAACCAGTTCCCCCACCGGTGCAGTTGCCTTGCAGGCGGAAGATGCGGCCACCGCAAAAGAAAAAGCGTATGCAGCCATGCAGGAAGCGCTCAAAAACCTCGAGGCCGCAAAAGTTGCCGCAAGTCCCGAGAAACTTGCGGCAATCGATGATGACATTGCCGCATTTCAAGAACTCTACGACATGGTGGTGGCGGAAGCCGCCAAATGGAGGAAACCCCTTCCCGCCATGCAAGCGAACGTCGATGCAGCCCAAGCCAAATACGATGAGGCCCACAACCGGACAAGCGGCCTTCAGGCAGAATTAAATAAGGCAATCGGCGACGGAGCTTCTAACGAAACTATTAAGCAGTTGCGAAGTGAGATCATGTCGGCAGAAAGGCGAGAAAAATCTTGTGAAGATGATCTTCACTCCTACCAACGCCAGCTCGAAAGCCAGGAAAGACAGGTTCAGCGTTTCGAAAGTGAGGCGGAGGAAGCTAAAGCCCACATCGACGAGGACATAACCAAGCAAAACGCGCTCCTCGACGATTTGGAAAAGGCGCAAGCGGCCTATGACGATGCCTGCAAAGCATACGAAGAGGCAAAAGCCGCGGCAGACAAGGCCACCTCACCCGAGATAACGAAACCCGCCGAGACGACAAAACCCTCCAGCTCAGCGCAGCCGGCCGAAACGGCACAGCCCGCCAGCTCGCCCGCGACCGGCAAATACGCTCCATCGAGCTCCACCAAGCAAGCAAATACGACCACCGGCAAGCTCGCGAACACAGGCGACACAGCGCCGAGCGCAATCACACTCGCAGGAATCGCCGCCGCAGGCCTCGGAATAACCGCCACAGCCACACGCCGCATCAAGAACTCAAAATAGCTGCCAGCGGCTATTGTCTTTGCCAATCCACAAGCCCAGAGACAAAAAGAGGTCCGTTTCCCCAACCCAGGGAAACGGACCTTTTTAACTGCAAAATCCAAGCAACAGCACCGCCGCCTCCTGAACCACATAGCCACCGCGTTCCAGACAACGCCAGCGAGCAGCAAAAGGCACGGGATTAAATTATTCAGATAAATGTGACCCTTCAGGCGGTTTTGGTCGGCTACCCGCGAGTGCCGGCAGGGCGCTTGGTAGTCGAGCGATCCCGCAGGCGAAGCCGAGGACCAGCGAGACACCAAGCGCCCTGCCGGCACTCGCGGGTAGCCGCGGCACCAAAAAACGCCTGCGCACTCGATGGATTCGGATGCCCGACAGAGGCTCCTTATGGCTGCTTCCTTCCGGACCTGACCAGATTCGGAACATGTCGTCATCCGAACCCATCGAACGCGCTAGGCGCTCGGTATATCTTACCTGCTCCCGCCCGCCACGGCAAGTGGGGCGAACCCATCGGATGGATTCGCCCCACTCGTCCATATCGCTAGCGGCGCCTGCGGTACAGGACCGCGCCGCCCGCGACGGCCAGCGCGCCGATGCCGGCCATGGCGCCGAGCGCCTCGACCGGCAGGCTGCGGTCGCCGGTGTCGGGCATACCGCCCTTGGAGCCGTCACCGCTAGCGCCGCTGCCGGAGCCGTTATCTGAACCGCCGCCCGAGCCGCCGCCCGGCGTGCCGGGGTTCTCGGGGGTGCCGGGGGTCCCGGGCTCCTCGGCATAGCTGTTGGTGAAGACCGGCGGCATGTTGGCGTCGCCCTCGTAGGAGACCTTCGCCGACAGATAGCCCGTCTTGGTGCCGTCTGCCGCCTCGTCGCTCACCGTGACGACGATCTTGTGCACCGCCTTGTCGTAGGTCACGTGCGCCTGGCCGTCGTCGACCTCGCTCACCGTGAAGGTGTAGGTGCCGGCCTGCTTGAAGGTCAGCGCATCGAACGTGACGCTGCCGTCCGCGGCATTCTTGGCGGTCGACATGACCTTGCCGTCCCGGCTCTTGAGCTCAAAGCTAAACTGGCCCGCCTTGAGCTCGGCGCCCTTGAGCACCTTGGCGGCGCCCAGCTTGAGGGTGACGGGTGCGGCCTCGTAGCCGTTGGTAAAGGTCACCGAGGTGTCGCCCACGGCATTGCCCTCGGCATCCGCCAGCTCGTGCCTGACGGTGAGCGTGCCGTTTCCGGCGTCGGCAACCGTCGTGCGCACGCGGTACGCCGCCCTGTCGTACGTCACGCCGCCCGCCGTGCCGGCGATCTCGCGCAGCTCGTAGCCGTGCGTACCGGGCGCGGTGTAGGTAACGGGGCTGAGCGCGACCGTGCCGTCGGCGGCGTTCTTGCCCGTCGCCGCGACGCTCTCACTGCCGTCGGCGGCAATCTCGACCAGCTGGAACTCGAACTCGCCCTCGGCCAGGTCGCGGCCCTTGAGCTTCTTGTTCACCTTGATCTGGTCGGTGACGGAGCTCGGCGTCGGGTTCACGCCGTAGGTGTTGGTGAACTCGAACGCGCCCTTGCCCTCGGGCGTACCCTCTGCGGGCAGGACCTCCGCGACGAGCGTGCCCGCGTTGGTGTCCTCGACCACCTTGACCGCGAAGGTCCTCGTCGCCGTCGCGTCGTTGACCACGCCGTCGACCGAACCGGACTCGCTCACCCGGTAGGCGAACGTCTTGGTGCGCAGGCCGCCGCCGTCGATCTTGACGTCATCGAGGTCGCTCGGCTGCCTGAACGTGACGTGGCCCAGCTCGACGTTGCCGGCGGCGTCGTTGGTCGCCTCGGTCACCGTCTTACCGGAGGCGTCGACCGGCGCGGGCGCGCCGTCCAACGGCGTGATCTTAAAGGTGTACTTGCCCGCAATGTCGGCCTGCGTGAGGCCGAGTCCGGCCTGGCCGAGCGCCAGCGTCTTGGTGCCCGCAAGGTCGACCGTCGCCTCGTTGGTGCCGTAGCCGTTCACAAACGACAGCGTGCCGTCGGAGCCCTCGGGGTAGACCACGGCCACATCCAGCCCGCCCTTGCCGTTATCGGTCACCTTGACCGTGATATCGAAGCTCGAGGCGGTCGCCGTCACGCCCGCGGACAGCCGGTCCGTGCCGTCCTCGGATACGGTATAGGGAATGACCCAGGAGCCGTCGGCGGCCCTGGTGGCGATGCCGTCCGCCACCATCCGCTCGAGAGCGTCGGTGGTGTAGGCAATGGGCGAGAACGCAAGTCCCGCGGCCTCGCCGTCGCCGGAGGCCTGGTTGGTCGCGGTCGCGACCGCGTTACCCTGGGCATCGCGTACGGAGAACGAGAACTCGCCCGCCGCCGCGGCGCGACCCGTCAGCGTCTTGGTGGCGTTAATTGCCACGTTGCCCTCGCCGCCGAGCGTTCCGGTGGCCTCGTAGGAGTTCTCGAACGCGACCGTCACGGGCGCAGGCGTCGCCATGGCGTCATCTGCCGTGGAGACCTCGCTGCGGGTAACCTCGACACCGTCCTTGGCAACCGTGGTCGTGACTATGAGCTTGCCCGTCGCGGTATCGTAGGCGGGCGCGATGGTCACCGTGCGCGGCGCGGTGTCGTTGGCGTAGCCCTCGCCGCCGAGCTTGGTCTCGGCGACGGTGAAGCGGTAGACCTTGCCCGCATCGGCATCGGTGAACTTCACGTCGCCCTCCGCGGCACCGCCGATGAGGTCGACCAGGTCGGCCGCGCCGTCATCGGCCGCGGCCACGGCGTAGGCGTCCTTGTCGGTCTTAAGGCCGAGCTTGGCGGCCGTCTCGGCGTCCGCGGTCACGGTGAAGGCGAACTGCCCCGCCTCCATGGCGCGACCACAGAGCGTCTTGGACAGGCGCACGCCCGCGCGGGCCGAGTAGTCGAGCTCGGTCGTGTAGGTGTTGACGAAGTCGCCGCCGCTCACCTCCGCGATCGCGGGCGTCGTGACCGCGAGGTTGCCGGAGCCGTCATCGGTCACGGTCACCGTCATCGTGGCGACGTGGCCGTCGTAGGCCACGCCGGCGATGGCAGAGCCGTCATCGGGCCTGACCTCGCGCACCGTGTAGGTGAGGGTCTTGGCGCGCACGCGCTTGCCGCCGACCTCGGCGAACTCGGCATCCTTGATGTCATCGAGCGTGTAGCGGATGGAGCCGAAGTCGAAGGCGACCTTAGCGCCCGCCCTGGTGCCGGCGGCGGCCGTCACACTGACGGTCTTGGAGCCGTCGGCAGATCCCTCGGGCATGGGGGCGCCGTCCTCGCCCGCAAGCGCGAACTGGAAGCTGTCGCCCTCCGCCCAGTCGCGACCCTTGAGCGTCTTGGTGAAGAGCCCCGCGGTGGAGACGTCCCTGCCCTCGGCAGCCGTTCCGTACGTATTGGTGAACGCGACGGTCGAGCCGTCCTCGGTCACGGCGCCTTCGGCCTTGGAGCCGTCAGCCCCGTTGACCGTGGTCGTATAGCCCTCGGCGGCGTCCTCGGCCACGGTGTAGCGCGCGCCCACGGGCAGGCCGGTGATGGCCTTCTCCTCACCGTCCTTAAGCTTGAAGGTCGCCTTACCGTCCATGAAGGTCACGGCGTTCTTGCCCTTGCCGAAGGTGCCGGAGACGGGCTCGCCGTCCCCGTCGGTCAACGTGACCGCAAAGCCGAACTCGCGCTGGCTGTCGCCGACGACGACCGTCTTCTTGACGGTGAGGCTGCCAGTCTTGGCGGTGTTGGTAAAGACCGCCGCCTCGACCGTGCGCTCAGCAGCGTCGCCCGCATCGTCGGTCAGCTGTGCAATCTTGGTCTTGGCAGACAGCTTACCGGCACCCTCGTCGGTCACCGTAACGGTGGCACGATAGGTGGCCTTCGAAAACGTGAGTGCCGCCTCGTCACCCGACTGCTCGGTAATCACATAGGTATAGGTACCGGGCTTGGTGTACTCGATGGTACCGAAGTTGCCGACCTGGGCATCCTTGTGCAGCTCAATCGTCGACACGCCGTCTTTGACGCCCTTGGGCATAGGTGCCTCGCCCTGGGCAGTCAGCGTCATGGTAAAGGCATCCGATGTCATCCAGTTGCGTCCGGAGATCTTCTTTTGCACCTTAAAAGCGTTTTCCACCTTCGTGGACTCCACGCTGTAGACGTTGGTGAAGCCCACCTGCGTCGCCTGCCCAACGGTACCTTTCTGGGGATTCGCCTTATCGGCAACCGTAAAGCCGTCCTCACTCGTCATGAGCTCACCCTTGGAGTCGAGCTCCTGCACCTCGTAGTGCGCACCCGCAGGCAAGGTAACCGTGACGGAGCCACCGGCCTTAAGCGCGATGGTGTCACCGCTCTTGATCTGCCCACTTACATAGGTACCATTGGTGCCACTGGGGCGACCGGCGTACGCAAAAGTGCCGGCCAGAGGCGTTGTGCCATCGGCCTGGTAGAGCAGCACCTTAAAGGTAAATGCCTTGTTGGGCGCGGTGATGCCTTCGGCGGCCGTGACCGTCTTGCTCAACGTCAGGCGCCCGTCAGAGACCTCATCGGTGGTGGTGTTGGTCTTGACGGCAGGGTTGTTGCCGACCGCCACCGACGCCTGGTTGGAGATGTCGCCCGAAGCGCCGCCGCTCTTGAACGCGTCCTCGGTCACGCGAACCTTAAACTGAACCGTGCCCTCCTTGCCGGCGGGAACGTCCGCCAGCGTCCAGGTGAGGTTGCCGTCGTTGTCCTTGGAGCCGGCATCCTTGTGATCGCCCGCGAACTCCACGAACTTGGTCCCCACGGGAACGGTATCGGTAATCGTCACCGTGGCAGGTGCGCCCTCGGTGTTCTTGTAGCCGATGGTGTAGGTGAGCTCATCGCCCAACTTAACGCCCGACCCCTTCGAATCCTGAGCATCGCTCTCGGACTTCTTGGGCACGTAATTGGTCGTGGTGCCGGTATAGCTCTTGTTGTCAACCGTTACGGTAGCTTTGTTCTCAACGGTGCCGACCGCGCCCTGGGCGTCCTTCACAGCGTCCCCGGTAATCTTGACGCGCACGCGCACCGAACCGTGGCTGCTCGCAGGCTGCTCACCCAGGTTCCAAGTAAGCGACTGACCGCTCGCAGCGCCCTTATCGGCATGCTTGCCCTCAAAGGCCTCGAACACAACGCCGGCAGGAAGCTCGTCGGTCACGGTCACGTTGGACGGAACCAGATTACCGTTGGCATCGGCCTCGGTATTGACCCAGTTGATGGTATAGACGTAGGAGTCGCCCACAGAAAGCAGCTGCCCGTCGATGTCCACATTAGGCTTCGCGACCGTGCCGGTCGTCTTGACCTTATCGCGCGTATTGTGGAAGACAATCTTGCCGTTCTCGGTACCATCGCGATAGGTCACCCTGGGCGTCAGCGTGCCATCGTTGTTGTCGGTCACCTCGAGCAGCACGCGACACGTCGCGGATGTATCCACGGGGCGGACGCCCTCGGGCAGGTTGGCCAAGCGCTCCTTTGCCACCAGGTTAAAGCTGTAGGTGGTGGTGTGGTCGGCATTGTGCCGCTTGGTGGCAACGCCATCGTTGACGGCGCGGGCAAGGTCAATCGTCTGCTCATCAGTTCCGCTGGTGGCATCGCCAAGCTTAAAGTAAACCTTACCAAAGTCGACCTTTGCTTTGCCGTTCTCACCCGTCTTGGTCTTACCCTCATCCATCTTTTCGAGCGAGCCATCGGCCTTCTCGGCATACAGGTAAAACGTATACTGGCCAGCCTCGATCTTGTCGCCGGAGTCCATTACCTTTTGGGCATGGAGGCCGTCGAATGTTCCAGTCGCAGCGTAGCTGTTGGTAAAGAATACCTGAGCCTTGGCAGCACCGTTCTCGGAGCTAAAGGTCTTCGTATCGCGGGGCTCTTCAACGTCGTTGGCGTCATAGTGCTTGACCGTGGTCACGGTATAGAGCGAACCGTCGTCGCGCTTCTTAACCGCAATCTCTACCTTCCAAGAGGTTGAGTCGTATGTATAGCCGCCCTTGCCGCCGCCATTCTCGACAACCTTGTAGGTGAACGTCTTGTCTGCATCTTCCGTCGCGAAGGTCAGGCCGTCCAAAATACCGGTGTGGGACGTGCCATCGGCCTGCGGCTCATCGTTTGTAACGACAAGCTCTCCCTTATCCTTGTCCGCACGCAACAACTCCTTAAGCTTTTCGGTTGAGACGGTGTCTTCGCCCGTTACCGTAAAGCCAAACATGCCGGCATGCAGGTCGTGCCCGTTAAGCGTCTTGACGATCTCAAGACCGCCCTGGAGCTCGTAGCTCGTTGAAGTTTGGTAACTATTGGTGAAGATGAAGCCTTCCGAGCCGGTCGCACCATCGGCGCGGGCCACAAGCTTGCCGCCCTCATCGGTTACAGTGATGGTCAGGTTATAGGTGTGCGCATCATACGTCCACTCGCCGAGACCGCCATTCGGGACCAGCTCGTTAATAGCAAACTTATACGTGCCCGGCTTGTTAAAGGTGAGCTTC
Source organism: Collinsella sp. (assembly GCA_048500675.1). Lineage (GTDB taxonomy): Bacteria > Actinomycetota > Coriobacteriia > Coriobacteriales > Coriobacteriaceae > Collinsella. The sequence goes on from DBFSAO010000141.1 coordinate 28,838, forward strand.
GAGAAGTTAACCTGATAGTGCTCCCCGTCCTTGAGGCCCTCCTTCGTTTGCTTCTTCTCGGCATAGCCGTTGTCCACGCTCATCGAAGAGCCGGTGATGAGCTTGCCGTTGATGGCAGTCTTGGTAGCATCGTCAGCCGCGGTCATGGCAAAGGTGAACTTGTCCGGAGCATTGGCACCGACAACCACCTTCGTCACAGACGGAGTATAGGTTGCCGCCTCGGTGACCGTATAGGTGTTCTTGAATTTGACCGTCGCGACACCGGTGGACGTCGCACCCGACGGGTAGATCCACTGGCCCTCAAGCTCATCCTTGCCATCGACCTGCTTGCTTACCGCTGTCGTGACTCTAAGCGTACCGTCGCCGTTATCCGCCACGACAGCCCTAACCGTATGGACCGTATTGTCGTACGTATAGCCCGTCGCTTTGTCGTCAATCTCGCTCACCGTATAGGTGAACGTCTTGCCGGCATCATCCTGAGTGAAGATCAGCCCGCCCGCAGGTACCAAACTCACGGTCTTGGGAGCATCGGCCTCGACACTTGCAGTCTCAAAGACCTTGCCATTCGTGGAAATGCCAACCTTGCTGGCAGATGTCTCATCGGCAGGCTTGACGATATAACGGAACGTGCTCTTGGGCGAGCCAAAAATGGTCGCGTCCTTGGGATACGTCAACGTCTTCTCGATCTGCAAACCGCCAGCGGCGCTATAGTCGAGGCTTGCCGCATAGTGGTTCACAAACGAGACGGTGGGCGTCGTGGCGCCGGCCTCGCTTGCGTCGTACTGCTGCACGTAAGTATTCGGTTTTTGCTTGAGCTCGACGATCTTTTCGTCCGTCAGCGCGCTCGCATCGGCGCCGTCGCCCAGCAGCTCCGTCACACCCGCGCCCTTGAGCACGGTCGTCACGGTATAGAGCTTAGCGGGGTCGTTCTCGCGTGCAAGAACCTTGACGAGCACGATAGCGTCACCAGCGTAGCCGGTGTCATAGGTGTAGCCGGCAGCCGCAGGCTGGTTCTCGTGGATGCGATAGGCAAACGTACGCCCCAGGTCCTGTTCCGTGAGCTTGCGGGCAAAGAGCTTCTCTTGCCCGCTTGCGCCCACCACGGCACCGGACACGCCAGTCCCCGCAGCCTTATTGGACAGGCTAGCCTCGGCGCCGTCGACCGATGTCTGAGCGCCGTTGTACCAAAGGCCCGTCACGGCAAAGGTAAACTGTCCCGCGGCAGAAGCGCGACCCTCAAGGGTCTTGCTGACCGTCACGCCACCAAAGGTGCCCGATGCATGGTACGCGTTGGTAAAGGCAGCCTTGTCGGTTACGACCTTGTCCGCATCGGAGGCACCGGTGTTGGCGTAGGTCACGCTCGACACGCGCAGCATGCCCGTGTGGTTGTTGCCCGACTCGTCCAGATCGGTCACCACAACGGTCGCGCGTGCGGTGTGCTTGTCCATGGACATGCCCGCCTGGCCATCCTGCGCAGCTTTCTCGGTGATGTTGAAGCTAAAGGTGCCTGCGCGGTTGAACGTCACGGTCGGGGCGGCTTCGGTGCCAACAAAGGAGAACGAGGCCACGCGTCCCGACTCGGGCGTGCTGGCGACTGCCTGGTTGGCGTTAACGGCAACAACCCCATCCTTCACCGCCTGTGCAGTGGTTTTGCTCAAACCAGTTGCGTTGGCATCGTCCGCAGCAGCGGTGAGGTTAAAGGTATAGCGTTCGCCCTGGTTCCAGTCGCGACCGCTCACAGTCTTTTGGCCCTGCAGGGTCACGCTCGTGGGCTCCACGCTATATATATTGGTAAAGGAAGGTGTGGCATCCTTGTCCAGCTGCTTTACCGAGCCGTCCTCTGCAACCTTGTAGTACTCGATCGAAGTCTGGATGCCGGCACCCTTCTTGGCGTTGCGCACCAAGGCATAATAGACCGACCCGTCGTAGGTCATGCCCGTAATGCTACCGAGATTCTCAGCGAACTTGTACACGTAGGCGCGTCCCGCATCCGCCTTGGCGGTATAGGAGATCGCCGGCCATGCCACCGTACCGTCAGCGTTGTTGCCCACGGTCACGGTATTGTCCTCGGCACCCTCGGGCATGGGAGCCGTCACGCTCGCATCGACCGTATTGGGACTGAACACAGCGTTGACGTCCGCATAGCCGCCAACGCCCTCGAGCGTAAAGCTAAAGGCGTTCTGGGAAAGCGGGAAACTCCCGGCGTTGTCGGTCAGGATCTTTTGAGCATGGATGGTGATCTTCGCTTCGTGTGTATCGTAGTGGTTGGTGAAGGTTGCAACCTTACCGGCAACATCCGTCTTGGTGTCGGCACCCGCGTCGTCGCACTCCTGCACCACCTTCACGCTCGCAACGGCCAGAGCACCGGCATGGTTATCCTCCACCACGACTGTCGCGGTATAGACGGCAGCAGAATAGCTTATGCCGTCCGCACCGGCATCGGAGCCGGGGATAACCTCCTTGATGGTATAGGTGTACATGCCGGGCTTGGTATAGGTAATATCGCCAAACGTCGCCGGCTGGTCGTTGGTGAGCTCGACCGTCGCCACCTTGCTCTTGGCACCGCCGGGCATAGGAACGCCGTCGTCGGCTGTAAGCTGCGCGGTAAAGGAATCGCCATCGGCCCAATCGCGACCTTCGAGCACCTTCTTGGCGCTCAGACCGTTTTTGGCCTCAAGTGTTACGCGGTTGGCGCTGTAGTTGTTGGTGAACTCAAGCGTGTTTTCAGCGGGAATCTGTCCGCCCGCAAGCGCGACAATCTTGCCCTCGATGGTGTTGCCAGTTCCCGACTGCTCCTCGCCACCGACCTTACGTTTCACGAGGCTAAAGCCGGCCGGAAGCACCGACTCGTCAGCAGAGCCGGTAACAGTGTTAACGATGCTCGCCAGCACGTTGCCGCTGGACTCCTCGCCCTTGGTGGTGAGCTCGCTCACGCTATACTTGTCGCCCTGCTTAAGGTCGTATACGCGGATGGTCTCGCCGGCCTTGATGGAATGGGTGTCGCCGTTCTTGAGCGTGAAAGATTTGCCCACAGCTTTGCCATTCGCATCGAACACGTGCGCCTCGTAGCCCTTCTGGGACTCCGGCAGGGTGAACTTAAACGTAAACGTCAGATCGCTGCCGTTCGCATCCTTGGTGGGCGCGGTAAGGCCACTGTCCGCCGTCACGGTCTTAGTCACTTGCAGGCGTGCCACGCGACGATCGGTATACTGCACGGCCGTTGCCGTAGTAAAGAGATGATTGAGCTGAAGCGTGCCCAGATCGGTGCCATTGGTGGCATCATCGTCTTGATAAAGAGCCATGCGGTTGATGCCCGTATCGGCAAAGATCGTCGCCAGCTTACCGTTGCGCTCGCCACCGTCCTCGACATAGCGCAGGATGGTCTTGGCGCCTTGCATCGTCTTGTCATAGCGCATATGCATCAAGTTGTCCGCAAGAGAAGGCGTCACACCCTTGGCGGTACTTGTCTGGCCCCATGTTAGGTTTTCGCTGGCATCTGAGCCAGTTGCACTCTGCAGCTTGCCCTTAATGTGCGTAAGCGTGTTGTCGATGGAATCGGGAGAGCCAAACTGCGCCAGAGAAGCAATCAGCGAACCCGGACCGCTCATACTGAGCACGCCGTCGCCTTCCTCGCCGGCATCCACATACACACCCGAATCGTCCACGATTACCTTGGTGATGGTGTTGTTGATCTCATGGCCATCTGGACTTACAGACTCACGCAGGTAGTACGTGCCCTTGATAAGGGGCGCATGCTTTGCCGAATCGAGCGGGAAGCATGCAGCACCCTCAATGTCATACGGATAGGTCATGCCGTTTGCCTGCACGGTGTCATACGGCGTGGCGCCGGCTTCAATGGCATACGTGCTGGGGCTATCGCCGGTAACATCCTCGGCCTTGTACAGCTCAAACGTCGCGTCGTTCACGGGCTTGCCCAGGTCGTCGACCTTCTGCACAAACAGGCGGTTCTGGACGTTAGTGAGGTGGATCACCGTAGAGAACTGCCTGTTTGTCGTTTGATATGGGACCATGGAGGTGTTGTCGGTGGTTGCCTCCGCCAGAGATGATGCCGTGGTGTGATACACCGCCACGGTATATTCGGACTGGGACTTGTCTTGCAACATGACGGCATACGTCTCGATATCGCCGGGCAGCGACCTGACCGTCACCTCGTAGTCACCCTTGGTGTTGACGCCAAAGACGCTCGTGTCCGCCGATTTGGCAGCCTCGACCGCACCGGCAATGCCGTGCGCGGAGCACAGCTTATAGCCATTGAGCGGGTTGCCCGTGACCGCCGTCCACGCTATTTCGTCCGTGTCTTTCTTAGTTTCATCGGTGCGCTTGAGCACCACGGCAAACGTCGTACCCGAGCTAATGGGGTTATTCTTATTGTCTCTTGTTTCTTTATTAAGAGAAATGGTCTCCTTGGCAGCCAGATAGCCACCGTTCAGCCACATGCGGCTGCCCGTCCATTGCGTTGTGCCGTCGGCCATGGTGACCGTCGTCTGCGGTGCAACCACCACACCACCCGAGCCACTCGCCGCAGCTTGCTTGTACTGCAGGTGTAGCTCACCCGGCGTTGCAGTGGTCGACGAGGTCAGGCTCGAGCGGTATCCCTCGGGCAGGTCTGTCTCTTTGAGTACAAAGTAGTCGTGCCCATCAGCATGCTGGCTATCGAATGAAAGAACGGAGCCGTCCGACTTCAGAAACACCAGCTGGCCCTTATCGTCCGTCGTGCCCTGAGCGATGGGATCGCCCTGCGTCTTCCAGTTGGCATCCGACTGATACAGCGCAAACTTGGCGCCCTGGACTGCCTCACCGTTCTGATTGACCTTCTCGACCTCGGACGACGGCAGGGTGGTGAGGTTGAACTTAAGCGACATGTTCGATGCGCCCGCGCCACGCTCCAGATAGAAGAAGCTCAGCGTGTGCTTAGTGCTGTCGCGGAAGGTGTTGCCGCGGAAGTTGGTGGTATCTGCGCCGGCGGCTTTGAACATTGCTTTGATGGTAGTATCCGGAAAATACTTTGGTGAACCATTTGCGCCATCAATATGTCCAACGCGCACCACACCAGTAGCGAAGTTAATATCAAGCGTCGCCTTCTCGTGGATGCCACCCAGATCGCCCACGAGCACGCCGTCGATATAGACCCAGACGTCGTCGTCACCCGAGAACTTAAAGACCATGTCATTGTTATCGGTGGTCTTGCCACCCGCAGGCTGGACGAACTCCGTGGTCATGGACATGCCAAAGTGGTGGTTGAGCTTATCGTTCGTTCCGTCCGTTATTCCTATAGGAGAGAGCCGGCCGTTCCTCTCTTCAAAAACCTTGTCAGCCGAGTCAAAGGGGAAGAACTGACCCCGATTCGCATCCGACACGCTGTCCTTATATACGCCCGCCTTATCGTAGACGTCAAAGGAGTTAGTCGTGAAGTTATACACAGCATAGTTGCCGTCAGAGCCGTACGAATCGTAAACGTAATAGCCATCCTTGAGCTGGAAAAGGCCTTGTACGTTGTTGTGAACGGCCTTGCCGTCCTGCTTGCCATTTGCCTGGCTGTCGTTATTAAAGAGATAATCGAGCGACTCGTCTTTGTACGTACCGTGCGTGTTATACGAGGTGTAGGTGCCAGCATTGATCGACGGATAGCCCTTTACCAGTGTGTTCTTCACAAACGAAAGACGTCCAAAGCCGCCAATAACACTTTTTCCCGTCCATTTATTAATGCCCGATCCGGCGCCGCCATTGAACTTGAGCTGATGGTCTTTATTGATGCCGGTGTTGTCATTCTTGTTGTCGTTGTTTATGTTCTTCGAGCTGTCGTTGTCGCCGTTCACGACCCAGTAGTCGAACAGATTGACCGTAGTGCCGGTGGGATTCACCGTCTGCACGGTATGGTTGCTAAAAGGAACCGCTTGATCGGCCGACGCACTCGTCGCACCAAACATGAGCGCACACGCCGCCAGCGGGACGGCCAAAACCCTCAGGGCACGCTTGGCGGTATCGGTTTTCTTGCCAAAAGGCTTTAGCATTTCTCGAGCTCTCGCACACACGCGATTCATGAAGGCCCTCCCCAAATCCATGAGGACGGCAAGCAGCGGCTCGCTATATATGTGTGTCGTCCCCATCGATGCAAATATACGCCCCCCCCCGCGCAGAAACGCAAGGCGGGACATCGCAATATACTTAAAATTGTAGCAATTTAAACGACCCACTATTCCGCGTCAGGTTGCCACTCGGTCGTCAAATCGAACCATTCGCGCCATCAAAGGGGTTCGGCGGGATAAAACCGTCGGCAATCTTTATCCCCACAGCCCCACAAGGTAGCTAATTTGGGACGGGGCTTTTTTGACTACTTGGGCAATCAGATCGGCATGTAGTCAAAATAGCCCCGACCCAAAAAGACCGGTCTGACGCTGCACCACGAAAAGGTCCTATCTACTACGTTTAGGCCGCAGGGGTCAACCATAGCCGGCTTTTTCGAAAATCGGCAAGCCGTTTACCTGCAGTTTTAATTTCACATAATCCGGGATGGTCGAGGTAGCTCGGTTAAACGTAGTAGATGGCCGCATTTCGTGGCAAACGGTCCGACCCAAGGCCCAAGGCGGCCAGCCTCGGATGACCATTCACGAAGTTGCGGTGGAATACGGACTGAATTGGCGCCTTAAAGGCAAAAACACTCCGTATTTCACCGCAACTTATCGAGGGGATGGGTTTTAGATACGGCCAAGGTCGTAGGATCGAGCGGCCGCTTCGCCGGCGCAGATAAGGTTGGCTGTGGCTTCTTGCGGATCGAGTGCCTGCTCCAGGTCCATGGGCTTGCGGCAGATCGGAAGCACCAAGTCAATGCCCTGCTCATACACCGCATCCAGGTTGACGGCGCGACCACCCACGACGGCGGCTACCGGCTTGCCATATCGCTTCGCGCGACGGGCCACACCCACCGGCGCCTTACCGGCAGCGGATTGGTCGTCCATATTGCCCTCGCCTGTAATGACCAGGTCGGCATCGCGCACGCACTCGTCAAACCCCACGAGGTCAAGCACGGTTTCTACGCCTGAGCGCAGCTCGGCGCCGAGCGCCAACAGTGCTGCTCCCAGACCACCGGCGGCACCGGCACCGGGCACACCGAGCACCGAGCCAAATGTCCGTGCACCCTCGGGCACGCGCAGCAACCCCTGAGCCCGCGCCCTAGCAATCGCCGTATCGAGCAGGCGACCGTAGCCGACCATCCAGCCGTCGTACCCGCCCAGCGCCTCGGTATCATCCGCCGGCAGACCCTTCTGTCCGCCGAACACCGCAAGCGCGCCGCGACGCCCTACGAGCGGATTCTCGACATCCGAAAGCACAACGATACGAGCGCCGCGCAGCACCTCAAGCGCCGGTGTCAAATCAACGTTCGCCACCTGCTCAAGCCCCGCGAGACCGGGAGCGATATCGCAGCCCTGATCATCGACCACACGCGCGCCCAGCGCCTGCAGCATGCCGGCGCCGCCGTCGTTGGTGGCACTACCGCCCAAGCCAATATAGATAGTCTTTGCACCCGCGCGAACCGCACGAAGCATCAGTTCGCCCACGCCATAGGTTGTGGCCGCCAACGCTGCCGATTCCGTGCAAGGCGAATACCCAATACCCGCCGTCTCGGCCATCTCAATGACCGCGGACTCGCGCTCGGCATCTACCAGCATCCGGGCAGACACGGGTTCACCAAAGGGACCTGCCACCTCGCAGGTCGAGAGCTCGCCACCACGCGCGGCAACGGCGTCGAGCGTTCCCTCGCCACCATCTGCCAGCGGCAATGTGCGAACCTCGGCATCGGGCCACACACGGCGCACGCCTTCGGCAACGGCCGCCTCCGCCTGTGCACTCGAAACGCTGCCCTTAAAGGAGTCGATCGCCAGCAGCACACGGCGGGGCCGGCGACACACGGGGCCAAAATCAACCGTTTCAACGGCGACATCTCCAGCACACGCGAGCACCTCGGCATGAGCGGTATGCGCCTCAAGATCAGATCCACAGCCACAGCCAGCACCATCGGTACCACGCAGCCCACCAAAATAGCCGCTCAACACCTCACGACACTCATCCGCCAGTACGCCGGCATGTACGTTAAACCGATGATTCAGGCGCGAATCGGCATTCAGGTCATACAACGAGCCCAGCGCACCCGCCTTGGCATCGGTCGCGCCATACACGCAACGCCCCACGCGCGCGTTAACCATAAGCCCCGCGCACATACAGCAGGGCTCGAGCGTCACGTAGACCGTGCAATCGGAAAGGCGCCAGCGCCCAAGCGCCTGAGCGGCAGCACACAGGGCCGAAAACTCGGCATGAGCCGAAGGATCCTGGTCGAGCTCGCGGCGATTATGCGCCCTCGCGACGATCTCACCCGCGCGCACCACCACAGCGCCAATGGGCACTTCGCCCACCGCAGCGGCGGCGCGCGCCTCGGCCAACGCCTCGCGCATGAACTTCTCGTCGATTTCGGTGATCGTCATCGTTCGCCTTCCCTGTTGCAAATTCAAAACGATGCTATCATTACGACTCACGGAGAGATGGCAGAGCGGTTGAATGCGGCGGTCTTGAAAACCGTTGAGCGCGAGAGCGTTCCGGGGGTTCGAATCCCCCTCTCTCCGCCACTTCTAGTGATGCACCGGCGTCATGGTTCGTTCGAACAGCGCATCGACCACGTCGGCCATCTCGGGTCGACGCTCGAGGTCGTGACCCGATTCCCACCATATCGTGAAAAGTCGAATAATACCGCCGGCGACAAACTCAGACGTCGTCTCGAGCGACACGGGGGCCAGGGCATCCTCGGCAAGCACGTTCATCACACGCTCGCGGATAGAGCGGGCAATGCGGTCGCAAATAACGTTGGTCAACATGCCCGACATGCTGCTTGCCAAAATGTTATCCATGAGCTGCTCGTGCGCCAGAATCAAATCCATGGCATCGTCCAAAATCGCGTGCCGAAGCGCGCGCACGTCCTCGGCAGACACTGTGCCGGCCTCATCGGGCTGTTTTTGCGGCAAGCTCGACATGAGCTCATCGATATAAAAGGCAAAGTAATCGTTCTTGTCGCGAAAGTGCTTGTAGAACGTCGTGCGGCGAATCATGGCGCGGTCGCACAGCATGGCAACCGTCAGGTCCTCAAAACGATGCTCCTCGAGAAGCTCGGTAAAGGCATCGAACAGGGCACGGTAGGTTTTCTTGATGCGAAGGTCCACTGGTATCGCCATCCTCAGGGCAAAGACAACACTCGTCAATCTGTCGCATATCTTACACCTGTACCTCGCGCGCTTTGCCCCGGTGCCAACCCCACCGAAAACATAACGCTTACCGGAAAGTTCGGCACGGCAAAACGTTGCGGGTATACTAGTAGCGTTATACCAACGGCAGCTGGCGCATGCCGCCGCGGCCATTCGAAACGGAGACATCATGATTACCGTCATCATCGGCATCGTTGTTGTCATTATGATTGTCTGCGCCATCGCCGGCATCTACAACAACATGGTCACCAAGCGTAACCGCATCGATAACGCCTGGCAGAACATCGATACGCAGCTGCAGCGCCGCAACGACCTAATCCCCAACCTGGTCGAGACCGTCAAGGGCTACGCCAAGCACGAGCAAGAGACGCTCTCCGCCGTGATCAGTGCGCGTAACACCGCCGTCAAGGCCACCACGCCCGAGGCCAAGATGGAAGCCGACAACGTGCTGACCGGTGCGCTGCGCCAGCTCTTCGCCGTAGCCGAGGCCTACCCCGATCTTAAGGCAAACACCAACTTTACGCAGCTGCAGGCATCGCTCGAGGATACCGAGAACAAGATTAGCTATGCACGCCAGAGCTACAACGATTGCGTGCTCAGCTACAACAACGCCATTCAGACGTTCCCGGCTGTCATCTTTGCCGGCATCTTCCAGTTTAAGGAGCGTCAGGGCTTCGAAGCAGCTGAGGCCGCCCACCAGGCACCGACCGTCAAGTTCTAGTAGTTTGGCAGCGCATCCTTAATCGGACAAATGTATAAACCGCCCCGTCGAATGCATACTTCGACGGGGCGGTTTCCTTTTTCGCGAAGGTCCCCCTCTAAGCGTCGTGCATTTTTAGGAGTATTCAACATAACCAAGAGCTTCGGGCGCCACGATAAATGCCAAAGACCGCGAATATCCCTGCAAATCAAACGCTGCCAGCCCATAACCCCGCCCATCATTCGTAGAAAACATCGAGAACTCCCGATTTTTTGCCCGAGGTCGGTATGCAGGGACCTTCGACTGCAGAATACTCGCAAAAATGCACGTCGCCACCGCCCCCACATGGCGCGAAGCAAAGCAAAAGCGCAGCCTAAAAGGCCGCGCACCATCTTTATTCAGATTAATCATTGCCCGTTGTGACATCGCCGAACCCGCAGGGCAGAGAACAAGTTCCCTCCCGGCGCACTCCGCAGGACGCAAGAAGCCCTCGCCGCACGAAGTGCGCAGCGAGGGCTTCTTGCATGTCCGAGGACGCGCCGGGAGGGAACTTGTTCTCTGCCCGGATAGGTAAGACAAATTACGCGACGGTGTAAACCCAGTTGTGCTTGTCCTCGACAGCACCAGACTGGATACCAGTCAGGGTCTCGCGAAGCTTCTTCATCACAGGGCCGATCTCGGTGTATCCAGCCGGGAAGGTCACGGTCTCGTCGGCGCCGTAAACCTTGTTGTCGATTTCGCCAACCGGAGAGATGACGGCAGCGGTGCCGCACAGGCCGCACTCCACAAAGGTGCCGGCCTTGACCTCGGCCCACTCGACGGGGCGCTGGTCAACGGTCATGCCCAGGTCCTGAGCAACCTGAACGAGCGAACGACGGGTGATAGAGGGCAGGATGGAGTCGGTGTGCGACTGCGGAACGACGAGCGTGCCATCCTCTTTCACGAACAGGACGTTGGCGCCACCGGTCTCCTCGACATAGGTGCGGGACTCGGAGTCGAGATACAGGTTCTCGGCATAGCCCTCGCGATGGGCCTCCATCGTGGGCTTAAGGGACATGGCGTAGTTCAGGCCGGCCTTGATGTTGCCGGTGCCGTGCGGTGCGGCACGGTCATACTCGGAAACGCGCAGCTTGACGGGCTTGAGGCCGCCCTTAAAGTACGGACCGACCGGGGTCACGAGAATGCGGAACGTGTACTCAGGAGCGGGAGCCACGCCGATCACGTCACCGGAGCCGATCATAAACGGGCGCACGTACAGGGTCGCGCCGGAGCCGAAGGGCGGAACCCAGGCGGCGTTAGCAGAAACGACCTGCTTGACGGCCTCAACGAACTTGTCCTTGGGGAACGGGGGCATCTCGAGGCGCTGCGCAGAGTTGTACATACGCTCGGCGTTCATGTCGGGACGGAAGCAGACGATACTGCCGTCCTCGGCGGTGTAGGCCTTCAGGCCCTCAAAGACCTCCTGGCAGTAATGGAAGATGCCGCCGCACTCGGAGACATGCAGGGTGTGGTCGGTGGTCAGGCCGCCCTCGTCCCACTCGCCGTCCTTCCAATGGGCCTCGTAGCTGTAATCGGTCTTCATGTAGCCAAAGCCGAGGCTACCCCAATCGATATCCTTCTTCTCGACAGTCATATGTCGCTCCTTACATACACAGTTGCAAACTCGCGAACCCGTACGCAAGGACCGAGGCCGGCCGCGTCGCAACGTCGCACGCCCGGAGCGTAGAGCCGGACGGGACACGCGAACGGCATCAAAGCCGATGGCACGTCGATTCGCATGCACGAGATTGTACTCCCCGCACGCGTCTGATAAAACGCTTTTCTTTAACTAAGTAAAGTATTTTCATTTGACCGAAACTAAAGAGGCCCGCCACCGTAAGCGGTGACGGGCCTCAACTGCACAGTCTGCGCGCTGGCTCGAGCTACGCGTTCTTTTTACCCAGCTTAGCCTTAACCAAGCCGACCACGGTCGGGATGATCGACACGGCGACGATGCCGATAATCAGCAGCTCAAAGTGCTCTTGCACAAAGGGAATGCCGCCAAAGAAGTAGCCCAGCAGCGTAAAGACCGTCGACCAGGTAATGCCGCCCAACACGTTAAAGATGACAAAGTTGCGCCAGTGCATGCCGCCCATGCCGGCGATAAAGGGCACAAAGGTGCGGATAAACGGGAAGAAGCGGCCCAGGAAGATGGCCAGGTGGCCCCACTTGTCCAAGAAGTCCTCGGACTTTTTGATGCGCTCGGGCGTCATGGCCTTTACCTTGCCCGAGGCGATGATCTTGCGGCCAAAGAAGTGGCCGATCATAAAGTTGCACTGATCGCCCAGGATGGCTGCGGCCCATGCGGTGGCCAGCAGGGCCACGATGTTAAAGCCACCGTTGTGGGCAAAGAAGCCCGAAGCAAACAGCAGCGAATCGCCAGGGAGAAACGGGAAGAACACCACGCCTGTCTCGATAAAGATAATCAGGAACACGCAGCCGTAGGCCATAAGCGGGCCGGCGGCGATCCAGCTGGCAATCGCGGTGCGCGGGTCTTTGAGCAGCTCGGCGATAAAATTGATGAAACCCATGAAGTAAAACCTCTCAGTTGTGGGCGCGGATACGTCCAAGTTGACCAGTATACGGTTGCGGTGCCCCCTCGTGCGCAACCCCACAAAAGCATGACTCCATTACCAGCAAGTTTGCATAACTGACACTTGTAGCGCAAAGCCGCCAAGATTGTCCTTTTTAATCCCTAGCGAATCGCTATACTTTATTGAATCGCATTGCCATGGCGCTAAGGGAGGGCGGCCGGTGAGCTTTATCAATACCATTCGCGAGGACATCAAGACCGTCCAGGCGCAGGACCCCGCCGCGCAAAACGGTCTGGTCATCTTTCTTTCCTATCCTGGCCTGCACGCCAAGTGGAACCACGTGCCCGAGCACTGGCTGTGGGAGCACGGTCATCGCTCGCTCGCCCGCGTGCTCTCGCAAATCACCCGCCACATCACCGGCGTCGAGATTCACCCTGCCGCGCAGATTGGCAAGCACTTCTTTATCGACCACGCCATGGGCGTCGTCATCGGCGAGACCACCATTGTGGGCGACAACTGTGTGCTCTACCAGGGCGTCACGCTCGGCGGCACCGGCAACGAGACCGGCAAGCGTCACCCCACCCTGGGCAACAATGTCACGGTGGGCACGGGCGCCAAGGTGCTCGGCAACATCCGCATCGGCAACAACGTCAAGATCGGCGGCAACTCGGTCGTCGTTAAGGACGTCCCCGACAACTGCACCGTCGTGGGCGTGCCGGGACGCATCATCAAGCGCAACGGCTGCCGTGTGTTCGAGGAGAGTTTCGACGCCAAGCAGCATCGCGAGTACATGCCCGATGACGCCGCCGAGCAGTCCGCCCTCAACCGCCAGGGCATCACCGAGAATGCCCGCCGCGTCAAGGAACTCGAGCGAGAGGTGGCCGAGCTCAAGGCCCTCGTCGCCAAGCTCGTGGACGAACGCTAGGAACGCAAGCGGCACAAAACGACATCGGCATCAACGCAAAGGCGCGCCAGGGAATTCATCCCCGGCGCGCCTTATTTGTGATGTGGCAAAGAGACTGTCCCTTTGTCACATTATGCGAACTGGCTCAGATAGAGGTCGGCGTAGGCACCCTCGGCAGCCAGCAGCTCCTTATGCGTGCCCTGCTCGATAATGTTGCCGTGATCCATGACCAAGATCAGGTCGGCGTCCACGATCGTCGACAGGCGGTGCGCGATCACAAAGCTCGTGCGCCCGCGCATGAGCGCGTCCATGGCACGACCGATGGCAAGCTCGGTACGCGTATCCACGCTTGAGGTCGCCTCGTCCAGGATGAGAATCGCCGGGTTATTGAGCAGCACGCGTGCGATGGTCAGCAGCTGACGCTGGCCCTGGCTGATGCTTTCGGCATCGTTGGCCACGCGCGTGTCGTAGCCCTGCGGCATGGTGCGCACAAAGAAGTCGACCTGCGCGGCGCGCGCAGCCGCCACGATCTCCTCACGCGTCGCCTCGGGACAGCCGTAGGCGATGTTTTCGGCAATCGTGCCATCGAACAGCCAGGCGTCCTGCAGCACCATGCCAAACTGCTGCCGTAGCTCGCCGCGGTCCATGCGGCTCGTATCCACGCCGTCGAGCGTAATACGCCCGCCGTCAATCTCGTAGAAGCGCATGAGCAGGTTGATGAGCGTCGTCTTGCCCGCGCCCGTGGTTCCCACCACGGCAATCTTCTGGCCCGGCTCGGCGGTAAACGACACGTCGTGCATAAGCGGCTTGTCGGGCGAATAACCAAAGCGCACGTGCTCAAAGGAGACGCGACCCTCAACGCGACCCGGCAGCTTGGCGGCCTCGTCCGGCAGCGGATCGGCCTCCATCTCGGGCTCATCGAGCAGGTCGAACACGCGCTCCGCACTCGCCAACGCGCTCTGCAGCGAGTTGAAGGTAAACGACAGCTGCGTCATGGGCTCGGACGCCTCATAGATAAACTGGAAGAACGCCTGGAACACGCCGACGGTCATGTGACCGGCAACCAGCATGCTGCAGCCCACCAGCGCAATAACGATCTGCGCCAAACGGCCGATAAAGCGCACTGCGGGGCCGACAGCATTGATCATAAAGTCGGCCTTGGTGCTCACACGAGCCAGTTCCTTCGAAGCCTCGTGCACCTCAGCGGAGCTCTGACGTTCGCGGTTAAACGCGCGGATCACCAGACGGCCCGAATAGCCTTCCTCGACCGCACTCGTAATCTTGGACACCCACTCCTGGCGCTCGCCCGTCACATCGTGTGTGCGGCGCGAGACGACCTTCGTCACCAGCAGCGACAGTGCCGTAAAGAACAGAAAGACGAGCGTAAGCTGCACGCTGAACACGAACATCACGCTCACAGCACCAACAACCGTGCCGATCGACACGAGCAGCTGCAGCAATCCGCGCTGCATGCTCTCGGACATCTTGTCCAGGTCGTTGGTCGCGCGGCTGACGACCTCGCCGGGACGATGCGCGTCAAAATAGGCGAGCGGCAGACGGTTGAGCTTTTGCGCGATGCGGTTGCGCAGGCACAGATTGAGGCGTTCGGCCACGCTCGACATCAAAAAGCTCTGGAGCGCGTAGAACGAAGCGGCGGCCGTCCAAATCAAAAAGTAGATGAAGATAGTCCTGCCGCAGTTCTCCCAGGTGATGCTGAAAGTGGTGTCGTTGGCAAACGCCACCTGAATGTGGCCCCACAGCTCATCGATCACGCGGGCGCTATATGCCGGCGCGGCGGTGTTAAAGATGACATAGAACACAATGCTCGCGAACACGATATAGAAGCGCCAATGGTCGCCGGCAGCCTCACTCCACAGGCGGCGCACCGTCGCCCAGGTATCCCGAGGCGTCTCGTCCTCGTCTTCGTCGTCCACGTCGCGCATACGCTCTGCCTCGGCGCGGGCGCGCTCGTCCTCGGCACGTTCGTTTTCCTCGTAGAGCGCTTGGCGGCGAGCCTCGCGCTTGGCGGCGTCATCCAGCTCGGTCGACGCGGCAGCCGTTTCCTCGACCAGTCCCGCGGCAGCGGCGTCATCAACGCCGCCCTGCTTCTTGAGCTCCCCGGTCATGCTACTCACCTCCCTTCATTTGCGATTCCGCGATGGCGCGGTACACCTCGCAGGTTTCCATAAGCTCGCCATGCGTGCCCAAGCCCACGACCTCGCCGTCCTTGAGCACAACGATCTGGTCGGCATGCAAAATAGTCGAGATGCGCTGCGCGATGATGAGCACCGCGGCGTCGCGCGTCTCGTCCTGCAGCGCATGGCGCAGGGCCGCATCGGTCTTAAAGTCCAGGGCCGAAAAACTATCGTCGAAGATATACAGGTCGGCGCGCTTCATGAGCGCGCGAGCAATGGCCAGGCGCTGGCGCTGGCCGCCCGAAAAGTTCGTACCGCCCTGGGCAACCGGGGTATCGAGCCCCTGCGGTTGGTCGAGTACAAAGGTGCTCTGGGCAACCTCAAGCGCGTGAAGCATGTCGCCCTCGGTCGCGCCTTCGTTACCAAAGCGAAGGTTGCTCGCCACCGTGCCCGAGAACAGCCACGCCTTCTGCGGCACATAGGCAATGCGCCCGCGGATTTCATCTTGCGTAAGCTCGCGCAGGTCCACACCATTCAGGCGAATGGAGCCCTTGGTGGCATCGTGGAAGCGCAGCAGAAGCTTTGCCACCGTCGATTTGCCCGAGCCTGTCGAGCCAACGATCGCAGTCGTCTGACCGCGACGGCAGGCAAAGCTCAGGTCGCACAGGGTGTCCTCGTCGGCATCGTCAAAGCGAAACGACATGTGGTCGAACACAGCCACCGCATCGGCTTCGTCTTGGGGCTCGCGCGCCCCGTCATCCAGCGTGCGCTCGCCATCGACGATGCTCGGCTCAATCTCCAACACCTGCTGCGCACGGTTCAGGCACGCGGCAGCACGCGGAAGCGTCAGCACCACCATCTGGGCCATCATCACAAAGAACAGGATCAGAATTGCATACTCCAGCACCGCCGAGATACTCGCAATCTGCATGGCGTGGGCGCCTACGCGGTTGCCGCCCACCCACAGCACCGCCACCTCGGCGATGTTCATCAAAAAGAAGCTTGAGCTGTCGAGGCCCACAAACAGGTGGTTGACTTTGATGGCGTTGGCGGCGTATTCGCTAAACACCTCGTCCAGACGCCGTTCCTCGTGGCGCTCCTTGTTAAACGCACGGATGACGCGCACGCCCACAATATTCTCGCGCAGCACCACGTTCATGCGGTCGATAAAGCCCTGTAGGCGCATAAAAATCGGCGCCGCGTTGGCAACCGTAAAGACCGCCGCCACCAGCACAATCGCAACGACTACGCCCAGAAGCGTGCCCATGGCGGGATCGATAAACCAGGCGAAGATGATGCCCGCCACAGCCAAAAACGGCACGGGCAGCACCAGCTGAATCGTCTGCAGAATCGCCTGCTGAATCACGTTGATGTCGTTGAGCGAGCGCGTGATCATCGATCCGGTGCCAAAGCGCTCAAAATCGCTGGCCGCGAGCTCGAGCGATTTGTCGTACACGGCATTGCGGATATCGCAAGCCACGTTGGCGGCCAGGCGTGCCGAAAGATAGCAGCCCAGCACCGTGCCGCCGCTAGCCATGCTGGTCGCGATAAACATGTATAGGCCGTTGCGTAAAATGTAGTCGATATCGCCCGTGGTAATACCGGTGTTGACCATGTTCGCCAGCATCGTGGGAACCAGCAGCGTACCGACGTTATCCACCAGCAGCACCAGCAGCGTCACTGCGACAAGCCCTCGATAGGGCTTCAAAAACCTCATTAACAGTCGCACGACTCCCCCTCACCTTGATTCTCGGCTTGGCTCTCGGCAGCGATATGCTGCTTAAAGGCATCGCACTCATCGCCGAGCACCTGAGAGAATTTGCCGATCAAGCGCATAATCTCGCGCTGCTCACATGGCTCAAGCGCGCCAAAGGCTCGCTGCTCGGCCTTGAGTGCCGGCAGCGCATAACGCTCGGCAAATCGCCTGCCCTCTTCGGTCAGGCTCACAACCTTGTTCTTACGACTGCCTTCGGCAAACCCCAACGTTGCGAAGCCCCGCGCCGTCAAGGTTTTAATTGCCGAGTTGATGGTCTGCTTGCTGTAGAACCATTCGCTTGTCAGACGGCTTACGGCAATACTGCCGCCCGCTGCACTCGTGTCGACGAGCATCCAGTAGGCGCAGTCCGAAAGGCCGCAGGCGCGCGAGAACTCCGAATAGATATGGTCGAGTCCATTGAGCAACCGATCGAAGTCGACCAGCGTAACCGCACTATTCATCTATCCCACCATTCAATTGTCCGATTTTTGACCAATTATGTGTCTCTAGATTAGTCCGAGTTTTGACTATCGTCAACAGGCTCTCCGCAAATGCGTGCATTTTTATGGCCTATCGGCAGAAAAAGACCGCCGGCGCGGGGGCGGCGCCAGCGGTCACGTGAAAATCGGGTTTTATTGCCTGTTAAGCGGCGACGGCCTCATAGACCGTAGCGCCCGAGAAGCTGTCATGCAGGCTCTTGCCGGCAATCCACGGCAGCTCGACGACCTCGCAGACCGTGTTGACCAACTCAGAACAGTCAGTAAAGTGGCCCTTGTCGTTGAGGGCCTCGCAATCCTGAACACGCCAATAGCCATCGGTGTGCGTGATGTAGTACTCGTGATCGTTGATCGACACGAAAGCGCGCGTCTTGGAACGCAGCAGCTTCAGAAATCCTTCGAAATCGGTCTCGACGACATCTCCAGCCTGGAACATGATGTTACCTCCTGGCCCGGCGCCACCACGGCGCATTGATAAACGTTGGTACTCCTTTAGTAAAACCTTTATCAGAGGTTATGCGTTCGTCATTTAGGCAAGTGGTAAAAAACCGCAGGGTAGACGGGATAAAACGTTTAACCATCCCATTTGTTTGTCACATTCTGAAGGTACTTTTATGCAAACCTACTTTCCCAATTGGAATCTATCCTTTTGGCCGGGCAATTGACCGTCTATCGTTTGAGCCCGACGGGTATGAACGGGGCATCTGCAACGCCACCGCAAGGAGACACCATGGAGACTATCGAAGCACTCATTCACCGCCGCAGCTGCCGCAACTACAGCGATCGTCCCGTCGAGGCCGAAAAGCTTGCACGTATTATCGAAGCCGGCCAATATGCACCGAGCGGCATGGGCCGCCAGCCGGTGACGTTTGTCGCCGTCACCGACCCCGCGACCGTCGAGCGTCTCTCGCAGCTCAACGCGCAAGTCATGGGCAGCAACAGCGACCCCTTCTATGGCGCCAAGACCGTTGTGGTGGTGCTGGTTGACCGCAGCGTGCCCACACATCTGGAAGACGGCTCGCTCGCCATGGGCAACCTGCTCAACGCTGCCTATGCGCTGGGCGTTGATTCGTGCTGGATTCATCGCGCCCACGAGGTTTTCGATTCGCCCGAGGGCCTGGAGCTACTGGCCAGTTGGGGTCTACCCGCCGACGGCAGCCTGCGCGGTGTCGGTCACTGCATTCTGGGCTATGCCGAGGACACGCTGCCCGAGCCCAAACCCCGCCGCGACAACGTGGTCTACGTAAGGTAATTAGTTCCGCCATTCTACCGAACGGCGGGCTCGTTGACGCTGCGCGGGCCGCATTCACGCCAATCTGACGTTCAATTTCGAGGGCGCGACCAGAAGGTCAGCGCCCTCTCATTTCACGTCACCTTGGCGCAAATGCGGCTCGCTCGCTTTTGGCGACTGACATCGAATGAGCCACTGTCTTGGGCAGCTAAAAAAGCCCCGTCCCAAATTAGCTGCCCCACTCGCAACTTATCCCGCCGATGGAGTTATTGCCGTTTCGCTCGTCTGATTCGCATCGACGTCGTCGCCTTGCTTGTCTTCGTCCTTTTGCGCATCGGCGATGGTGGAGGCCGCCGCGACGATGCCGCGCTGGGGCGCGACGCCCGTCTGGGCCTGAGCGCCCTCGACAACTTCTGTACCTACATGCGCGAGCTCGGGCGATTTAAACATTGTGTCCAAGTTGGCGCCACCGCCGGCGTAGCCAAGCGCAGCGAGTGCGATGACGATCACTGCAACGGCGGCCACGATCGGCACGTAGCGATGCCAGCCGGCGGGATTGAGCCCGCTGCGGCGAGCCGCCCCGCGGCTGATGTAGCCGAGCGTTCCGTCGTGCTTGAGCTTTGAGCCCACCACGCGTTTGCGGCCCCACAGCGAGGACTCTGCCTGCATGGCCAAGCGGGCGCTTGCCGAAGGATAGCCGTATTTAGTGCGCTTGAACGAGCCATCAAACCCCGAGGCGTGTTTGCCCCACGTCACCGATGTCGTGCGTCGGTTAACCGGCGCGGCGCTCCGCCTTCTGCGGCTCGGTTTTGAAGTCTCAGCCATATGCCCTCGCACGCCGTAACCAAATCGAAACAATAACGCTTTGGACTGTAGCACACGCGTCGCGCGCGGTCACGGGCGCCTCGCTCAACGGTCATCGTCCTTCAGCAAGCGCCACAGCGTTGTACGGCTTATGCCCAGCACCTCCGCCGCACGGGTTCGGTTGCCGTGGAGATGGTCTACAACCAGACGCGCGATATCTCGCTCGGTATCGGCCAGCGGTCGTAGGATATACAGGTCACTTTCGAGTGTCGGGGCGCCAAAGGTTGCGGTCTTAATCACGTCCTCTTGGGCGAGCACTTCCTCCGCTATAGCGCTGTACGCCGTGCCCGCCCCCACCAATATATACAGTCGTTCCGAGACCTCGCGAAGCTGCAGATAATTGCGCGGCCAGCGGTAAGCATCGAGCGTCTTCGTCGCCGCGGCAGACAGCGTGGGTGCTGCTGTCTCAAATGCATCAGCGAGATATTCCAAATAGCGCGCAACCTTCGTCGACGCGGCTCCCTGCTCGGCGATTGCCGGCGCCACGCTCACCGCGCAGGCAAAGCGCTCGGTCACAAACGCGGCTTGATCACTTTCGCCGCCGCCCGGCATGTCATTCGCTGTCAGCACCACATGGCAGCGCGTCGCCAACGCGGTGTCGGTCATCGTGGAGACCAGCTCGCGGAGGCGCTGGGGGCCAACCGCGTTCCAGCCCTCAATGCAAAGGGTCAGCCCCGTTTGGAACAACGGCGATTCGGCGCTTTTGAGCACATAGCGCCAACCGCGCTCGGTGAGCTCATCGAGCGCAACGGAAACAAAGGGCTGACCGGCAAAAGGACCGTCCAGATAGAGGCGCTTGGCGATCTCGACCTGACCCGCTCCCAGCTCGCCCTCGAGCATAAGGGGCACACCGCGCGCGTAACTCTCTGCAACCGGCGCAGCCACCGAGGCCGCCCCCTCAACGATGCCGTACGCGCTCGATTCGTAGCGGGCCTCAACCTCGTCGGCGTTGAGCCACTCGATGCCCGCGTGCGCCGCGGCGCCGCGCACCTCGCGGACCACGACGACCCAAAGGCCCCCGCCCTCTTTGTCGGTGGGGCGAACGGTCAGGTTCAGGCGCGCACCCGCACGTCCCATAACCAGACGCGCGCCGTCTCCTATACGGTCGAGGCGCTCAGCGACAAAAGCCGCCACATCCCGCTCGAGCGCCGCGTCATTCATGGTCGAGATCGCGACGTCCCCACGCGCATCGATTGCCAATGCCGAGGCCCCGGCAGCAGCCAGGGCCTCGGTCAAGATGTTCAGCTTGGCATCGCTATCCATTATTTGCCCCTGTCCGCAGCGACGTGCAACCGCCGACGGTCGCACGACCGAGTGTTTCAAAATTGAACGATATTGCTCACCAAACACTATAGGGCAGAAAGCGCCGTCCTGCGAGTATAGGTGTTGCCCCGCATCGCCATCCTGGCGGGGCGATAAGAGCTCTTCGGGACTTATAAACCTGCGGACAAGCCATACCCGCAAGAGCTCCTATCGCTCCACCGTGAGAATGCGCTCACCAGCACGCAGCACGAAAATAAGCTACTTCTCTACCAGATTCCCAGCACGTGCTGCATTCCCAAACTCATGCACGCGATGCCAATCCAGCAGCAAAAGCCCAGCGCGATGGGCTTGCCGCCCTTTTTGACCAGCTCGACGATATCGGTATTAAAACCAATAGCCGCCATGGCCATCACAATAAAGAACTTCGATAGCTCCTTGATGGGCGCCGTAATGGGCGCGGGAAGCTGAAGCACCGTGGTGATTACGCTCGCCAGCACAAAGAACAGCACAAACATGGGAAACGCGCGTTTGAGGGAGAACGTGCTTTTGGCGTCGCCGCCGGCCTTGCGCGCCAGATGCATCTGCCAGCATGCGAGGACCAACGTGATGGGGATAATGGCCAGCGTTCTGGTGAGCTTGACCACCGTGGCGCTCTCGAGCGCATTGGCGCCGGGATGCATGCTGTCCCAGGCGCTCGCCGCAGCCGTTACGGACGAGGTGTCGTTGATGGCGGTACCGGCAAACAGGCCAAAGCCCTCGTTGGTCAGCCCGAGCATGCCGCCGAGCGTCGGAAACACGAGCGCCGCGATAACGTTAAACAGGAAGATGACCGAAATGGCCTGGGCAATCTCGCGATCGTCGGCATCGATGACGGGCGCGGTCGCAGCAATGGCCGAACCGCCGCAAATCGACGAACCCACACCTACAAGCGTCGCGATCTTGCCCGGCACGTTCATAACGCGGCAGAGCACAAAGGCGACGACAAGCGATGTCGAGATCGTTGCCACGATAATCGGTAGCGACTGGGCGCCCTTGGACAGAATCTGGGAGAGGTTCATGCCAAAGCCAAGCAGGATAACCGCGTACTGCAAGACTTTTTTGGACGTATAGGTAACGCCGGCGGTGAGCTGTTCGCGACGATTCTTGGGAAAGACGAGCGCCAGGACCATGCCAAAAAGGATGGCAAATACCGGCCCGCCGACCACCTCAATCTGTTTGCCGAGCAACGTCGCGGGGATAGCGATGATCAGGCAGAACAAGACGCCTTTCCAGCGCTCGCGTACGATGTTTGCCAGTTGCATATGGGATTCCTTCTTTCTATTTCACGTTTGCGACGGCATATGATACGGCAACATTGAGCGCAGCCTTGCGCAAACACAGACTAAGATGCCGCAATAGTTCTCAGGCAACAGCCGAATTACCCACCGCGGAGAGCTGATTCGCGGCATAATTAACAACTGACATATGAGTTTGATAGAACAGTTGCGAGGCGCTATGGAAGAATCGATGCACGTCGGCGAGCAGGAAACGAGCCTACAGGACCAGTCCTATCACACCATTCGACGCAAAATCGTCTACCTGGACTACAAGCCGGGCGAAAAGCTGGGCGTCAAGCAGCTTTGCGACGACCTAGATATGGGTCGCACGCCCGTGCGCGAGGCTTTGGTTCGCTTGGCGCAGGAAGGCCTGGTGCGCACCGTGCCCCAGAGCGGCACCTACGTCTCACCCATCAACCTCACCCTTGCCGAGAGTGCCTGTTACATCCGCGAGCATCTGGAAAAGCAGGTGATTGTGGAGTGCTGTGCGCGCGCCACGTCGGCCGGCATCGAGCAGCTCGACCGCGCCATCGTGCTGCAGGAAAAGGCCATGGCCGAGGAGGATCGCATCGGCTTCTTTTTGAGCGACAACCTCATGCATCACATGATTTTTAGCATCGCATGTCGCAGCACCGTGTGGTCGTGGCTCGAAGAGACCAATGCCGACCTTGAGCGCTTCCGCTGGCTGCGCGCCGCCACGCAGGTTCTCGACAATCAGGACATCGTGAACGAGCACAAGCAGATTCGCCGCGCTATCGCCGGTCGCGACCCCATCGAAGCGAGCTTTTTGGTCAGCAAGCACCTGCACATGATGTTCCGCAACCAAACCGAGGTTCTGGACCAGTTCCCCGAGTACTTCGAGACCAGCAAGCTCCGCTAACCTGCCAAAAAGGGACAGGTTCATTTTGGCAGATTTTATCCGGGCAAACGCAGAAAAGGCCCGGCTCCGTCTTGATGCGGAGCCGGGCCTTAGTCGCTAGAACGGCGGAACCAACTACTCTACCGTGACGCTCTTGGCGAGGTTTCGGGGCTGGTCGACGTCGCAGCCGCGCAGGATGGCGACCTCGCGGGCGAGCAGCTGCAGAGGAACGCTCGCCGTGATGGGGCTGAACACGTCGCGGACTGCCGGCACGCGGATAATGCAGTCGGCGATCTTGTTGATCTCCTCGTCGCCCTCGGTGGCAACGACGATGACCTTGGCGCCGCGCGCCTTGCACTCCATAAGGTTCGACACGGTCTTGTCGTAGGTGGCACTCTTGGTGGCCACGGCGATGACAGGGAAGCCCGGGTCGATCAGCGCGATGGGGCCGTGCTTCATCTCGCCGGCGGCGTAGGCCTCGGCGTGCAGGTAGCTGACCTCCTTGAGCTTGAGCGCACCCTCGTAGGAAATAGCGGCACCCATGCCGCGGCCCACGAACAGCGCCGACTGCGCATCCTTGCACAGCAGGGCAGCCTCATGCACGGCATCGGTCTGCGTGTCCAAAATCCACTGGATCTGCTCGGCCGTATCGGAAAGCTCGCGGAACAGCATGCGCGCCTGCTTGGTGGTCAAGCGGTACTTGACCTGCGCCAGTAGCAGGGCCAAAAGCGTGAGGCTCACGACCTGGCCGATAAAGCTCTTGGTCGAGGCGACCGCGATCTCCTTGTTGGCCTTGGTGTAGATGACGCCGTCGCTCTCACGCGCCACGGGGCTACCCACCACGTTGGTGATGCCGAAGACCTTGGCACCCTTGATGCGCGCGTCGCGAATGGCAGCAAGGGTATCGGCCGTCTCGCCCGACTGGGACACGGCAACGACGAGCGTCGTCGGCGTAATGATGGGGTTGCGATAACGGAACTCGCTGGCCGCCTCAACCTCAGTGGGGATGCGAGCCCAGCCCTCGATAAGGTTCTTGGCAATGAGACCGGCGTGGTAGCTGGTGCCGCAGGCGATCACGTAGACGCGGTCGATATCGTTGAGCTCCTCGAGCGAAAGGCCCAGCTCGTCAATATCGAGCTCGCCGGCCGGCGTCATACGACCGACCAGCGTGTCGCGCACGACGCGCGGCTGCTCGTGAATCTCCTTGAGCATAAAGTCGGGGTAGCCACCCTTTTCGGCCATGTCCAGATCCCAGTCGATATGGGTGACCTTGGGCTCAATCACATTACCGGTCTCGTCGGTGTACTCGACGCCTGCGGGCATGAGCTTTGCAAACTGACCGTCCTCGAGCACCACGACATCGCGGGTGGCGTCGATGAGCGCGATGACATCGGAGGCGACATAGGCGCCGGTCTCGCCCGCGCCGACCACGATCGGGGAATCCTTGCGGGCCACGGCGATCACGCCGGGCTCGTCAGCGCACACGGCGGCCAGACCATAGGCACCGACCACGTGGGTGCACGCCTCGCGCACGGAGGCCATCAGGTCGTGCGTCTCGGCATAAGCCTCTTCGATCAGATGCGCGAAGACCTCGGTATCGGTCTCGCTCTTAAAGTGGTGGCCGCGACCCTCCAGCTCTTCGCGCAGCTCGGCGAAGTTCTCGATGATGCCGTTGTGGACGATGGCGATACGACCGTCGCAGCTGGTGTGGGGGTGAGCGTTAACGACGGAGGGCTTGCCGTGGGTGGCCCAACGGGTGTGGCCGATACCGCAGGTAGCGTCGCTGTCGATGTTGGAAAGCTCGCTCTCCAAGCCCGCGACCTTGCCCACGCGGCGGATGACGTCGAGGTGCGCCGCGGCGCCCTCGCCCACCTCGAGCGCGACGCCCGAGGAGTCATAGCCGCGATACTCCATACGCTTGAGGCCCGTGATCAGGATGTTCTTTGCAATATCAGAGCCGGTGTAGCCGACAATTCCGCACATAGGATAAATCCCTTCGTTCGCGTGACTGCAAGACGTCCACGCACAGGGGGCGCTGAGACGTATAACGTTCGAGTATTGTACTCACGCAAGCGCAAGCTGATATACCAGAAGTGGTATCTCAACTTAGATACCACCCGATGCACACATGCCCAGCCGGTCCAAACCACCGCAAAGGTGCCTGTCCCCTTCGTGGTGGTCGCGCTGGCAACGGCGTTTCCCCAGATAAAACCTGCCAAAATAAACCTGTCCCTTTTTGGAAGGTTTGGGATGCTACAATCTGGCTTGTACTTGAAACGCATCAAAGGGGCCGCTATGGCAAAGGTAAAAATCAGCGACGTCGCGCGCGAGGCCGGGGTTTCGCTGGGCACGGTTTCCAACGCGCTCAACCACCCCGAAAAGCTGCGCCCCGAGACCCTCAAGCTCATCAACGAGACCATCAATCGCCTTGGCTACCTGCCCAACCAAAGCGCTCGTCAGCTCGCGGGCGGCGCCACCAAGTCCTTTGGCCTGGTGCTCCCCCGTCTCGATCACGGCTTTTCGCTCCAAATCGCCAGCGGCGCCCACAACGAGGCTCGCAAGCACGGCTATGACTTGCTCATCGCCAACGCCGATAACGACGATATTCTCCAGGACCATTACCTGCGCTACTTTATGGGCACCCAGATGTCCGGCGTCATGGTTCAGCCCATGGCATCCCCCGACTGGCACCCCGCCATGGCCAAGATGCCCGTGCCGATCGTCCATCTGGACATCCATTGCTCCGAGCCCGGCTACTACGTAGCGGCCGACAACGAGGCCCAGGGTCGCATCATTGCCGAACTTGCCATCGCCCGCGGTGCACGCCATATCACCGTTGTGGGTAGAGCAGCATTTATGCAACTCACCCTGCGCGTCCTTGGCATTCATAAGGCACTCGCCCTACACCCCGATATCAAGATCGAAGTCATCGACGCCGGCGAATGGAATACCGCCGCCGACGGCTACGGCATCGGCGCCCAAATCGCCGAGCGCCCCGCGGACGAACGTCCCGATTTTGTCGTCGGCCTGACCGACGTGTTGGCCTCGGGCGTTATCTCGGCGCTGGTCGACAAGGGCATCTCTGTCCCCGGGCAAGTACGCGTAGCAGGCTGCGATGGCAACCCGCTCGCTTGGAGTGGATCGGTCCCGCTCACTACGGTAGCGCCCCCGGGCTACGAGATTGGCCGCAAGGGCGTTCAATTGCTCATGGAGCAAATCGAGAACAAGGTCCCGACAAAGACCAAGCATATCCACGTCAGCTCTGCCGCGCGCACCGTCACCGCGGTCACGGCCATCGAGGACATCAACCGCCAAGAACTCGTGCGGCCGTTCCTGCTGGAACGCGCCAGCACCCAGGCAAGCAGCCAGACCGACGCCACGGCCATCAACCTCGGTGCGTATCTATAGCACGCCCGCGAGTATGCCAAGTCGCCGCTTAAGCAAAAGGGGCCCGACCATTGCCGGACCCCTTTTGCTTAAGCGCAAACGTGAGCAATCGCTCGTTTCAACGCCGCAATTTTCTAGCGCACGGCCTTGATTGCCGCCGCCAGGTCGAACAACGTATCGAGCACGGCCTCGCAGCCATCCACCACGTCCTGCGGCAGCGGCACGATATCGGGGACGGCGAAGACATGGCATCCGGCCGTGATGCCCGAGACGCAGCCGTTGCGCGAATCCTCGACCACGGCACATTCCTCGGGAGCAAAGCCCGCGCGCTCGCAGGCGAGCAGATACATCTCGGGGTCGGGCTTGCCGTGCACGACGTCCTCGCCACACGTTACCGTTTCAAACTTGTCAAAAAGACCGACCATCTTAAGGTTGCGCTCGGCCGTAACGAGGCGCGACGACGTCGCTAGGCCCACGTGATAGCCCGCAGCCAGCAGCTCGTCTAGGCACTCGGCGGCGCCGGCCTTAAGTTCCAGTTCGGTCTTGACCATCTCGTCGCGAATCTCCTTGTGGTGACGATAGATCGCCTCGGTGGTTTCATGGCTGCCGTAATGCTTATCGAGGATGTCCATAACATCGGGCAGCGTGCGACCGATAAACTGATGGATCAGCGCTTCATCAATCGCGAGCCCCAGCTCAGCGGCGCCTGCCTTCCAGGCCTTAATCCCCAAACGCTCGGTATCGACCAGCGTTCCATCCATGTCAAAAATAACAGCCTTGATCATATCGGTCCCCCATCGACTCTCGCTGTCGCGTTGCTGCAACTCTACCGCATTTGGCAACTTGTATATAACGTATATGCCATATTGCACTTTCGTTACACAGATAGAAGTCTTATGGCAAGTAACGCATTAGGATTATAGTTTTCGATCGAGTACTCAACGATAAGGAACGTTTCATGATTTTAGACACCACGGCACCCGCAGAGGAGCTTCAAGACAAGCTATCGGCGCTCGAACAGCTGCTTTTGGCATACGGGCGCGTGGCTATCGGGTTTTCCGGCGGCGTTGACAGCAGCTTTTTGGCCGCCGTATGCGCCCGCATCATGCCTACCAATACCCTCCTCGTCCATCTCACCACGCCGCTCATCGGCACGCCCGAGCAGGCCTCGTTTGAGCGGTCCGTTGATGGACAAGCCAATGAAGGGGCACATTTTAAGCTCCCCGTGCTCAATCTTTCGGTCGATCAGCTGCAGCTCCCCCAAGTAGCCTGCAACGATGCTAATCGCTGCTACCACTGCAAGCACGCCGGCTTTACCGCCATCGTCAACCACGCCAAGTCGCTCGGCTTTCCCACCGTCATCGATGGCAGTAATGCAAGCGATCGCGGTGACTACCGCCCCGGCATGCGTGCGGCAGAAGAGCTCGGCGTACGCTCACCCCTTATGGAGGTCGGCTTTACCAAGGACGAAGAGCGCGAGCTGCTGCGTGCATGGGGCTATCCCGTTTGGAACCTGCCGGCGGGAGCATGTCTTGCCACGCGCGTCCCCACGGGCGAGGAGCTTACGTTCGAGAAGGTCGATTTAATCCGCGCCTGCGAGGATTACCTGCACAATCTTGATCTGGCACAGGTACGCGCGCGCTTGATCGGCGGCTGCATGCATATCGAGGCCGCACCCGCAGATGTCGCCAAGATTGCTGCCCTCGGTGGCAACGCTGTCGATGCCGAGGGCAAAACCCCGCTGCCCGCCGCCATCGAGTCCGCGCTGCGCGAGCTGGGCTGCGACCATATCTCCCCCGAGGTCACCCCCTACATTCACGGCAACATGAACCTTTAGGTTACGCCGTTTTACAAACGGCGTAACTGCTCGGCGCTGCGCGGGCCCCGGGCACGGCAATCTGACGTTCAACTTCACGGGCGCGACCAAAAGGTCAGCGCCCGCTTGTTTCACGTCACCTTACCGCACCCGGAGCCCGCTCGCTCGCATATGCTCAACCTGCACTGCGTTAACTGACCTGCCAATAAGGGACAGGTTTATTTTGGCAGGTTTTATCTGGGGAAATATCGCGAGGCAGTCGCCCCCCTAGCACCCATCTCACTTCGAGAGACACAAGAGGGGCGACTCGCCTGCATCTACTTCTTCCGATAGCGGCGGTTGCGGCTCGTCGACGAACCCATTACTTCGATGAGTCCTTTATCCTCCATTTTTGGCAGATGGTAGCGGACGGACGAATTTTGGCATTCCGTCTCTCTAAAACAATAGATTTATCTCTCTAACGTTTCGTATATCTCTCTAACTTTAGAGAGATAAGCGCCTTGTTTTAGAGAGACATTTAGAGAGATGTATCGAATTAACTGTTAGATTGCCCAATGTTATCTCTTTAACTAGCTTTCTCTTTAGAGAGACATTTAGAGAGACGAGCGCAATCTCACTAATCAAGGGCTCCACTCTTTAAGGTGCACACTTCCTAACCGTGCCCTAAGTTGCGGTGAAATAACTCACGATTAGCCTGCCAAAAAGCGACAGGTTTATTTTGGCAGGTTTTATCTGGGGAAACGCAAATAGGGCCGTGACACCCATACGGCGTCGCGGCCCTTTTCCTTGGAGAAGGATCAATTGATTGAACGGGATGACCGTTCTAGTCTTCGAGTCCGCTATTGATGAGCTCCGCAATCTCAACGGGATCGGTGCTCGCGCGCACCTTGTCACGGAAGCCGGCGTCCATCAGCATCACGGCAGCCTTGGAGAGCAGACGCAGGTGCGTAGTTCCGGCCTCGCCGGCGGGCACGTACAGCGCGAGCGCAACATCGACGGGCACCCCATCGAAGCTCGGCCATTCAACGGGCTCGGTCAGTTTAAGCACGGCAACGCCCGGCGTGTGGATCGCGTCGCTTTTGGCATGCGGAACGGCAAAACCGGCGACAAGGCCGGTCTCGGCCTCGTTCTCGCGAGCAATGAAGGCGGCCTCTACGGCAGATGCGTCATCGGCAAAGCCGAGCTCGATGGCCTGCTCGGACAAATAATGTAGGGCGTCCTCGCGCGAGGCGGCGGTATACCCGATTGTCACTTGGTTGGCAGATACAAATCCCATGGAAACCTTCCTTACAACACGGACCTGACCGCAGCTTCGATGCCGTCGGCGTCCAAACCGTACTTGTGCAGCAAATCGACCGCAGGGCCGGACTCACCATACACATCGCGCACGCCGACGCGTCGCATCGGCACCGGACGCTGCTCTGCGAGCACCGAGGCCACGGCCTCGCCAAGACCACCGATAATCGAATGCTCCTCGGCGGTGACCACGCGACCAGTCTTCTTGGCGCTGGCAACTACCAGGCGCTCATCAAGCGGCTTAATCGTGTGCATGTTGATGACCTCGGCATCGATACCATCGGCAGCGAGCGCCTCGGCAGCCTCAAGCGCCTCGGCGACCATAAGGCCACAAGCGATGATGGTCACATCGGACCCCTCGCGCACGACCACGCCGCGACCAATCTTGAACTCATAGTCCTCGTGATCGTTGATGACCGGTGTTGCCAGGCGGCCGAAGCGCATGTAAACCGGGCCCTCAAACTCATAGGCGGCGCGCACGCAAGCGCGAGCCTCGATGTCATCGGCGGGAACGATTACCGTCATACCCGGGATCGTACGCATGAGCGCGATGTCCTCGCAGCACTGATGCGTGGCGCCGTCTTCACCGACCGAGATACCCGCATGCGTGGCACCGATTTTGACGTTGAGGTGCGGATAGCCAATGGAATTACGCACTTGTTCGTACGCGCGACCGGCGGCAAACATCGCAAAGGTGCTCGCAAAGGCGACGTGGCCCGTGGTCGCGATGCCGGCGGCGAGCCCCATCAGGTTGCTCTCGGCAATGCCGGCGTCGTAGAAGCGCTCAGGGTGCGCAGCCTTAAACTTACCGGTCTGCGTGGCGGCGGCCAGGTCGGCATCGAGCACTACAAAGTCATCGTGCTCATTGCCCAGCTCGACGAGCGCCTCGCCGTAGCTTACGCGCGTGGCGACTTTTTTGACCTCTGCCATTAGAGCTCCTCTCCTGCTGCCGCAAGCTCGGCCATGGCCTGCTCAAACTGTTCATCGTTGGGCGCCTTGCCATGCCAGCCAACCTGGTTCTCCATAAAGGAGACGCCTTTGCCCTTCACCGTCTCGGCGATGATAGCGACGGGCACGCCGGTCACCTCACGAGCCTCGGCGAAAGCCGCCTCAATCTGTGTCATGTCGTTGCCATCGGCTAGCTCGATCACATGCCACTTAAAGGCGCGGAACTTGTCAGCGAGCGGCATGGCCGAGTTGACCTCATCGATCGTGCCGTCAATCTGCAAGCCGTTGTGGTCGACGACGGCAACAAGATTGTCGAGCGCATGGTTGCCGGCAAACATGGCCGCCTCCCACACCTGGCCCTCCTCGCACTCGCCGTCGCCCAGCAACGTGTAGACGCGGTAGCTGTCACCCCAGTGCTTTGCGGCGAGTGCCATTCCAACCGCGGCGGAGATGCCCTGACCGAGCGATCCGGTGGACATATCGATGCCAGGGGCGTCGTTCATGTTGGGATGGCCCTGCAGTCGGCTGCCAATATGACGCAGCGTCTCGAGCTCTTCGACGGGAAAATAGCCGCGATTTGCCAACACCGAATACAGGCCCGGCGCCGCGTGACCCTTGGAGAGCACAAAGCGATCGCGATCGGCCTTGTGAGGGTCGGCAGGATCGATATTCATTTCCTCAAAGTACAGATACGCCATGATGTCGGCAGCACCGAGCGATCCACCCGGGTGTCCCGACTTGGCCGCGTGAACCGCAGTCACGACACCCTTCCTGACCTCATTGGCGACCTTCGCCAGCTCCTGGTTGGTCATACGAATTCCTCTCTTGAGAACAACCCCGGCACCGGATGACGCGATGCCGGGGCAATCCACTCGTTAAGCCTGAGCGACGACCTTCTGCCAGTCAGCCTCAAAAGAGGCGAGGCCCTGGTCGGTCAGCGGATGATGCAGGCACTTCTTGAGAGCGGCCATGGGCACGGTCGCAATATCGGCACCGAGTAGCGCGGCCTGGGTCACGTGGTTGGGCGTACGAACCGAGGCGGTGATGATCTCGACGGTGTCGTCGACGTTCTTGCCCGTCCAGTCGTAGTTCTTAATGCAGGTCACGACGTTGTCGAGCTGCGAGATACCGTCCTCGGCGATGTCATCGAAACGACCGACAAACGGGCTGATGTAGCGAGCACCGGCATTGGCGGCCATAAGGGCCTGCGTCGGCGAGAAGACGAGCGTCATGTTGACGCGCACGCCAGCATCGGCCAGCGCACGGCAGGCGGCAAGGCCGGCCTCGCACACGGGAAGCTTAA
This sequence comes from Collinsella sp., assembly GCA_048500675.1. Classification (GTDB taxonomy): domain Bacteria; phylum Actinomycetota; class Coriobacteriia; order Coriobacteriales; family Coriobacteriaceae; genus Collinsella. The sequence goes on from DBFSAO010000141.1 coordinate 60,955, forward strand.
CCACGATGTTGGGGGCGAGGGCGGCAAGGCGCTTGCCCTCCTCGATCATACCCTCGGCAGTGGTAGCGGTAGACTCGGCGGAAACGGGCAGGCCCTCGCAAAGCTCGGCAATCTTGAGCATATGGGGCTCAAAGTCGGCAAGCTTGCCGCCGGTCTTGGCGTACAGGGACGGGTTGGTGGTAACACCGGCCAGGCAGCCCCAGCTCTTGGCCTCGGCGATCTCGTCCAGATTGGCGGTATCGATAAAGAACTTCATGGTGCAAACTCCTTCAAATGAATTGCTAGTAATCCTAAGGACAGCGGCCCGATCGTCGGTCAATCCAACGTCAGCGAGCGGGCAGCTGCCGTGGCAAGGTGGTGCGAAAGAGGAGCGAAGCGTACTTTGGTACGCGAGCGACGGCTTGAGCGCCAGATTGCCCGGCAGATGCCCGCGCAGCGTCGACCGGTCCGGCGTTTGTCAAAACGCCGGAACTACCTAGTCCTCGAGAGCCTTCTCGATGCGGCTCGTGACGCCCTTGAGGTTAAGACCGACGACGTACTGCTTGATCGGGCGCTTGATGTGCTCGATCACAAAGCGCTTGCCGTCGATGTCCTGGGCAGCGAGGTTGCGATAGAGCTTCTCGACCTGCTCCTTGACCTCAGGATCGTTGAACGCATAGTGGCCGGAGACATCCAGGATCTTCAGACTGAGCTCATCGTCGGCAAGGATGTCATCGACCTGCAGGTTGACGTCGTCGCCAGTCATCCACTTGCGCCAGCGCTCGGTCTTGATGGCCTTGACCAGCAGGGTGTGATACAGGTCGGAGGGGTCATCGCACAGACCGTTGTCGACCAGGATCTGCTCGGTAGCGCAGAGCTTGAGGTAAGCGCGGGTCTCCTCGGTGCCGTACTGAGGGGCGACATTGGAAGCGGTCACGTGAGCCGGGATGTGCTCGAGCAGCGTCGCGTCATCCAGGTAGTCGGCGTTGTGCTCCTTCAGACCCACGCCGTAGCGCTTGGCCATATCGGCAAGCTCGCGAGCGTTCTTGAAGTTGTAATGGCCGACCTGCTCGGTCCAACGGGTAAGCGTGCCGGTCTGACCGACGATAAAGGTGGGCATGGGGCAGCCGCGCTTCTCGAGCTCGGGCTGCAGCTGAGAAATGAACTCCTCGTACTTATCGGTGGAGGTCAGGCCGCCATTGGTCTCCTCGGTACCGACCTCATAGGCGACCTCGGGCAGGTTATGCTCGCGACGGTACTGCTCAAGGTAGTCGATAAGATCGATCGTACGGCGAAGCACCACGTCGAGCGGAATAACCTTGCCGATCTGATAGGGGTCCTTGGTGGGGTCGACCATCAGCAGGTCAAAGCCCGCCTCCATGTCGGCGACAAAGGACTTGCGGGCGAGCTCCATGGCCTCGTCCTCGGGCAGGTGGGCGTTACGCTCCTCGTCGCGCTGCCACGGACCGCCGTGATCGCGGCACAGGTAGTACGGACCGGTGTAACCCACCTCATCGGCAACCTTCTTGATGTCGGCGGCAAAGCGCGTCTGGTCCCAACCGTTAACGTAGCCGGCGCCCATCTCGTCCATATCGACCTGGTTGCGGCTGGCGATAAACATGGGCGGGAAATCCTCGTCCTTGGCAAGCTCGAACACGGCCTGAATCAGGTTGGGGCTCATGGGGCCAATGCCGACCATGGTTGCGTGATCGCCGCTATCCTGCAGTTTGAGCATGCCCTGAACGGCCTGGCGGATGGTGAGGTTGGACATTTTGTTCTCCTTCTCCAGAGGATTTTTGACAAAAGTTCCCTGGGACCCAGATGCGGGCCCTATCAGTACGGATGGATTTTGTTGTGTAGGGGCGGTTGTGCGGAGTCAAATCCATCCCTCCGCACAACCGGAGTCCTTAAAGGTTTACTTGGCCTGCTTGTCGAGCGTGGGCTTCATGGCAATCAGGATTGCAGCGGCGACCACGGCGCCAATCACGATGTCCAGGCAGAACAGCGCGACGTTGTTGGTGGCAAGGGCGACGATAAAGCCACCGTGCGGGACGTAGCAGTCGATACCCTGGAAGGCGGCGAGCGCCGCGCCCACGGCAGAGCCGATGCAGATGCCGGGAAGGGTGTGACCGAGGTCCTTGACCGCAAAGGGGATAGCGCCCTCGGTAATACCGATGCAGCCCATGAACAGCGCGGAGATGCCCATCTGGCGGTCGGCGTCATCGAACTTGTTCTTGGCGATGAGCGCAGCGAGACCACAGGCGATCGGGGGAACGGCGACGGCGACGCGGAACATACCGTTAGGACCGTAGATACCGGAGGCCATGATGGCCATGGTGAAGGTCGAGGCGGTCTTGTTGATGGGGCCACCCATATCGAAGGCGGTCATAACGCCAATGACCAGACCCAGGACAACTGCGGAACCGCCCTGCAGGCTGCCGAGCACGCCGGTGAGCCAGTCCATCACAAAGCCAAGCGGCGTGGCCAGGATGTAGATATAGGCCATGCCCAGGACAAGCGAGGTCAGAATCGGGATGATCAGGATGGGCATGATGGTCTGGATGGTGTTGTTGACCTTCCAGGTCTTCATCCAGCGGACAAAGTAGCCGCAGATGACCGCCATGATCATGGCGCCCAAGAAGCCGGTCGAAACGCTGTTGCCGTTAGGGGTAACGACTGCGTTGTTGACCAGGTAGCCCAGGACAAAACCGGGGGCGAGCGCGGGCTTGCCAGCCATCGAGTAGGCGATGTATGCCGCAAGCACCGGAATCATCATGGAGATGCCGGCCATGCCGATGGTGTTAAGACTCACCATCAGCGGGTTCGTAACCTCCATGCCGTTGGCGCCGGCGGTACCGGATGCCAGCGAGAAGGCGAGGAACACGCCGCCGATAACGACGATGGGGATAAAATAGGAAACGCCGGTATTGAATGCATTGAGCAGCGTCTTACCCGGATCGGCAAAGATAGACTGCTTGGACGCCGGTGTCGGGGCCTGCGGGGCAGCGGAGACGGCCTTCTTCTCTGCCTTGGCCTCGGCCTTGGGCGCGTCAACGGCGCCACCCGTCGCCTTGATGATCTCAATGGCCTGGTCGATGATCTTTACCGGATCGGCGATTACATCCGAGGTGCCGACCTTCAGGAACTTGCCCTCGGCCATCTTCTGCTCAAAACGGTCCTCGTTCTCGACACCCACGTCGACGGACTCCAGGACCAGGTCGGCGGAGTCCACGTCTTCCTGCGTGAGCTCATTCTCGATACCCAGGCCACCCTGAGCCTCGACCTTGCACTCGATGCCACGGGCGGCGCATTCATCCTGAATCGCCTTCTGGGCCATATACGTGTGGGCGATACCCACAGTACAGGCGGCAACGCCTACGATCTTCATTGCTTCCCTCTTTTCATAGAGTTGCGTGCGCAAGACACCGTTTGCGGAGGCCTCCGGAGCATCCCCTGCCGTTTGGACTTGCTGTCTTTTCGACAAGAACAATATAGGTGCTCGTTTTTCTTAATGCCAGCTTATTTCGGTAAACGCGCAGGTCAGAGCGTTGGTTATGCGATTTAGTTATGCGTTTAACCAAAAATGAATCCTGCGATTTTGCCCTCGATTTCAAAAGTCAAGAAGTATTTGATTTTCTCGGTAGACGGCAGATGCGCATGCCGGTCACAAATTTCGACCCCACCCGTATGCCGCATTTGTTGCATACTCATATGAAAGGAAAAAGCCGCTCACCGAAGCGTATCCTTCACCAAGACTCAAAGTCATCATGTTGGAAAATGCTCATCTGTCGGAAGGAGTCGCTGTGGCAAAACAGCGCGTTACGATCGCAGACGTCGCTCGAGAGGCGGGAACCTCGACGGCAAGCGTCTCGTATTACCTCAACGACAAACGAGAAAAGCTTAGCGAGAAGACGCAGAACAAAATCGCGCGCGTCATTAAGGAACTCGGATACGTTCCCAACGCCCAAGCGCAGACGCTCACCGGCAAGCAAACCCACGTCATTGCCATCATCATTTTGGATAACACCAACAAATGGGCGGGGCTCGTTCTCAATGGCATGGAGCAGGTCATGCTCCCCGCGGGCTACCAGACGGTCGTTTGCACGAGCAACTTTAACCCCGAGACCGAGCTCATGTACGTCGACAAGATGCTCTCGCTGGGCGTCGATGGCTTTATCATCCAGCCCACGGCAAACTTCAAAGCCGTGCATGACCGCATTAGACGCGCCGGCAAGCCGGTCGTCTTTTTCGATGCGGCCATCTATAGCCCAGGTACCAGCTGGATCAAAACCAACCTTTACGACGGCGTGTACAACGCCACACAGGCACTCCTCGACGCCGGCTACGAAGATTTCTTTTCCATTGCCGCCAACATGACCGAAATGCGCACCCGCATGGAGCGTTTTCAGGGGTATGCCGAGGCGCTGGCAGCGAACGGGCAGCTCTACAAAGCGATTCCCATCGATCACAACAAGCCGTCAATCAACGAGCTCACTGAATACTTTAAATTCAAGTTCAATCCCGCCAAGCGAACCCTTATCTTCGTGCAAAATCAGTGGGCACTTCCCCGTGTCTACAAGGCCCTCCAGCCAATGGCCCATCTGCTTCCGCAGCAAATCGGCCTTTTGGGACTCAACTGCGAAGACTGGACTAATCTCACCACACCGACCGTCTCCACCATCATCGAGCCCGTCGACCAAGAAGGTCGCGAAGCAGCCGAGATGCTGCTCGCCCTACTTGACGGAAGCAGCGAACCCGGCGAGCAGCGCATTCTCGAGTGCAAGCTCAACTGGCTCGACTCCACCTCGATCTAGACCGCGGGACAAATGAATCAGTAGCGTTTGTCTCAAATCTTAAGTATTTGTTCGACAGAACGGCCCTTGCCGGCTCCTGCTAGACTGGTAGATTCCCAACCGTCCATCCAGGAGCCTCAATGTCGCGCAAGCCCGCCTACAAGCAAGCACTTTCCATCGGCACCGCCGTGGTGCTGGGGTTTGCGCTGTTTACGGGATCGCTCGACGGAGCGCCCAAGTTGCTGTCGCCGCAAGGCGATGAGCAGGCGGCGGCTCTGGCCGAAAAACAAAACGAGAGTCCCAGCCGCACCGACGACGAGGCAGACCTGGTCGCTCGGCTCGAATCGGGAACGGCGAGCGCGGCGGACCCTCAAAACAGCCAGGACTCCGGCGATGGCTCCGATTCCGCCGCGACCGACACCGATGACGACGTTTCCGCGGGCAGTGCCGCCACCCCCATCGACGAGGTCGAAAACCCCGACCTCAACCGCGCCCGCGGTGTTTATCTCAGCAGCATTCCCGACTACGCCGGCAACCCCTACGTTGCCCTTCGCGCCGACAGCACGCACCCGCTCGGCACGCCGTCATTCACACTCGATGAATACGATCGCGCCACCGAAGAGGGCTGCTTTAAGAAATTCTCCAAGCTCGACAGCCTGGGTCGCACTCGCAAGGCGCTCGCCTGTGTAGGCCCCGAGTCGCTCGGACAGGGAAAGCGCGGCGATATCTCGCGCATCCATCCTGCCGGTTGGCACCAGCAGCGCTACGACTTTATTCCGGGCCAGAGCCTCTACAACCGCTGCCACCTTATCGCCTGGTCGCTCTGCGGCGAAAACGCCAACCGCAAGAATCTCCTCACCGGCACGCGCTATCTCAACGAGACGGGCATGCTGCCGTTTGAAGAGCAGATTCTCAACTATATTCGCGATACGGGCAACCATGTGCTCTACCGCGTCACGCCTATGTATAACGAAGAGGAACTTGTCTGCCGCGGTGTGCGCCTTGAGGCGCAATCGGTCGAGGACCACGGCAAGGCCCTCTGCTTCCACGTGTACTGCTACAACCTGCAGCCGCACGTGCAGATCGACTACGCCACCGGCCGCAATCAGGCCTCGGGAGACTAGGGCCGACCAAGCTGCCCAAAACCTATAATGATCCGTTTTCCTCCGTCCCCCGGGGATCAAAAGGGCCGCCCTGGATTGCCCAGAGCGGCCCTTGCACCGGCATGTATGTTGCAGGCAACGCCACACGCTACTTGGCGCGGCCCTCCTCATAGCGCTCCACGAGCTTGGCCTGAACGTCATAAGGCACCTGCTCGTAGCCAGCGGGCTTCATGGTAAAGTCGCCCGTGCCGCGCGTGATAGAGCGTAGGCGCGTCGAATAATCCGTCAGTTCTGCCAGCGGCGCCTGGGCAATGACCACGGTATCGCCGCGCTCATCGGTCTCCATACCCGTCACGCGACCGCGCGAGGCCGAGATGTCGCCCATCACGGCGCCGGCGTAGCTCTCGGGAATAGTCACCGTGATTTCCTCGATGGGCTCCAGCACCACCGGGTCGGCATCGGCACATGCCTTGCGCAGGCCGATGCGAGCCGCCGCGCGGAACGCCATCTCGTTGGAGTCGACGCTGTGATACGAGCCGTCGTACACAGCCACGCGAATGCCCGTGAGCGGATAGCCGGCAATAATACCGTCCTTCATGGTCTCCTGGACGCCCTTGTCCACGGCGGGGATGAGCGAGCGCGGGATGCGGCCACCCACGACCTCGTCAACAAACTCATAGCCGTCGCTCGTACCGTCGGGCCCAATGAGCGGCTCAACGCGCAGCCAGCAGTCGCCATACTGACCGGCACCGCCAGTCTGCTTCTTGTGGCGGCCCTGGGCACTCGCCGTGCGGCGAATGGTCTCGCGATACGGGATGCGAATCGGCACGCTTTTGGCCACGACCTTGGTGCGATCCTCAAGGCGATTGAGCAACACCGAAACCTGCGCCTCGCCCACGGCGGAGATGATGGTCTGGCCGGTCTCCTCGTCGCGGTCGATGCTCATAGTCGGATCGGCCTTACAGGCCTTCTCGATAAACGTGTAGAGCTTCTCTTCGTCCCCGCGATTCTCGGACTCGATGGCGATGCGGTACTGAGAGTTGGGGAACTTAAACGCCGCAGCCTCGACCTTACCGGTAATGGAGAGCGTATCGCCCGTCTCGGCCGCCAGCTTGGGCGCCACGATGATGTCGCCGGCATAGGCGTGACCGACCTCGGTCATGTCGCGGCCGCACATCACATACAGGTGAGCCAGACGATCGCTCTTGCGGGTACGCGCGTTGATCAGCTCAAGACCCGGCTCAAGCGTACCCGTCAGCACCTTGATAAAGCTGATGCGACCCTGCTGCGGATCGGCCAGCGTCTTAAACACAAACGCCACCGGACGGTCATCGTCGCTCGAAATCTTGAGCGAATCACCGTCGATAAGCGGCATCTCGCCGTAGTCCGTCGGCGCCGGGAAGTATGTGGCGATGTCGTCCATCAGCGAGTTGACGCCCTGCTCCTTAATGCAATCGCCCGCAAAGACCGGCACAAAGATGCGCTCGGCGATCGCCTTCGACAGCAGGCCTTCAAGCTCCTCCTGCGTCAGCGTCTCCTCGCCTTCCAGGTACTTCATCATCAGCTCATCGTCAGCCTCGGCCACCAGCTCGCACAGATGGTCATGGGCTTCCTCGGCCTGGGCACGATACTCCTCGGGAATCTCCGACTCAACGGCTTCGGTGCCGTTGCAATGGCGCGCCTTCATGCGCACCAGGTCGATGATGCCGTCAAAGTCCTCGCCCTCGCCCCAGGGAAGGGTCACGGCGCCCAGGCGCGTGCCAAAGCGCTCCTGCAGCAGGCCCATCGTGGTCGCAAAGCTGGCCTCGGAGCGCGACAGGCGGTTTACGAACACCGCACGCGCCAGGCGCAGGTCCTCGGCGGCATACCAGAGCTTAACCGTCGTAGGCTGCGGGCCGGCCTCGGCGTCGACCACAAACAGAGCCGTCTCGCAAACACTCATCGCGGCAAAGGCGTCGCCGATAAAATCGGGGTAGCACGGGGCATCGAGCACATTGATGCGCGCGCCCTTCCAGTCGATCGGCGCAATGGTCGTCGAGATGGAAAACGCACGCTTAACCTCTTCGGGGTCATAGTCGAGCGTGGGCTTGGTGCCGTCGTGGCCGCCCAGGCGGGCGGTCTTGCCGGAAAGGTGGAGCATGGCCTCGGCGAGTGAAGTCTTGCCCACCCCGCCTTGGCCTACGAGCACCACGTTCCTTACGTTACCGGTCTTGGGAGCACCCATGATGACCTCCTTGCAGGGCCGCGCGCAATGCGCGACGCCAACGGGGAGAGTTCGCGGTCGGTGCCATCCCGGGAGCAGCATGGTCGGCAGCCGAGCCGACTCACCCTCCAAATGTCCTATGCCACCACCCTACCCTCACGGACGGCTGTCCATGCATACCTTTCGGCGCACGTATGAATACAGGCGGCGAGAGGAAGAGACAAGCTTGTGAGGCGATTATTGAACCCCGTCGATGCAAACAAAAAGCCGCCACAGACCGTAAGACCTGCGGCGGCTTCGCCTCAATTAATAGTTGAGTAAATACCTGAGCCTATCCCTCGATACGGCTCAAGAACTCACGGGTGCGCTGCTCACGCGGATGGTCGATAACCTGCTCGGCAGGACCCTCCTCGACAATGCGGCCGCCATCCATAAAGATCACGCGGTCGGCAACATCGCGCGCAAACTGCATCGCATGGGTCACGATCACCATCGTCATATTCTGCGCGGCAAGGTCTTTAATGACACGCAGCACCTCGGCCGTCAGCTCGGGATCGAGCGCCGAAGTCGGCTCATCAAAGAACAGGATCTCCGGATCGAGCGCCAAGGCGCGGGCGATACTCACACGCTGTTGTTGACCGCCCGAAAGCTCACATGGCACCTTGTTCTCGTTGCCCGTAAGCCCCATCTGCGCGATCAACTCACGCGCACGTGCTTCAGCCTGCTCGCGCGGGCGCTTGAGCACGCGAATCGGAGCATCGATGATGTTTTTCATCACGGTATAGTGCGGGAACAGGTTGTAATTTTGGAACACCAGGCCGAATCGCGAGCGTGCCCGCTTGGGCACATCGCCCTTCGCATAGACCGCGCCCGAACCCGCATCCGTCGCAACGGCAAGGTCACCAAACGAGAGTGAGCCTCCGTCGAGTGTCTCGAGCAGCGTGGCACACCGCAGCAGCGTGGACTTGCCGCCACCCGAAGGCCCGATAATCGCCACGACCTCGCCACGCTTGACCTCGAGCGAGATATCCTTGAGCACCTCATTGCCGCCAAACGCCTTGCGCGCGCTTTCGATTTTCATCACTGAGTTAGTCATGGTAATAGTCCAGCTTCTTTTCGGCAGCGCCCAGCAGCATCTCGACGACGAAGTTAAAGACCCAGTAGATTAGCGCCGCGATCGCAAACGGCACCATGCTCACCTGCGAGGCGACCAGCGCCTTGGCCGTCGAGAACATCTCACCCACGCCAATGGCAAACGCCAGCGACGTGTCCTTGACCAGCGTGATGATCTCGTTGCCCATCGCAGGCAGAATACGCTTGGCGACCTGCGGCATCACGATATACAGAAACGTCTGCATGCGCGAATAGCCCAGCACCTCGGCTGCCTCGTATTGACCGCGCGGAATGGACTGCAGGCCCGAGCGATAGATCTCGGCAAAGTAACCGGCGTAGTTGATGATGAACGCCACGACGCACGCCGTCCACTTGGAATCGGGAGTGAGCGAAATGCCAAACACGTAGTACGGGGCAAAGTAGATGGCAAACATCTGCAGCATGAGCGGCGTGCCGCGCATGACCGAGATATAGATGCGCGCGATCCAGCGAAGCGGCGCGATTTTGCTCATGCGCATAAACGCCACGGGGATTCCCAGCGGAATCGACCCCAGCAGCGTCAGCACAAACAACTGCAAACTGACCAAGAAACCCTGGCCAAGCATCTGTATCATGACCTGAATAGACATTACTTGAGCACCCAATTATCGAAAGATAGACCATAGCTTGAATACTTGTCGCACAGGTCCTTAACCGTGCCGTCCTCATAGAGCGCCTTGAGCGACTCGGTCACGGCGTCGGCCGACTTGGTGTCGCCCTTCTTAAAGCCGACGGCGTAGTGCTCGCTGGACAGCGGCTCATCAAGCTGCGTATAGGCATCGGGCTTGGCGGCAAGCTGATACTGGGCAATCGAAAGGTCACAAGCCACGGCATCGACCGCGCCGCTCTCGAGCTGCATAAAGGCCGTGTTGTACTCGCCGATCGTGTCGAGCGTGGCAAACGTCGCCGCCAGATCCTTCTGGTCACCCTCAAGCACGTCCTGCGCAGCGGAATCAGTCTGGGTAATCACAGTCTTGCCGGCAAGATCGTCCCAGCCCTTGATGCCCGCATCCTTCTTGACCACCAGCACCTGCTCGTTGAGCATGTACGGCTCGGAGAACGTGTAGTCGTCCTCACGGCCCTCCATGGTAAAGCCGTTCCAGATGCAGTTGATGGCGCCCGAGTTAAGCAGCGTGTCCTTGGCATCCCAATCGATGGCCTCGTATTTGACCTCCCAGCCCTGCTTATCGGCAACAGCCTTGGCAAGATCGAGATCAAATCCGGTGTACTCGCCATCGTCGCCCACAAAGCCGTACGGAGGATAGGACTTATCAAAGCCCACCACGAGCTTCTTGGACTCCGCAGCGCCCTTCACATCCTTGGCCGCGGCAGAGCCAGCAGCGGAGCCCTTGCCGGCACCACCGCCGCAACCGACAAGACCAAGGCCAAGCACCGTGGCGAGCGAGCCGGCTAGACCAACAAACTGACGACGAGACATATCGGTATTCATGGTATTCCCCCTTGATGGCACTTTAGTTAAGTAAAGTGAGTCGTGTAACGTCCAGAATCATACACTTTAGTGAGATGGAGTACAAGGCGAGTTTGCCCGCCGCGTGAGGGGTGTGGGGGTTAAGTTTCCTGCTCTACAGTCCTGCTCACGACGGAGGCCACATTAAGTGGCCTCCTGTTCGTGCGGAACTCGCGATAAACCTAAGCCGGTGTCCCCGCTCTC
>DBFSAO010000142.1:0-18140 GCA_048500675.1 Collinsella sp.
GAACAGGAGTCGCTCGAGCTCGTCGGGCGGCAGGTTGAGGAGCTCGTCGCCGGGACGGTGCAGGCAGACCTTCCTGAGCTTGCCGATCTCGGAAGGCACGTGCAGACCTTTCGTCATGGCCTCCTACCTTTCTTTCGGGCCTTACTGGCCGAATGTATCAGCGCCCCTCCGTATGGGACGCTGCTTGCTGACAGCTCTAGTTATATCCAAAAACCACTCGCAATTCCACCTCGCCCCCGAACGGTCAGCAAAGTGAGATGAACGGTATATCGCATATGATTCCCCCATGATGCACTTCAGTTCTCTAAAGCAGGTTTTTAAAGGTAAACGTTCTTTTTTCTAAGGAATTAAGCAAGATTGCACGAATAATTTCATGTTTAGGAATTGCATAGCCAAAACGCTTTTCTGCATATTTATGTCGTTTGTCCGTGATTCGATTTGGATTCGATTATATTCAGCTTGCAATCATTCTTATTCATACATCCTCACCAGTTGAGTATGGATATAGATTGTTTTCAAAACGGGTTGGGCAGTTAGTTGCATGCCTTGACAGCGTAAGAAGTAGGTAAAGATACCGTTCGCACAATACGTCCGTGCCATAAGTCGACTAAATTGAGACAATAGTGGATAGTGTTAGGCTACCGTCCCCTGCGGGGACTGAACGGACAGATGCATATGCCGAGCAAAATCGAAAAAAAGCAAGCCGCCGCAAAGCTGCGCAAACCGCCGCGCGACTTCTCGTACACGCAGAACCGAGAGCTCAGCTGGCTACGCTTTGACAACCGTGTGCTCGACGAGGCTTTTGATGAGTCCGTGCCGTTATTCGAGCGCCTTAAGTTCGTCTCGATCTTCGAGTCAAACCTCGATGAGTTCCTTATGGTGCGCGTGGGTGGCCTGTCCGACCTTGCCGAGCTCAAAAAACAACCTGTCGACAACAAGAGCAATATGACCGCCTCCGAACAGGTCGATGCCGTCATGGCCGAAATGCCCGGGCTCCTTACCCGTTGGGAGTCCATCTTTAAGAACATCGAGGGCAAGCTCGACACCCTGGGCGTTCACCGCGCGCGTGTCGATTCGCTTACGCCCGAGGAGCGCACCTTTGTAACCCGTTACTTCCAGGCCTACGTGTCGCCGGTCATCTCACCGCTGGTGATCGACCCGCGCCACCCCTTCCCCAACCTGCGCAACGGCGCACTTTACCTGGCGTGCGGCCTGGACGGCGTCACCGACGAGGAAAGTCTGCTGGGCCTGATCGAGATTCCCGCTTCGATGAACCGCGTGGTCGAAATCCCCTCGCCCACCGGGACCTACTCCTACATTCTGCTCGAGGACGTCATCCTCGCCTGCCTGGACAGCTGCTTCGGCTCCTATAAGCCGCTCGACCGCGCGCTCATCCGCGTCACCCGCAACGCCGACATCGATCCGGACGGCGAGGGCGTCGAGGAGGAAGAGGACTACCGCCAGCATATGAAGCGCATCCTCAAGAAGCGCCTGCGCCTGCAGCCGGTAGTGCTCGCCGTCTCGGGCTCACTCGAAAAAGCAACGCTCAAGACTATCCGCAAGGCGCTCGAGCTCTCGCGCCGCTCGGTCTTTACCTGCGATATCCCGCTCAACCTGGGCTATGTCTTCGGCATTGAGGGCAAGATTCCCGAGCACTTGCGCAACGAGCTGCTCTTTACGCCGTTTAAGCCGCAGCCCAACCCCACCATCGATATGGCCCGCTCCATCCGCGAGCAGGTACTTCAACACGACAAGCTGCTCTTTTATCCCTATGAGGCCATGAACCCCTTCCTGGATCTGGTGCACGAGGCCGCCTACGACCCCGAATGCATCTCACTGCGCATCACGCTCTACCGCGTGGCCAAGCAGAGCCGCCTGTGCGAGTCGCTGATCGATGCCGCCGAGAACGGCAAAGAGGTCACGGTGCTCATGGAGCTCCGCGCCCGCTTCGACGAGCAAAACAACATCGAGTGGGCCGAGCGTCTGGAAGAGGCAGGCTGCACCGTTATCTACGGCTCCGAGGGCTTTAAGTGCCACTCCAAGATCTGCCAGCTCACCTATCGCGAGGGCATGGCACTTACACGCCTGACGCTGTTGGGCACTGGCAACTTTAACGAGAAGACGGCCAAGCTCTACAGCGACTTTATGCTCATGACCGCCCATCCCGGCATCGGCGAGGACGCCAACTTGTTCTTCCGCAACCTGTCGCTGGGCAACCTGCGCGGCGATTACCGCTTCCTGGGCGTGGCGCCGGTCGGCCTGAAGCCGCTCATCATGCGCGGCCTGGATCGCGAGATCCAGCGCGCCCTCGCTGGCGAGCCCGCCCGCGTGTTCTTTAAGCTCAACTCGCTCACCGACCGCGAGGTCATCGACAAGATCGCCGAGGCATCGTGCGCAGGAGTCCGCGTGGATATGATCATCCGCGGCATCTCGTGCCTCAAGCCAGGCGTTCCGGGCAAGACCGAGAACGTGCATGTCCGTTCTATCGTCGGACGCTTTTTGGAGCATGCGCGCGTTTACGCCTTTGGCGTGGACTCGGACATGATCTATCTGAGCTCGGCCGACATGATGACGCGCAACACCGAGCACCGCGTGGAGATCGCCTTCCCCGTGCTCGACCCCACCTGCCGCGCACTGGTGCACGAGTACATGGGCATGCAGCTGCGCGACAACGTGAAGGCCCGCAGCCTCACGAGCGACGGCACCTGGGTTCCCGTGAAGCGTGCAGAGGGTGAGAAACCCTTCAACTCGCAGGAAGCCCTACTGGAGCGTGCCTATCGCAACGCCGAGGCCGCCGCGCAGCAGCGCGCACAGGAGAAGGAACGTGTGGCCGAGGAGGCCATTCAGGCCGATGTTGAACACGGGGCAGCTGCCAAACCGGAAGCGGTTGCAGCTCCCCCGGTGAATGAGCCCGAGGCTGCCGCAGAGCCCGCCGTGGAGAAAGCGCCCGAGCCCGCTACTGCGACTCCGGAGCCCGCCGCCGAGGCAAAGCCCGCCCCTGCTCCTGAGCCGCAGCCGGCCACACCCAAGGTCCAAGAGGTCCAGGCGACCGTCATTGAGCCCGAGCCTGCACCTGCACCTCAGCCCGATCCGCAGGTCATCAAGCCCGCACCCGAGACGAGCGCCCGTCGCGATAAGCCCGCCGGCAAGACCAAGGCCATCGAGCGCCATCGCCCCGGCCGCGTGCGCATGGGCCTGGGTCTGATCGGCCTGGGTCTTAAGACGCTCATTACCGGCAAGACGAAATAGTCGTTTGTAGAAGCAGTTTGTAGAAGCGCCCCGCATTTGAGGAAAGCCTCGGATGCGGGGCGCTTTTCCCTGCTACCATGGTGCGAACAACAACGCGAATGACAGGCAGGAATATGAAGCTCACTATAGAATCGATGACCTACGGCGCCGACGGGCTGGCGCACGCCGACAACGGCAAGGCCGTCTTTGTGCAGGGCGCCGTGGCAGGCGACACCGTCGAGGCCGAGGTCGTACAGGACGGCAAGTCGTTCATGCGTGCCCGCACCACCGAGATTCTGGAGCCAAGCCCCGATCGCATTCAGTCTCCCTGCCCCTTCGTGGGCATCTGCGGCGGCTGCTCGTGGGGCAATCTCTCACGCACGGCACAGCTCGCCGCCAAGGAGCAAAATCTGCGCTCCACGCTCGAGCGTATCGGCAAGTTCAGCCCCGATCAAGTCGATGAACTGGTGCAACCCATCCGCCACACCAAGGATGATTGGGGCTACCGCAATAAAATCGAACTCGAGCCGACCGTTGTAAACGGCCGCGTGCGTCTTGGCATGCACGGTGTCGATCCTCGCAAGATCGTGACCGTCGATTCGTGCCCGTTGTTCGACAAACGCTTCCCCAAGGCACTCAAATCGGTCGTCGGCGCGCTCAATTATCTGAGCGGCAGCCACGACCTGGGCCTTGAGCGCGTGGGCATTCGCGCCTCGCGTCGCACCAAGGCACTCGAGGTGGCGCTCTGGACGCCTACGGGCTCTTTCCCGCGCTCGCAAGTCTCGCGCGTGTTGGCAGACGCCGCGCACCCCACAAGTGTCGTACGCGTGATGAGCAAGGGCGAAAAGAAGGCCCGCCGTGTTTCCAAGGTCGAAATGCTCGCCGGAGAGGGCTCATGGACCGAGAATATCGCCGAGGGTCAGATGCGCTTGTCTGCCCCGTCTTTTTTCCAGGTCAACACCAAGGGTGCCGAGATTTTGATCGAGCTTGTCATGGAAACGCTCGATCCGCAGGAAGACGAGCTTGCCGTGGACCTGTACTGCGGTGCCGGCACCTTTACCCTGCCGCTCGCCCGCCGCTGCGACTTTGTCGCCGCCGTCGAGGCCTACGGCCCCGCCGTGCGCGACCTGCGCCGTAACCTGGAGATCAACAAGCTTGATAACGTCGACGTCATTGGCGGAGACGCGGTGCGCGAGTTCCCCGACCAGGATGCCGACGTCTTGGTGGTCGACCCGCCGCGCGCAGGCCTCGCCCCCGAAGCGATCGACCTTATCGCCAGCACGAGTGCCCACGATGTCGCCTACGTGAGCTGCGACCCGGCCACCCTGGCGCGCGATCTCAAACGCTTTGTCGAAGAAGGCACCTTCTCCCCCGTAAAGATCACGCCAGTCGACCTGTTCCCACAAACCTTCCACTGCGAGACCGTCGTCCACCTTAGGCGCAACTAGCCACTTAATCATTGCTCAGAAAAATCATTGGGAAATCGAGCGTGGCAAGCGGAGGTCTTCGGGGTATAAGACGGCTAATTGTATGCCGCCTATGAAAGGAACCCTCATGCCCAGCGTTGCCGTTCTCGCCGCCGATGGCTTTGAAACTATTGAATGCTTGACCATGGTCGATGTCATGCGTCGCGGCGGCGTGCGTGCCACGCTCGTCTCGATTATGCCCACGCGTGAGGTCGTAAGCTCGCTGCAGATCCCCGTGACCTGCGATGCGCTCTTTGATGAGATCAACTTTGACGAGTACGACTGCGTCGTGCTGCCCGGCGGCCTGCCCGGTGCCACCAACCTGCGCGCCGATCAGCGTGTCTGCGACGTGGTCTGCGAGTTCGCCGCGACCAAGCACGTCGCCGCCATCTGCGCCGCCCCGTTTATCCTGGGCGAGCTCGACCTACTCGAGGGGCGCCACGCCACGTGCTTCCCTGGCTTTGAGAAAAGCTTCCCCGAAGGCGCCTATACTGGCGAGAAGGTCACGCAAGACGGCAACATCATCACTGCCAGCGGCATGGCACAGTCACTCCCCTTTGCATTGGAGCTGCTGCGCACGCTCGCCGGCGACAAGGCCGTCGAGAAGGTCGCCGAGGGCATCCAACTATGATTTTGGCTTCCCAATCGCCGCGCCGCATAGAGCTGATGCGCGAGGCAGGCTACAACATTCGCGTGATTCCCGCGGATATCGACGAAACGCCCTTTGATGGCGAGCCCCCGCTCACGCTTGTCGAGCGCTTGGCACGCGCCAAGGCGGCTGCCGTTGCTGCCGAGTATGCCGAGCCCAATGAGTTGACCGTCGCGGCCGACACCATCGTCACCTTCGACGGCAAGATTTTGGGCAAGCCGGCAACCGAGGACGAGGCGCGCACCATGCTCCGTGAGCTTTCGGGCCGCACGCACCAGGTCGCAACCGGCGTCTGCATCGTTAAGGCAGGCGATACGGCCGCCCCGCATGCCGCCGAGAGCCTGTCGTTTGTCGATGTGACCGACGTGACGTTCTACGAGCTCACCGACGAGCAGATCGAGCACTACGTTGCCTCGGGTGAGCCCATGGATAAGGCAGGCGCCTACGGCATCCAGGGCACAGGCGGCCGCATGCTCGTGCACGATATTTCGGGCGACTTCTATAACGTAGTGGGCCTACCCATCGCCCGCGTCGCGCGCGCGATTCAAAAACTCTCGTAATTGCATCTGGCGCTGGGTATTCCCCAGCGCCTACAATTTTGGCGTACCGTACGGATCCCGACCGGGCACAAGGCGCGGCGGAAAACCGATAGGAGTTAAACATGGATACACTGCTCGAGGCCATTGACGTCTGCGATGTCGATGGCTTTTGCTATGGCAACTATACGGACGAGGAGGCCGGCACCGGTTGCACCGTAATCGTGGCACCCGAGGGCGCCACCGGCGGCATTGACGTTCGCGGCGGTGCTCCGGCATCGCGCGAAACCGACCTGCTGCGACCCGAGAACACCGTCGACAAGGTCCACGCTGTCTGCCTTTCGGGTGGATCGGCCTTTGGCCTCGAGGCTGCAAGCGGCGTCGCTCGCGAGCTTGAGAGCCGCGGCATCGGCCTTCCCGTCGGCCCCACGCAGGTGCCTATCGTGTGCTCCAGCTGTATCTTCGACCTCACCTTTGGTAACCCCACCGTTCGCCCTGACATTGAGGCCGGCATCGCCGCGGTGCGCGAAGCACTCGACCACACCCCCACCAGGCTCGAACAGGGCAACGTGGGCGCCGGCACGGGCGCTACCGTGGGTAAGCTCATGGGCCCCGCTACCTGCATGAAGGCCGGCCTTGGCGCTGCCGCCGTGGCGCTCGGCCCCATCAAGGTGGGCGCCGTGGTCTCGGTCAACGCCTGCGGCAACGTTGTCGACCCCTTCACCGGCGAGTGGGTCGCCGGTATGCGCGCCGCAGCCGATAGCGACCAGATTGTCGACATGGAACTCGCAGCCTTTGCCGCCGCCGGATCCATGCAGATGCCGCTCGACCGCACCAACACCACCATCAGCTGCATCGTCACCAACGTGGAACTCACTAAGGCACAAGCCACCAAGGTCTCCCAGATGGCCGCAGACGCCTACGCACACGCCATCCGCCCCACACACACCACCAACGACGGCGACACCATCTACACCCTCGCCAGCGGCAAACTGGGCGCCCAGGCAAGCGCCGCCGTTCCCCTAGACCTGCTGGGCATGCTCGCAGTAAGGGCCCTGGAAACTGCCATCGCAAACGGAGCCAAAACCGCCAAAACCTCCCACGGAATCCCAGGTGCTGCGAAGTAATCTCACTCGACCGTCGGTCGGAGGCGGGCGGGCATTACGTTTGCTGCTCTACAGTCCTATGCAAGACGAAGGCCACATTAAGTGGCCTTCTTTGCATGCGGAACTCGCGACAAACGTAATGCCCGCCCGCCTCCGACCGACTACCAACTAATATTTTTTCAGCCCAGGCCCCTGTGTACCGCGCGTCGAAGATCTTCAAATTCAAATAACCTGACAATCGATTCTTATAGCAGAGGCCCCTTGGCCTTTAGTTTGATACAAGTTCCGCACGAGCCGGAAAGCACTTAATGTGCTTTCCGTGCGAGCAGGACTGTTCGCAGTAGCAAACTAAAGGCCAAGGGGCCCAGTCAACCTATCAGCAGCGATTACTCGGCAGCTAGTTGAATTTGAAGATCTTTGAGGCAAGACGGTATAGGCCGAGTGTGGTTTTGTCTCCGGCCCGTCCGCGCAGATTGGTGAAGAACCCGACCACGCCGTAGCGGGCACGACGATACATGCGCTCGTCGTAGGCCTTCAAATCATTCCACAGCGTCTTTAGGCGCTCGTCGGCGCAATCTTCCTCGGAAAGCTTGGTGAGCACCGAGCAGATCGCCATCATCATGGTGAAGTAGCCCATCATGTACGAACGCAGGCGCGACGACTCAACATCGCTGTACAGGTGGTACGACTCCATCATGATACGTGTAACACGGAACTGCTGGTCCAGACGCTTGACCATCGTTGCCTCGTTGACGCTCTGGCCTTCGCGACCGATAAAGTAGCGGTAGAGGTCGATGTCGGCGTAGTACATGGTCTTGCAACGCGGCAGCGGCACGTAGGCGTAGATGTTGTCCACATAGAACGTGTGCGGCGGCATGGGAAGGTTAGACTCGCGCAGCACATCCGTGCGATAGCACAGACTGTGCATGAGTAGGTTCTGGTCCAGGCGAAAATGACCGATCTGATCCCAGGAAAAGATCTTTTTGCGCGGCAGGGCAAATTTGTAGCCAATAGCGGTATGCGTGCCCTCGTAAACCTTCTCGTACACGTAGTTCGAGATAAACAGGTCAACGCGCTGGTCGCGCTCCTCAAAGCCACGCAGAATCGACAGCATGGTCGAAAGGGCAGCGCCGTCAAGCCAGTCGTCCGAGTCGACAACCTTGTAGTAGGTGCCCTGTGCCTCGCGCAGACCCGAAAGGACGGCAATACCGTGGCCACCGTTCTCCTGGTGTACCGCGCGAATGATACCGGGATAACGTGCCTCCCACTCATCGGCCTTATCGGCCGTCTCGTCCTTGGAGCCGTCGTCCACCACGATAATCTCGATATCGGTGGCGTAATTGCTCCCCTCCAAGATGGAGGTGATGCAATGGTCCATGTCCTTGGCGGCGTTATACGAGGGAATACCGAATGTTATGACTTTATGCATGGCAGGCGATAATCTCATCCGAAAGATCGAGGGCGGAATTGGTCACGGCGTCCATATCGTAGTAACGATACTCGGCCAGACGACCCACCGGGTGGAAGTTCGTCAGGTTCTGGACGCGCTCAAGATAGCGCTCATAGAGCTCACGGTTCTCGGGCTCAAGAATGGCGTAGTACGGCGTCTCGCCCGAGCCGGGCGTATAGGCCTTGGAGTACTCCTTCATGATGGTGGTCTTGCCGGGCAGGATCTGACCGGTCATGTTCTTGAACTCGGTAATGCGCGTGTAGTCCTCGCTCGTGGTGTAGTTGACGGTGCCCACGGGCTGGAACTGGTCCATATCGAGCGTCTCGAACTTCATGTCGAGCGTGCGGTACGGTAGCGCGCCCAGATCGAGATTGAACAGCTCATCGAGCGGACCGGTGTAGACGATCTCGCCACCATAGACCTTGCCGTCGATCTTGACGGTAGTCTCGTCGATTTCAAAGAGGTCACGGGCGTCCACGTCGCAGAACACGTCGATCAGGTCGTGGTCGAGCATGTGCTCAAAGAGCGCCGTGTAGCCCTCCTGCGGCATGCCCTGGAAGGGAGCTTGCGGGAAGTAGCGGTCATCATCGCCCACAAAGACGGGAACGCGGCCGGTGATCGAGGGATCGATCTGATCGGGCGTCTGGCCCCACTGCTTCATGGTGTAATGCAAAAAGACGTTCTCGTAGACGTAATCGGCGACCTCGGCAAGATCCGGGTCGTTCTTCTTACGCAGCTCCATAATGGGCACCTTGACATCCTTGCCAAAGGTCTCCACGAGCTTCTGATACAGCTCCTCGCCGCGCTCGTCACCAAAGGCGAGCTTGAGACTCGCATGGTTGAAGGGCACGGGCATAAGGGTACCGTTGATGTTGGCGAGCACCTTGTGCTGATAATCCGTCCACTTGGTAAAGCGCGACAGGAAATTGTGAACGCGCTCGTTAAAGGTGTGATAGATATGCGGACCGTACTCGTGGATCAGGATTCCGGCCTCGTCAGTGCAGTCATAGGCATTGCCCGCAATGTGGCTACGGCGCTCCAAAACGGCAACACGATAGCCGATGGTCTCGGCAAGACGGCGGGCGCAAACGGCACCGGCATATCCAGCACCGACGACAATCATGTCGTACGCGCCGGCGTTAAAGCCTTCAGGCAGGCCTGAGGTAATCTGCATCGATACTCCTTGTCAAAAGCCACGGGCTCGTTAGCTGGGCTTTTCTCGAACATTCTTCGAGACATATTTATCAGAGCGATTATAGCGCTAATGCGTCCTATAATGAGCTTGCCACACAAGGAAAGCTCAAGCACCGCGGCGAACATAATTGAAAGGTAAACCCGCTAGCAGCGGGTTTATTCGTGAACAGCCGGGCGCCTGGAGCTTAGCGAAACGCTTGTAAGGAGTAACATGAGCGATTTCCTAAACCGTATGAAGTCTGCCGCCAAGGCCGACCTTAAGACGATCGTCCTGCCCGAGGGCGAGGATCCGCGCACTATCGTCGCGGCCACCAAAATCATCGAGGAGGGCCTGGCAAAGATCGTCATCCTGGGCAACCCCGACGAGATCAACGTTCCCGGCGCTACCGTCATCGACCCGCGCAATGCCGAGAAGCACGAGGAGTACGCGCAGAAGTTTGCCGAGC
This sequence comes from Collinsella sp., assembly GCA_048500675.1. Classification (GTDB taxonomy): domain Bacteria; phylum Actinomycetota; class Coriobacteriia; order Coriobacteriales; family Coriobacteriaceae; genus Collinsella. The sequence goes on from DBFSAO010000142.1 coordinate 10,076, forward strand.
TCCGCGCCAAGAAGGGCGTTACCATCGAGCAGGCTCGCGCCCAGGTGATGGACGCCACCTACTTTGGCACCATGATGGTCAAGATGGGCGATGCCGACGGCCTGGTCTCCGGCGCCTGCCACTCCACTGCCGACACTCTGCGCCCTGCGCTTCAGATCCTCAAGACCGCCCCGGGCACCAAGCTGGTCTCGGCCTTCTTCGTGATGTGCACCGACACCCCGCAGTTCGGCACTGACGGCACGCTGATCTTCGCCGACTGCGGCCTCAACATCAACCCGTCCTCCGACGAGCTCTCCGAGATCGCCATCGCCTCCGCTCACTCCTGGTCCACCTTCATGGGCAACGTTGAGCCGCACGTGGCCATGCTCTCCTACTCCACCATGGGCTCCGCTGGCGGCGAGGTCGCCAAGAAGGTCCAGGAGGCTGTGAAGTTCTGCAAGGAGAAGGCTCCCGAGCTCGCCATCGACGGCGACCTGCAGCTCGATGCCGCTATTGTCCCCACCGTCGCCCAGCTCAAGGCTCCCGGCTCCTCCGTTGCCGGCAAGGCCAACGTGCTCGTGTTCCCCGACCTCGAGGCCGGCAACATCGGCTACAAGCTGGTCCAGCGCTTCGCCGGCGCCGACGCCTACGGCCCCATCCTGCAGGGCATCGCCAAGCCGGTCAACGATCTGTCGCGCGGCTGCTCTGCTGACGACATCGTGGGTGTCGTGGCCATCACCGCCGTCCAGGCTCAGATGGCTGAGTAGCGGACATATCCCCTCGGGACAGGAATTTCCGCCTGCTAGCAAAAAGGCCTCCGGAGCTGTTGCTTTGGAGGCCTTTTGTTTACTTGCAAATGCGCGCGTTAGTTGTTCTTGGTCAGACGCTCGACGTCGTGGGCGATCATGTATTCCTCGTCGGTGGGGATGACCATGACCGTGACGGCGGAACCGGCGGCACTGATAACCTGCGGGCCGTTGCCCACAGCCTCGCGGTTCTTGTTGTTGTCGATGCGTACGCCCAGCCACTCAAAGCAGTCGCAGAAGGCCTTGCGGATCGACCAGTCGTTCTCGCCGATGCCGGCGGTAAAGGTAATGGTGTCCACGCCCGCCATGGAAGCGATCATGGAACCGGCCTGCTGCATGGCCTTATAGGCGAACATATCGAAGGCGAGCAGGCAGCGCTCGTCGCCCTCGGAGGCGCGCGTGCGGATGTCGCGGGCGTCGTTGGAGATGCCCGAGATGGCAAGCAGACCAGACTGCTTGTTCATCATGTCATCGACTTCCTGGTAGCTGTAGCCGCCCTCGCGCTGCAGGTAGCACACGGTGGCCGGGTCGATGGAACCACAACGGGTGCCCATCATCAGGCCATCGAGCGGCGTGAGACCCATCGTGGTGTCGCGGCACACGCCGTCCTCGATAGCAGCGAGCGAAGCACCGTTGCCCAGATGGCACGAAAGCAGGCGGTGGCAGCGCGAACCCAGGATCTCCTTGGCCATCATCCACTCATAGCGGTGGCTCGTGCCGTGGGCGCCGTACTTGCGCACGTGGTACTTGTCGCAAACGTCCTTGGGCAGCGCGTAGGTGTAGGCAACCTCGGGCATGGTCATGTGGAACGAGGTGTCGAAGACCGCCACGTTGGGCAGCTCCGGATACTTCTCACGGCAATACTCAATCGCTGCGGCCTCGCCGTAGTTGTGCAGCGGAGCAAGCGGTGCCACCTCAAGAATCTTGGCCATAACCTCGTCGTCGACAACCGCGGAATCATCGAAGTGCCAGCCGCCCTGAACGATACGATGCCCAATGCCATCAATCGTAAAGTCGGTCTTCTCGAGCTCCTCGAGCACGCGAGCGATAGCAGAGCGATGATCGGGGAAAGGGACCTCCTCGGTCTGCTTAGCGCCACCGTTCTCGGAGTGGCCAAAGATGCCCATGTCCGATCCGATACGCTCGCAGTTGCCCTTGGCGAAAACCTTGCGGGTATCGGTATCCAAAAGCTGATATTTAAGGCTTGAGCTGCCGGCGTTGACAACAAGTACGTTCATGAGACTCCTTCGCAGTGCAATACGGTCGACGCAGGCCCCTTAAGGCGGCCGCATTTTAATAAGAAGTTATCATATCTTGATAAATAGATATCAGCATATCGCCCAACGAGCGCAAAAGAGGGGCCGAACGGCGCTCGGTCGTCCAGCCCCTCCCCTCTTGCAATTACTTGCCGTTGACGATGCGCTCGACGTCGGAAGCGATCATGAACTCCTCGTCCGTAGGGATGACGAAAATCTTGACCTTGGAATCCTTGGCGGACAGGCACCAAGCGCCGTCGCCACGCAGGGCATTACGGGCGTGATCCATCTTGACGCCCATAAAGGCCAGACGATCGGCCACGCCAGCGCGAACGGCCGGAGCGTGCTCGCCGATGCCGGCGGTAAAGACCAGGGTGTCCATGCCGCACATGGAGGTGGCCATCTCGGCGGCCTTAGCGGCAATCTTGTAGACGAACATATCGAAGGCGAGCTGAGCCTCGGGGTCACCAGCAGCGGCGAGCTCCTCAACGTTGCGGCAGTCGTTGGTCTTGCCACCGGTCACAGCCAAAAGGCCAGACTTCTTGTTCATCATCTCGTCGACCTCGTCGAAGGTGTAGCCACCCTCGCGCTGCAGGTAGCACACGGTAGCCGGGTCGATGGAGCCGCAGCGGGTGCCCATCATGACGCCGTCGAGCGGCGTCAAGCCCATGGTGGTGTCCATGCACTTGCCGTCCTCGATGGCGCACAGGGAAGCGCCGGAGCCGATATGGCACACGACGACCTTGCGGGCCTCGCCGTTGGTCATCTCGGCGACCTTCTTGGAGATGTAGCGATAGCTGGTGCCGTGGGCGCCGTACTTACGGATGTGCAGCTTGTCGCAAACATCCTTGGGAAGGGCGTAGGTCTTGGCGACCTCGGGCATGTTGAAGTGGAAAGCGGTGTCGTAGACCGTGACGTTGGGCAGATCGGGATACTGCTCCAGGCAGTACTCGATAACGTTGGCCTCGGGGTTGTTGTGCAGCGGCGCCAGCGGGGCGACCTCGCGAATCTTGGCGAGGACGTCCTCGTCGACGAGGGAGGAATCACCAAAGTACCAACCGCCCTGAACGATACGGTGGCCGATGCCCTCGATCTTGACGCCGTTGGCCTCAAGGTCCTTCAGGACGACCTCGATGGCGACCTTGTGGTCGGGGAACTCGATGTTCTCGGTCACCTTCTTGGAGCCATTGGCAGCATGGGTGAAGGTACCACCGGTAAAGCAGACGCGCTCGCAGGAGCCCTTTGCGGACACCTTATGGGACTTGGTGTCGATGACCTGATACTTAAGGGTCGAAGATCCCGCGTTGACGACCAGAACGTTCATGTGTCTCCCTACTAACAGGCGGTGTGGCGCCGCCAGGTTACATACGCTTCAATAATAAACCCAAACGCCCTCGCGCTCGGGTTTATTGCGTTGATATATAAGTTATCGGTGCTTGAGCTTCCGTTTCATTGCAAGGAAAAAGCGCCCTCAGATGAGGTTCTCGCCCAGGTTCTTGCCGCCGAGGACGTGCATGTGGAAGTGCATGACGGTCTGGCCGGCATTGACGCCCTTGTTGGAGATGACGCGGAAACCGTCCTCCAGGCCCTTGGCCTTAGCGACCTCCTGGATGGCGTGGGCCATGGCGCCCATGGTCTCGGCAGGCACGTTGTCGGCGATGTCGCTGTAGTGCTTCTTGGGGATTACGAGCGTGTGGACCGGCGCCTGGGGGTTGAGGTCGTCGAAGGCGATGACCTGATCGTCCTCATAGACAACGGTCGAAGGGATCTCGTGGTTGGCAATTTTGCAGAAGATGCAATCGCACATGGTTGGTTCCTTTCTCACAGACCAAGGCAATTATATTTGGTCGGGATGGTTAGAACGAGAGGTTGTCGTCCGTGTTGGCGGCTTCGCCGTCGGCGAGCACGTCGTTGCCGTCGACGTCCTTCAGGAGCACCGAGACCTTCTGCTCGGCATCGGACAAGCGGGTACGCAGGCTCTTGAGGAGCTCGACGCCGCGGGTATAGCTCTCAAGCGACTCCTCGAGCTCCATATCACCCGACTCCAAGCTGCGGATGATGAGCTCCAACTCCTGTGAAGCCTGCTTGTACGTAAGCTGCTCGACCGGGGTCTTCTCTGCCATATCTGTTTCCTTTCCTAAAGGTTTATCGCTATGAAACGCGGCCTACTCGACCGTATCGACCGTTGCCGCCACGTTGCCGTCTGCCATGCGCACGCGAATGGCGTCACCGGGCTTAAAGGTCTTGGCGCTCGTGGCCACCCCATCATCGCTGTACGCGATGGAATAACCACGGGCAAGCACCTTGAGCGGCGACAGGGCATCGAGCGAGGCTGCCGCACGGCCCAGGTCGGATGCTGGCTTGTTGAGCATCGTGCGCCCCTGATGCTCCAGGCGGGAGCTTGCGAGCGTGAGCGCATGGCGCTTGCCATCGAGTCCTGAGGTGCTTGCGATCAAGCGCTCGGGCAGACGCTCAAAGTTGGAGCGGAATGCCCCAACCGAACGCGTTATGGCGCCGGACAAACGATCGGCCGTCAGGGCAAGCTCAGACTCGCGACGCTCAACCATAAACGTTGGGTCGTTGAGGCACGGGCGGCACGCAGCCGCATCGAGCGCATCGCCCAAGCGAGCCGTATAGGTATCCCAGGCACGGCGACCGCGCTGATCGAGCATCTCCAGGTCGACCTGGGCCGACCCAATCATCGATGCCATCGCAGCACCCAGACGTTGATAGCGCGCCTCGAGCACATCGGCCAACTCCGTCATAGCCGGCGCCACCGATTCGGCCGCCGCCGTAGGCGTGGAGGCGCGACGGTCGCTCACCATGTCGCAAATCGAGGTATCGGGCTCATGGCCAATGCCGGTCACCACGGGCACGGGACAAGCCGCCACCGCGCGGGCAAGCTCCTCGTCATTAAAGGTCATGAGGTCCTCAAAGGAGCCGCCGCCGCGCACCAACAAAATACAGTCGGGCGCCGGCGTAATGGAAGCGGCGCGGCGCAGGCCCTCAATGAGCTCTGTCGGCGCACCCTCGCCTTGTACCTTGGCACCCACGCAGACGAGCTCGACGAGCGGGTTGCGACGACGCAATGTGCGCTTGACGTCGTCGATTACGGCACCCGAAAGCGAGGTGACGACCGCCACGCGGGAGCAGAACACCGGGATGCGGCGCTTGCGCGCTTCGTCCATCAGACCCTCACGGCGTAGCTTTTCGGCCAGTTGCGCCACTTGTTGACGCAGCAGACCCTCCCCCGCCAGCGAAAACGAGCGAGCGACAAAGCTCATGCGGCCCGTAGCCTTATAGAGATTGAAGCTGCCCTTAAAGCTCACCTGCATACCGTCGCGCAGATCGAACGTGCGCTTGAGATAGGCGCCCTTCCAAATGATGCAGTCAACGGCGGCCGAATCGTCCTTGATCTGGAAATAGCAGTGGCCGCTTCGGGCGTTAGGACCACGAAAACCCGTGACCTCGCCCAAAACGCTCAGCTGCGGAATGGCATCGAGCGCACCGGCGGCGATCTCCACCGCCTGGCTCACGCTGAGCTCCTTGCGCTCTTGCTCGTCCGAACCGTCGAACTCGGCGGAAACGGCATTACCGGTTAGGTTCCAGCCTGCCACGCAGCCTCCTTTCGTTATCGAGCACAGAGGCTCCGGCCCCGTGCGAAATTAAGTCCAACACATAGTACAGCGCCGCGAGGACACGAATCCCCGCGGCGCCTGCCTGTCCCATTTGTTATCGGTTGGAGTTTCTGTTGTAGCGAGCCATAAGGTAGAGCAACTGAATGATCGAAGTGAGCGCTGCAGCCACATAGGTAAGCGCGGCTGCCGTCAGTACCTTCTTGGCGCCGTTGACCTGCTTGGAGCTCATGTCCGACTGCTCGATGTACGCCACAGCACGTCGGCTGGCGTCAATCTCGACAGGCAACGTAACGAGTTGGAACAGCACACTAAACGAGAAGAAGATCAACGCGAGGGTCGTGAGCCCGGCAATGTTCATAAACAGGCCCAAGAGTAACACGATGGTCCAGGTGTTCTGGGTAAAGTTGACGACCGGCACGAGGGCGGTACGCACTTTCATCATGGCATAGCCGCTTTGACGCTGGGCGGCATGGCCCGCCTCGTGGCAGGCGACGGCAACGCTTGCGACCGAACCGCCCGAACGGTTGGCATCCGACAGATACAGGTTGTTGTCCTGCGGGTTGTAATGGTCGGTGAGCTCGCCAGCGACACCCTTGATACCCACGGCGCTACAACCGTTGGCATCGAGCATGCGGCGAGCGACTGTGGCACCCGTATCGCCGTCCGAGCGAACCTTGGACCAGGTTTTGTACGTCGAGTTGATATAGTTCTGTGCGGCAAGGCCAAGCACCGTGCAGACAAGAACAACCAGCAGGTACAGCGGGTCGATGCCAAAGCCGTATCCATAGTAATAAGGCATGCGAATTCCTCCGAATCGAGTTACACGTTGGAGGCATTTTACCCACTCGCCCAGCCAACGAGACACCATCGATGTTTTGGCATTGCAGCTCTAGAACGACGTTTACAGCGTTTGGTAAAACCGCGTAACTATAGAAGCTCGATTTTGCCGTCCTTCACGGTGAGTCCCATATTGCCGGAAAGCAGATCGTCCAGACGCGAGCCCACAAGCTCAAAGCGCCAGCCTTCGCGCAGGGGGCTCTGCTCGGGGTGCTCAATATAGTCGGCCAGGTCATCGCGCGAGGCGATGACCGAGGTCGCCACGCCCGAGCGCTCGGCAACCAGGCGAATGAGCGCATACATCAGGTCCGTCACGCTCTCCAACTCCGGAGAGATCTGGCGATGCCCGCGCACCATGAGCGGCAGGCGATCGTGCGGGCAGCTTGCGCCACGCTTGATGGCCATGAGCGCACCGTCCACGTCGCGCTCCCCCAACTGATCGGTACCGCGAATGCTACGGAACTCCTCAACGCGCACGGGATTGCGCTTGACGAGCGCAAGCAGCGTGTCGTCGGACATGACCCACTTGCGCGGGATGTTACGGCGCTCGGCGCGGTCCTCGCGCCAGGCGGCGAGCTCGCGCGCGATGCCCAGCTGGTGGCGGCTGCACGAGTTGATGCGCTTGACCTTGCGGAATGCCTCGTGACGGTCGGCGCGATAGTGCGACTCGTCAGCCAGCGGGCGTAGCTCGTCGAGCACCCAGTCCACACGGCCCAGCTCGCGCAGGCGACTCATCATCTCGGTATAGGCGACGATCAAGTACTTGACGTCATCAATCGCGTACTCAATCTGCTTATCGGTCAGCGGGCGACGCGACCAGTCGGTCAGCGACTCGGTCTTGGGCAGCGAGACGCCGCAAAACGTCTGAACAAGCGCGCCATACGAAATCTGCTGGCGCTCGCCCAAAAAGGCAGCGGCGACCTGCGTATCGAAAATCGGTCGTGGCAGCACGCCCACGGTATGGAGCATAACCTCCATATCCTGCGAGCAGGCGTGGAAGACCTTAGTCACGCTCTCGTCTGCCATAAGCTCGGCCAGCGGCGATAGGTCGTCGATTACCAGGGGATCGACCGCGACGCTCTCGGCAGGGGTGGCAATCTGAACCAAGCACAAACGCGGATGGAATGTGCGCTCGCGCAAAAACTCGGTATCGACGGCAATCGCGTCGAACTCACGGGCGCGCTGGCAAAAGTCGAGTAGAGCCTGATGTGTGGAAATGTACATATCAACCCATCGAATAAGGTTAGGCCCGAAAAACACGGGTAGGATATCGGCATTGCCTTACAACTATACTCGGTTAGTCACAGAACGGGAACGTAAGTATGCGCTGCCTTATCATCCACAACCCGGCATCGGGCCCCAGCTCAGATGAAATCTACGCATTCACGCACGCCCTCGCGCAGGGCGGCGACGAGGTCGTGATGCGTTTTATCGGCGATGGCATGGAGCCCGAGGACGCCGTGGCAGACGTGCGCGAGTTTGATCGCGTGGTCGTTTCGGGCGGCGACGGCACCGTCTCCAACGTGCTCGACCAGATGCGCGGATGCGG
>DBFSAO010000143.1:0-30140 GCA_048500675.1 Collinsella sp.
TTCTCTTCCGGGCGCGCGGGCCGAGTCGCCGTGCCCGCGCGCCTTACCTTTCGGGTTCACCATCCATGGTGGGGCGCGTTTCTAACGAAGCCGTAACGGCCGTTGGGCTCTTTTGGCGCCAGCCAATCTCGACCCGCACGCATTTGCTTAAAGCAACAACTTTCCCGATCGATGTAATCACCGAATCAAAACGTGTACACCAGCCACCAAAGATGCCGAAAAATGTCGCTTTTGGAGGCTGATGTACACAAATGCAGAATCCAGCGCAGCCCAAAGGCGCCCTCCACATGTCTGGACTCTCTATGCTTACGCTGGATAGACATCGCTAGAACGGGTATAGTATCGAAAGTTTTGTCGTTTACCAGCGGGGGAGTCCTGTGGGCATCAAGAAGAAGATCAAAAAGGAGCTTATCGGCACTTCCGATTACCCGTCGAATAAGATCTTTACGATCTCCAATTTCATCACCTTTACGCGCCTGGTCCTCACGCTCGTCTTCCTGTACTTGTTTGTGACGGACAACAACCGTGTCGTCGCCATTGTCATCTATGCCATCGCGGCTTCCACCGACTGGATGGACGGTCAGATTGCCCGTATGACCAAAACGGTCTCGTGGCTCGGCAAGGTCATGGATCCCATCTGCGACCGTGCGCTGCTGTTTACCGGCGTGCTGGGCCTGGTAGTCCGCGGCGAGCTTCCCATCTGGGTCTGCGTGCTCATTATCGGCCGCGATATCTACCTGGGCATCGGCACGCTCATCGTGCGCCATTATCACCGTCGTCCCATTGACGTCGTCTTTCCTGGCAAAATTGCAACGGCGCTGCTCATGACCGGCTTCTCGCTCATGCTGCTTGGGTTCCCCGTCGTGGACGGCTGGCATCTGCTGCCTGCCACGTTCACGGCATTCCCGGGCCTCAACGGCAGCTCGGTGCCCCTCGGCATCTTCTTTGTGTATGGCGGCGTGATTTTCTCCATGCTCACCGCCGTCATTTACTCTGTTAAGGGCGGTATGGCCATTAAACAGGCCATCGCGCATCCCGAGGACGAGGACACCGACTTTCTCAACCCCGAAATCGAAGACTGATTCATTGGGGTATGATTACGTACGGTACATTTTTTGCGGCACGTCCGCGTTAGATAGGGGTTGTCATGGACAACAAGGTTAACAATATGCCTCAGAACGATAAGACCGCGGACGCTACCTGCGTTTTCCGTGTTCCTTCGAGCGATGTCACCGTTCCCGACCTTATGGCCAACGTGCGCATCACCGCTCCGGTTCTGTCCATCGTCAAGGGCCCGCAGACCGGAGCTGCCTTTGAGCTCGAGGACGACGTGACCACCATCGGCCGCGATCCCGCGAACGGCATCTTCCTCAACGACATGACTGTCTCGCGCAGCCACGCACGCATTATTCGCGAGGGCCTGGGCGCCCGTATTGAGGATCTGGGCTCGCTCAACGGCACCTGGGTCGACGGCGCCATCGTCAACGGTGCTCCGCTGCACGACGGCTCTTCCGTTCAGATCGGTACGTTCACGCTCATCTACCACGAGAGCACGCCGGAGCGCATCGAAACCGGTGAGTAGGTAATGGCCGAACGCAACTATCTGAGTATCGGCCAAGTCGTCAACCTTCTTCGAGGCGCATACCCCGATCTATCGAACTCAAAAATTAGATTTCTAGAAGATGAGGGGCTCATCACCCCTCATCGTACGCCTAAGGGGTATCGCCAGTACTCCAAGGAAGACGTTGACCGTCTCGAGGTCATACTGCACCTGCAGAAGACCCGCTATATGCCGCTCAACGTCATTAAGCAGCGCTTGGAAAACGCAACGGACCTTTCCACGTTGGCTTACGAGGTGGGTCTTCTGTCCGATGTTCCGCTTAAGACGGAGCCCAAGGAGACCAAGCAAAAGCTGCATCCTATCGAGACGATCCCCGACATGCTCGGTGTTGAGATTTCGTTTATCCGCTCCCTTGCCGAGAACGATCTAATCCGCATCATCAAGAGCCCGCAGAACCGAGAGCTCGTCGATGGCCGAGATTTCCCGATTATCCGTTACTGCTCGGAGCTGTCGCGCTTCCACATTGAGCCGCGTAACCTGCGTCAGTACGTATCGTCGGCAAACCGCGAGTCTTCGATGTTTGAGCAGGTTCTCGTGAGCATGCTCGGCATGGATACTTCCGATGACGAGCGCGACGCCAAGCTCGAGCGTGCTTTTAAGAAGCTGCACGACCTCACCGAGGGTGTGCACACCGCGCTACTTAAGAACCGTGTCTTTGAGTCGCTCAACGCCGTGGTCGAGGACGCTGACATCGATGCCCTCGATGAGGAGATCGCGCGTTCTGAATCCACCAAGGCTAAAAGCGATGGGGCAAGCGTCCCCGCGGTTGCCGCGCACGACGAGTCGCTCGTGCAGCCGTCCAAGGTCGTCGTCCCCTCGCATAGCTCGTCTGCTAACACGGACAAATAACCGCCGTTCACCCGGCAATCCATGAAAGGTCACGCCATGTACGACTTCGAATCTCATATCGTCGATATCCCCGACTATCCCGAGCCCGGAGTCGTCTTTAAGGACATCACGCCGCTCTTTGGCAATCCCGAGGCCCTGAAGGCCATGGTGGATGCCTTGGCCGAGCATTTTGCCGACATGGGCATTACCAAGGTCGTCGGCCCCGAGGCTCGTGGCTTTATGGTCGGTGTGCCCGTGGCCGTCGCCCTGGGTGCCGGCTTTGTTCCCGCACGTAAGCCGGGCAAACTGCCGCGCAAGACGGTAAGCGAGAGCTACGAGCTCGAGTATGGAACGGATTCTATCGAGATCCACGCCGATGCCATCAGCTCTAAAGATACCGTGTTGATTCTGGACGACTTGGTCGCGACGGGCGGAACCGTCGAGGCAACAGGTAAACTGGTGCGAGATATGGGCGCAAAGCTTGTGGGCTACGGTTGTATCCTCGAGCTTGCGTTTCTCACCCCGCGCAAGAAGCTCACGCCTTCTAACGAGGACGTTGAGCTCTTTAGCCTGGTAACGGTGGACTAGCCGCTACCCTTAGATACCGGAAAGGAAGCTACATGCGCACAGCAAATACGCACAAAAACATGGCACGCTGCGCTGCTACGGCAACCCTCGCTTGTGTTTTGGGCCTGGGCCTCGTGGCTCCGGCCTACGCCGATACCGCATCCGACCTTGCCGCTGCTCGAACTAAACTCGAGCAGATTGGCACCCAAACCCAGCAAATTCATGAAGAACTCTCCGCACAGACGCAGGAGCTTGATCAGACTGCAGGCGAGATCACGCAAAAGCAGCAAGAGATTGCCGAAGGTCAGGCAAAGCTTTCGAGCTATGTTGCCGGTGAGTACAAGACCGGCGGCCTGAGTCTCCTTCAGGTCCTGACGGGCGTCGACGATCTGGGCGACATGCTCAACCGTCTGTTCTACTACGGTAAGGTGTCCGACAAGCAGGCCCAGACCATTCAGGAGGTCAAGGACCTTAAGCAGCAGCTCACCGATAAGCAGACCGAGCAGGAGAAGAACGTCGCCGCGACGCAGAAGAAGGTCGACGAGCTCAATGCCCAGCAGGCTGAGGCCCAGAGTGTCGTGAACTCCCTGGATTCTCAGCTGCAGGCCGAGCTTGCTGCCGAGGCCGAGGCCAACGCCGCGCTGCAGGCCGGTATCAACGCCAGCACTGCCGAAAAGGCCACGGTGAGCAACGATACCGCCGGTACGACTGAAAACACCAACAATGGTGGCGGTACGACCAACAACGGCGGCGGCAACACGCCCGCGCCTACGCCCGCTCCTGCTCCCACGCCGCAGCCCGTGACGCCCGCTCCGACTCCGACGCCTTCCGCACCGGGCCAGTCCGTTGACGGCGGTTCCGTTGTTTCGCGCGCCTACAGCAAGCTCGGATACGCTTACTCTTGGGGCGGCATTGGTCCGAACAGCTTTGACTGCTCCGGTTTTGTAAGCTATTGCCTCACGGGCCGCTACTGCCGTCTGGGCACCACCGGCACTTTCATGGGTTGGACCCGCGTGTCCGATCCCCAGCCTGGTGATGTCGTGGTTAACTCTTACCACACCGGCATCTATATCGGTAATGGTCAGATGATTCATGCTTCCGACTACAAAACGGGCGTCATCATCAGCTCCGTCGCAGCCGGTATGAACAACAACTACATCTTCGTACGCTACTAATTTTATTACTGCAGCGAACGAACGTGGGCCTCGCGATCTTGAATCACGAGGCCCATTCTTTTTGCCCCAACCGTTTGCCATAAGATCAGTACGGCTATCTAGTATTCAAAACTAGATAGCCGTCCAATCAATCAAAAAGATGGCTATAATTGTTGGGGAACAATTAGAAAGGACCCTCAATGAGCTGGGCACTTATCTCCGATTCGAGCTGCAATCTTCGCGATTGGCAACCAACCGCACCTCATACCACCTTTGCATTTGCACCCCTTAAGATCCGAGTGGGGGAGCGTGAATTTGTTGATAACCTCTCGCTCGATGTTCACGAGCTCAATTGCGCCGTGCAGGCGGAGTCGAGCGCTTCTTCGAGCGCCTGTCCAAGCGTAGGGGAGTGGGCTGAACTTTTTAAGCTTGCCGACAAGACGATCTGCATGCCCATCTCGGAGGGCGTATCGGGAAGCTACAATGCCGCGGCCACCGCACGTGACATGGTGCTTGCCGAGGAGCCCAACCGCCAGATTCATTTGGTTAACTCACGAGCCGCGGGTGGCAAAATGGATCTGATCTTCTTGCTGTTCGACCGCTATCTTGCAGACAATCCGAATGTCTCATTCGAGGATGCTTGCGCATACTTCGATAGCCTTGAACAGAACAGCAAAATCCTCTTCAGTTTGTGCAATTACGAAAACCTCGCCAAAGCCGGACGTATCCCTAAGGCAGCCGGCGTCATTGCCAACAAGCTCAATATCCGCATTTTGGGCACGGCGAGTGAGGCCGGTAAAATCGAACTCGTGGGGCACACGCGTGGCGAAAAGAAGATGCTCAACAAGATCATCGACACTATGGAATCCGAGGGCTTTACGGGCGGTGAGGTCATCATCGATCACGTTGAGAACGAAGCTGGAGCCCAAGCGCTTACTGATCGCATTGTCGAACATTGGCCCGGCTCCAAGACCATCATCATGCCCTGCAACGGCCTGGATTCCTATTACGCCGAGATGCAGGGCCTGATCATCGGCTACGGCATGGGCGTAGCTTCGGGCAAATAAAGTCCAACCAAGCAAAAAAAACGGGCGGGACAAAGCGACAGATGGCTCTTTGTCCCGCCCGTTTTATACGTCGGCTAGCTATTAAACCCGTTGAACTTGAGATAGCTCATCAGGTACGCTTTCGAAACAAAGGATGAAACCGCGCTGCGCACAAGCAGCGACTCACGCGTTACCTGATGCGCCGTATCGGGAACCGGCGTCTGCTCGACAGAAAACGCCGAACGAATCGATGCCTCGAGCTGATCGACCACATAGTCGAAGGCCGTCGGGGCATCGTAGCTCAAACGCTGAATGTTAAAGAGCGCCTGCACCGCAGCAATAGGTAGCACCTGCTTAAAGATGCAGATAGCGATCAGGCGGGCAATCTGCTCGCGACCATACTGCTTTTTGACCGGAGCAGGCACCAGACCGACCTTCACGTAGTTATTGATCATCGATGGCGTAATGACAGGCTGCTCAACGCAAATCGAAAGCGGCTCCATCCACAGCGCAACATATTCAATAACCTGATCGCGATAGAGCGTTACGTTGGGCAACTGGTCATAGCGTGGCAGGCTCAACGCGTTAAGTTTACCCACCATATCGGACTGAATAAATGCATCCGGCAGCACCGTCGGCTGAATATCCTCCGGCTTAATGCTGACCGATGTATCGGACATCGGGATAACATGTTTAACGTGGTTCATAAGGGTCCTCCGTTCGTTTACTATATTGTATTCTAGGTTATCTAGTTTTGCATACCACATAGCCGCTAAGTAAAAGTGGTTGGACAGCACATTGTTGCACCGTCCAACCACTATGTTTAAAGATAGCAACCTTACATAAGATATATTATCGTACTTATCTACGGAGAAATGCGTATGCGCTGGTTGCCGCTATGGCTCCGTCAGAAACCGCGGTCACAACCTGGCGCAAACGCTTGGAACGGATATCGCCAGCGGCAAATAGACCTGGCGTGCGGGTCGCCATGGATTCATCAGTCAGAATGCCGCCATCAGGCGCCAGATCGACTAGATGCTCGACAAGTTCGGTATGGGGTTGCGTCCCGGTATAGACAAAGATGCCGAAAAAGCCGGGCTCAAATGACTCGGCATGAGTCTCGCCGGATGCATTGTCCTTAAAGGTGATCGTCGTTGGCATGGCTTCGCCCGAGAGCTCCACAATACTAGTTTGGTACCTAACTGAAATATTATCTTTTGCAAGAACTTTTTGAACCACACCATCGGAGGCACGGAACTGATCGCGGCGCAAAACGATGGTCACGCTGCTGGCGATTTCTGACAAGAACAGAGCTTCCTCGCAGGCAGCATTGCCGCCGCCGATGACAAAAACCTGCTTGCCGCGAAAGAACATGCCGTCGCACGTCGCGCAATACGAAACGCCGCGACCGCGATACGCATCCTCGCCAACAAAACCAGCAGATCGCGGCGTGGCACCCATGCAAGCGATAACGCTCGAGGCCGACGTATCGCCCAAATCGTGATGCACCGTAAACAGCGCTGTATCGGCATCGTAATCGATACCCGTAACCATGCTCCATGTAACCTGTGCTCCCAGGCCTTCTGCATGCTGCTGAAAACGCTCGCCGAGTTCGGCGCCACTCAAGAGCGGAATGCCCGGATAGTTCTCGACCTCATTGGTTGTGGCGATCTGTCCTCCCGACATGCCCTGCTCAATCACAGTCGTCGTTAGGTTGGCGCGCGCCGCGTAAATGGCTGCAGCATAGCCCGCAGGGCCGCCACCGATAATAGCAACATCGATCGGCTGATGGGTAGTCATGAAGAGACCTCCTGTCGAAAGATTGGCGTTCTTTGCGCTCATACCCAAATTTACGTGAACATGACACTCATGCACTACAATGATAAATCGCGTAACAAAGCTGAAGGGGAGTTATCGATGGATCAAACGCAGACGAGCAATAGCGCTCCCCTGCCCATGCAAGCCACTCCCCAACCGGAGCTAATGACCGTTTCACCTGCACAAAAACCCCTAGTAACCATTGTGCACGCATCGGTTGGATCGGGCCACAAAGCCGCCGCCAACGCGATTGCACAAGCATTTGATCTTATCCGCGGCACCAAGGGAATCCCTGAGGATGTTGAGATCGAAGTCCTGGATATCCTCGATTTTGGACGCATTAGGTTCGATGGTAATAAAACAGCGGCTTCGTTTACCGGCGCCACGCGCCCCATATATGACCTAACCTGGCGATATACGTTTACGGGACATCTGCTCTGGGGTGGCGGCACGGCATGGTCACGTATTATGTTCCCCGCCTTCAACGAATACGTCCGCACCCGCAGGCCCATGGCCGTGGTTGCAACACACATTACGGCAGCCAATGTTGCTGTGGGCGCCCGCGTCATCACGGGTATCGATTACCCGGTCATCTGCGTACCAACAGACTATGAAGTCGAAGGCTTTTGGCCCCACAAGGACACCGACCTATTCTGCGTAGCCAACGAGTTTATGGCCGAAACGCTGCGCCCGCGCAAGGTTCCCGAGTCAAAGATCCGCATAACGGGCATCCCCATCCGAGCCGGTTTCGATTCAGATTACAAACGCGAGGATGAGCTGAGCAAGTTCAATCTCCCCATAGACAAAACCGTCGTATTGGTGATGGCCGGCGCCAGTTTGCCCCAACCATACGTGCGTTTCCGTGCCGCGATGGACCACACGCTCCCCTTCTTACGCAGCTTTGAGGACATGCACTTTGTCTTTTTACCGGGCAAGGATAAGGAATACGCCACCCGACTCAAAACGCTCTTCGACGCCATGAAGCTCGACAACGTCACGGTTCTGGACTACGTGGACGACATGGCGGCCCTCATGCACGGCTGCGACCTGGCAATCCTCAAATCGGGCGGACTCACCGTCACCGAGTGTCTGTGCGCGCATCTGCCGATGATCCTGCTGGGCAAGTCCTATGGCCAGGAAAAGGCCAACACCACGATGCTCACCGGAATGGGCGCCAGCATGCATGTCACCACCGCACGAGAACTCATCGTAACCCTGCGCCATCTGCACGATCATCCCGAATCACTCAAAGCCCTACTCATCAACGGCGAAGTACTACGCCGCCCCCACGCAGCCGAAGATATAGCCATCGCAACCATGGAGCTCGTAGGCAAACCCCAAAAGCGCAAACGAGCCTTCTGCCGCTTCTACTGGGGAGGAAAGCCCGCGCATATCCGCTAGTCGAATGTCCGCCGCTCTGCCGGAGCCGCCCTTATATCATTCCATGCTCAAACATTCTCGCTTCGCTGCGAAACTGCGCGTGGAACGATATAAGGGCGGCTCCGGCAGAACGGCTGCGTTTACTTACTAGCAGCTACTTCGGTTTCCCCTCCATTAGAACCTGCAAAGGCAAAACAGGAAAATATAAATACAGTAAGCCGATGCGACAAAGGAGGCGCCCCTTTATCGCATCGGCTTACTAGAAAAGTAAATATTGTTTCAAGCGAGTAGCCGCCCGCCCGGGGCTTACCTATATCGTTCCACGCGCAGTTTCGCAGCGAGCGAAGCGACGCGAGAATGTTTGAGCATGGAATGATATAGGTAAGCCCCGGGCGGGCGGGATACGAGCGCCCCTAGGCGACGCCGCTGGAGCCGAAGCCTCCTTTGCCTCGGTCGGTTTCGTCTAGTTCTTCTACTTCTACGAGGTTGACCGTGGGGACTTCTTGGATGACGAGTTGGGCTATGCGGTCGCCTTTGTTGATTTGGATGTTGTTGGAGGGATCCAGGTTGATGAGGATAACCTTGAGTTCTCCTCGGTAGTGGGCGTCGATGAGGCCCGGCGTATTGACTATAGACAGGCCCTGCTTGATGGCCAAGCCGCTGCGGGGCTGGACAAAGCCGGCGTAGCCGTCGGGCAGGGCGATGGCCAACCCAGTAGAGACCAGACGGCGTTCGAAGGGCTTCAGAACACAGTCCTCGTTGGAGCGCAGATCCAAGCCGGCATCGGTGGGATGGGCGTATTTGGGAAGCTCGACGGTGGGGTCGAGACGCTTTATGTTGACGGTAATGTTGGACATGGAATCACCTTAGCTTGTCGAGCTCTTGCAGAAACTCATCGACGTCTTTGAAATCGCGGTAGACCGAGGCAAAGCGGATGTACGCCACCTTGTCGATCTTGGCCAAGCGCTTGAGCACCATGTCACCCAACTCATGGGACGTGACGGCCGTCAGCGTACGAGAACGCAGCTCGACCTCGATATCGTCGATAATCTCATTGAGCTTCTTAGTGTCGATATCACGCTTGATGGTGGCGCGCATCAAGCCGACGAGCAGCTTATTGCGATCGAACCGCTGCTTGGTTCCGTCTGACTTAATGACCTCGATTGGGTCTTCGCATCGCTCAAACGTTGTAAAGCGATAGTTACACGAGCAACATTCGCGACGGCGCTTAATGGTGTTATTTGACTCCTGCATACGAGAATCAACGACGCGGGTATGTGCCTTGCCGCATTTGGGACAGCGCATGGTACCTCCTCTTAAACGATAACAAGGGTACCATGCGCAGCGCGATAATGATTACGAACGAGCAGGAACCTTAAGATGCGCACCGGCGGCGAGCGAACCATGCTCCAGATGATTGACGTTACGGATCATGTCGGAAGTCTCTTGCGTGGAAAGGCCTTCGATTGGATATTCCTCGGCAAGAGACCAAAGAGAATCGCCAGGCTGAACGCGAATGGTCTCGTAGGTAACGTTGGAAACGGACTCGGCATACGCGGCGTGACGAGCGCTAAAGACCGACGTAGCGAGGACAAAGAAGAGCGTAAGCGCAACGGCAACGGCGACAATCGTCGGAACCTTCAGGGCAACGCGAGCTGGCGCGACTACAGCCTGCTGATTGCGGGCAGGCTTTACGGTCAAAGGCTGAAAGCCGGAGCGGCCACCCTGAACAACCGTAAAAGTGGGTTCTGCAGGCGTCTCGAGCTTAAGGGCGAGGTTTCCCTGGACCATATTCGTTGCGTTCATCATGTTCTCCTCTCGCGTGTTTTGCTGAGAACAGTTTTATCAAGCCGCGCGGACAAAAATGTCTAGCGCGAGAACGAATGTTCGGTTATTATTATCTTCGAACAGTTGTTCCTGTCAAGCAAAATTCGAACATTTGTTTGACATGGGTAGAGAGGATGCCCTGATGGCTCGCAAAATTACCAAGCGTCAGCAGCAAATTTACGACTTCATCAAGGAATATCAGCAGGAGAAGGGTTATCCGCCCAGCGTGCGCGAGATGGCTTCTGCCGTGGGCCTTTCCTCCCCCAGCACCGTGCACGCCCATCTATCTGCCCTGGAGGCGCGCGGGCTACTCAAGCGCGATGCCACCAAACCGCGCGCCCTGGAACTCTTTAACGAGGACGGTTCCTCTGTCTCAATTTCTAAATCTGACGAGCCCACCGCACCTCGCGGAACGGTCTCGCTACCGCTCGTTGGTCGCGTCGCGGCTGGGATTCCCATTCTGGCCGAGCAGAATATCGAAGACACGTTTACTATCCCGACCGAAATCGCCACTGATCAGGGTTCCTTTATCCTTGAGGTGCATGGGAGCTCAATGATCAATGTCGGCATCTTCAATGGCGATTACATCATCGTCCGTGAACAAAAGAGTGCCATGAACGGCGAAATTGTCGTGGCCATGATTGATGGTTCAGCGACCGTCAAGACGTTCTACAAGGAGCAGGGACGCGTACGCCTGCAGCCCGAGAATGACACCATGGAGCCTATCTATACAACAAATCCCGTTATTTTGGGCAAAGTCGTCGGCTTGATGCGCCGGTTCTCGTAATGCAAAAACGCATCACCATCTTTGATACCGTCCGCGGGTTTACGATGATTTCAATGGCAGGTTTTCACGCTTGCTACGATCTCGCCTACCTGTACGGTTGGGATATGCCCTGGTTTACCCAGACTGTCTTTCAAGACATCTGGCGCGCCAGCATCAGCTGGGTATTCTTGTTTATCGCGGGTTGGATGTGCACTCTTTCGCGCAACAATATCAAACGTGCCGCCAAATACGCCTTAGCAGCACTCGTCGTCTGGTTGGCAACAACACTTGTCTCAGTAGACGATTCGGTTAATTTTGGCATCATCTACTGTATGGCCGCATGTACCGGCATCGTCGCGTTGACCGATCCCGTCCTTAAAAAGATTTCGGCGAGATGGGGCATGTCCCTATGCCTTGTGTTGTTCGCCCTCACCTGGAGCATCCCCAAGACGACCTACCCTGTCCCATACCTGGCGTGGCTAGGATTTCCGAGCCCTGGATTTATCTCAGGTGATTACTACCCCATCATCCCGTTTATCTTTATGTATCTTGCAGGATACTTCGCCGCACACATAGCGCAGGGAATCGGTAAGACCGCCCCAAGCTGGGCCTACGCCAACCCCCTGCCGGCGCTCGCCAGCCTTGGACGTCATGCACTCCCCTTTTATCTGCTGCATCAGCCCATCATTCTGGGCATTTTGGAGCTCGCCTACTCGGTGCGGTAACGCTCTAGACGCGGCGCGATTCGGGCCGGCAACTTCGCCACAATGCGAACTCCGTCCTCTAGATATTCCTCATGCAGAAGGGTTCCCTGCTCATGCACCAGCGTGATGAGGGCGCCCTCACGATACGGGATATCAGCAGAGAGCAACACATCGGTGGCAGCCGCCTCACGAGCAATGCGGTCGACGAGATCGTCGAGTCCCTCGCCCGTCTGGGCCGAGAACAGCACGGCCTCGGGATAGCGACGACGGAAGCTCAATCGATCAACGCTATCGAGAAGATCGATTTTATTGAATACGGTCAGCGTTAAACGCTCTCCAGCGCCGATCTCATCAAGCACGCGATCGACCGCCTCGAGCTGCCGCTCATAGTCCTCATCAGACGCATCTACGACTTTGAGAATAAGATCGGCACCTAACACCTCGGAAAGCGTCGATTTAAAGGCATCGACCAGACCATGCGGCAGCTTTTGAATAAAGCCGACGGTATCGGTAATCGTCATGCCGCGACCGCCGGGCAGGCGATACGAACGCGTCGTCGGGTCGAGCGTAGCAAACAGCTTGTCCTGCGAAAGTACCGTAGATCCGGTCAGACGATTGAGCAACGTCGATTTACCCGCATTAGTATAACCGGCCAACGCGACGCGAAACGCCGGTGACTCAATGCGGCTCTTGGATTGAACATCGCGACGCTGTTCAACCTGCTTAAGCTCACGACGAAGCGCGGCAATCTTATTGCGAATGAGGCGACGGTCGACCTCGAGCTGACTTTCGCCCTGACCAAAGCGTGAGCCGATGCCGCCGCGCGTCTGTTCCTTGGCGAGATGACTCCACATGCCACGCAGACGGGGCAACAGATATTGAAGCTGTGCCAGCTGTACCTGTAGGCGCCCCTCACGCGTCTGAGCATGCAGGCCAAAGATATCCAAGATCAATGCCGTACGATCGATAATCTTTACCGGCTCGCCCACGGCTTTCTCCAAATAGGATTGCTGCGAGGGCGTCAGGTCGTCGTCAAAAATAACGACATCGGCATCCATACGATGTACCAGGCCGCACAGCTCTTCAACCTTACCGGAACCGATAAACGATTTAGGATACGGCTTTACCAAACGCTGAGACAAGCGAGACACGCACTGGGCACCAGCCGTATGGGCAAGGCGCTCCAGCTCATCGAGCGATCGACCGAGTGGCCATGCATTGTCGCGCCACTCAACACCAACTAAAATGGCACGCTCGGGCTCGGGCGACGTGGGAACAAGGGGGAAACGGGCCATTAGGCAGCCTCAATACGATGCAGGATATCCTCAACGACCTCATCGATCGTACATTCATCCATATCAAACCACACGATGCGGTCATCGCGCTTAAACCACGAAAGCTGACGCTTGGCATAGCGACGCGAACGCATCTTGATGAGTTCGCGAGCCTCATCCATAGAAATCACGCCGTTAAAGGCATCGATAATCTCTTTATAGCCAATTGCCTGCATCGACGTCAGGGCATCTCCCAGCCCCTGCCCCATAAGACCGCGGACCTCATCGACAAGACCCTGCTCAAACATCATATCGACACGCAAGTTAATGCGCTCGTAGAGCACCTCGCGATTACGCGTCAGACCAAACCATAGGGCATGATAATGCTCGCGCGGAACACTAAACTGACTTTTTTGCTGTGCATAGGAGATACCATCATCATGCATCTCGAGCGCGCGAATCACGCGACGAACATTATGGGGGTGGATGACCGCAGCGGACTCGGGGTCACGCTCGGCAAGCAGCGCGTGCAGCGCTTCCTCGCCAATGCGCTCGGCAAGCTCCTGATACTCCGCGCGGCGATCGTCCTCAAGCTCGCCCGAGGGAAAATCCATCTCATCTAGGGCGGCCTTGAGATACAGCCCCGTACCTCCGCAAAAAACCGGCAGGCAACCCGAACCAAGGAGACGTTCAACATGCGCGCGAGCGTCAGCCTGATAAAGCGCAGCAGAATATGCCACACCCGGCTCTACAATGTCGACGAGACGCAGCGGCGCCGTACACTCATCGGGCGCCATCTTTGCGGTACCGATGTCCATGCCGCGATAGATTTGCATCGCATCGCACGACAGCACTTCGGACGAAAGACGAGCGGCCAAACGGTCGGCAACATCACTCTTACCAACCGCCGTCGGACCGACGATCGCAACGGCGGAAAGACCTGCCTCGGAAGAAACCATTAGCGCGGCTCGCCCACAACGGAACCGGACAAATACCAGGTCTTGGCAACGTCAACGTCAACATCAACGATCTTGCCAACAAGCTGATCGATGCTGTAACCCTCGGGGATAGGCGCATGCACGGTCTGATTCTTGGGACTCTTGCCAAGCAGGACCGCGTCGTTCTTTTTACTCGTTCCCTCAATGAGCGCCGGCACCACAGTATGAAGCTCACCCTGGTTATACTCATGTGCCGTGGTCTCGATAACCTTAACCAGGCGGTTGAAACGCTCGAGAATAACCTCATGCGGCGTAGGATCGTCAATCTCGGCGGCCGGGGTACCGGCGCGCTTGGAATAGATGAAGGTATAGGCCTGGGCATAGCGGACCGTCTCGGCAAGCGAGAGCGTCTGCTCAAAGTCTTCTTCAGTCTCGCCTGGGAAGCCGACGATAATGTCGGTCGAGAGCGCGATATCGGGCATACGGTTGCGAATGCGATCGACCAGGCCCAAATAGTCCTCGCGTGTATAACGGCGATTCATCTCTTTGAGGATCCGCGTCGAACCTGACTGGACGGCCAAGTGCAGCTGCGGCATAACGGCAGGCGTCTCGGCCATGGCGTCGATGGTCTCGGGCAACAGGTCCTTGGGATGCGAAGACGTAAAGAAGATGCGTTCCACACCCGTATCGCCCACGGCACGCAGCAGATCGGCAAAACGCGGCTTGCCAAACAGATCGCGACCATATGAGTTAACGTTTTGGCCCAGCAGCGTAATCTCACGCACGCCCTGGCGCACCAAACCGGTCACCTCGTCGACAATTTCCTCGAAGGGGCGGCTCTTTTCGCGACCGCGCACGTACGGCACGATGCAATAGGTGCAGAAATTATTGCAGCCCGTCATGATGGGCACCCAGGCGTGATACTGGGTCTCGCGATGCCACGGCATGCTCATGGCATCCCTATCCTCATGCTCATTGGTGCGGATATGACGCTTG
The DNA here is from genome assembly GCA_048500675.1 of Collinsella sp. GTDB lineage: Bacteria > Actinomycetota > Coriobacteriia > Coriobacteriales > Coriobacteriaceae > Collinsella. The sequence goes on from DBFSAO010000143.1 coordinate 14,920, forward strand.
CCGTCAAGGAACGACTCGGCAATGAGCTCGGCCACATGTGCGATGGAATGCGTACCAAAGATGACATTGACGTTATCGACGTTGGTGAGCAGCCCCTCGCCATCGCGCTGCGCGATGCAACCACCAACGGCAACCACGCGCTTGCCCGAAGGCGAAGGCGGTAGGCTTTTGCAGGAATTGCACTGACCGTACAGGCGAGTATCAGCGGCCTCGCGCACGCAGCATGTCATGAAGACAACAATATCGGCATGCTCGGGATCGAGTGCCATAAGGCAACCATACGAATCGAGCAGACCGCTCACGCGCTCAGAGTCGTGCTGATTCATCTGGCAGCCAAAGGTGCGGATAAAGTAGGTTTTACCGGCAAGAATATCGCGTACGGAACGCTGGTCCATGTGCATAAGTCCTAACGATGGAAGGGAGGCGAATCGAGGCAAGCAGAAGCTATGCCACAGGCTTAACATCATCCATGACGACGTTATCCATTGCAGCTCGATTGATCTGGTGAACGTAGATAGAAAGGCGGATGGCCGTGCGCGACTCCCCGTTAATGAGGATGTCGGAGAACACGGGCGCGCAGGAAATATCAAAACCGGTTGGAATCAAAAAACCGCGCGCGATAGCCACGGCCTTAATGGCCTGGTTAACCGCACCGGCGCCGACACACTGGATGTTGACGGGTACACCATCCTTGACCATGCCGGCGATGGCGCCGGCAACGGACGCGGGCGATGATTTGCTTGATACCTTCAGGCAATCCATGAAGAAACTCCTGCGTTTAAAAGTACGTTTTAACTGCAATAACTTTATCGTACCGAGTGGACTCGGTAAAGGCACTATTCCTCTTTGGCAAGATCGAAGGTCACGGTGATTCGATCACGCGAAACACGGATCTTTGGGTCGCCGCAAAGATTGAGATAGTACCGGGCGGCAAGGTCATTAAAGTCGCGCTCCACAGCACGCGAAAACTGTGCCATGTCATCCTTGGCAATACGCAGCCCACGACGATCCTTCGCGAGATCGACAGGAGCCGGCGCATGCGAGGATGAGTCACGCTCGCGCAGCAGACGCGCAGTCACACCGCGAACGGGCTTAATCTGCCCTGCCAAAATGCGATGGGCCGTGCGCTCGGACATCTCAAGACCCAAACCCGAACAAATACGAATAAAGTCCTCGGCATCAGAGGCAAGGCCTAAACGATCGACAACCGGAAGCTCGCTCTCATCATCAATAAACAGGAGACGAGACGTATCGAGCCGACTTGACGCCTGAGCATAAAGGGTCGCGGCAATCTCAGACGGAGAACCAAGATAGACATCGCAACCACGCAACTCCTCGAGCGCAAACTCACAGGCAGCGCGAATAATATTATGCGGACCGCGAGCACAGACATAACGTCCGTCCTCATCCTTGACGGCCTGGGGCCAGCTGGACTGATCGGCACGCTCGCTGAGGCGGTCGGCCGCAACGCTCACCTTAAAGGCTGAGCCAAGATCGACACCAGACGTGACCACGCGGGCCTCGTCGGTGTTCTGCTTGATCGAAAACAATGCCATGCCACGACCGTGAACGCCCCAACGGTCCATCTTCATGCTCTCGAGCTTTGAGGTAACGCGAGCATCGAAGATTCGCTCTTGCATATCCTGCGGAACACCCGAGCCGTTATCCAGAAAGACAAGCGTGCGGACGCCATCTTCCTTGGTCGTGGCGAGATAGACCTTGTCGGCGCCGGCATCGCGAGCATTACGGAGCATTTCGATGACGATATCCTCGACATGCTGAATGTCGTGCTTTGCCTGGCGCCGCTCGGCCTCCGAAACGCGGAGGCGGACATACCCCTCGCCAAGGTTCTCCTCGACGCGAAGGTTGCCCTCCCCCGACATCGACGCGATAAATGAGATGAGCTCGTTCGCGTCGCTCATATTATTTAGCGATATCGACAGCGCGGCTCTCGCGAATCACGACGACGCGCACCTGACCGGGATACTCCATCTCTTCCTCGATCTGATGGGCGATATCGTGAGCCAGAACCGTGGACTGGGCATCGGAGATCTTGTCCGGCTGAACCATGACATGGACCTCGCGACCAGCCTGCATGGCATAGGTACGCTCGACGCCGTCATGGGAGTTGGCGATCTCCTCGAGCTTCTCAAGGCGCTTGATGTAGTTCTCGGCAGACTCGCGACGGGCACCGGGGCGAGAGGCTGAGACAGCATCGGCGGCCTGCACCAGGACATCGAGCACCGTGTTGGGGTCGACATCGGCATGGTGAGCCTCGATAGCGTGGACGATAACGGGCTTCTCGCCATAACGACGGGCGAGCTCGGCGCCGATGACGGCATGCGGGCCCTCGACGTCGTGGTCAATTGCCTTGCCCAGGTCGTGAAGCAGACCGGCGCGCTTGGCGGTCACAACGTCCAGGCCAAGCTCGGAAGCCATCACGCCGCAGAGATCAGAGACCTCGAGGGAGTGCTGAAGCACGTTCTGACCAAACGAGGTACGGTAGCGCAAGGCACCAAGGGTCTTGACGATCTCGGGGTGCAGGTCGTGGATGCCAGTATCGAAGGCAGCCTGCTCGCCAGCCTCGCGCACGCGCTGCTGAACCAGGTCGGCAGCCTTGTGATACATCTCCTCGATGCGGGCAGGGTGAATGCGGCCGTCGGCGATGAGGTTCTCGAGGGCGACACGGGCGGTCTCACGACGGACCGGGTCGAAGCTCGAAAGAACGACGGTCTCGGGCGTGTCGTCGATCACGAGGTTGACGCCGGAAACCTGCTCGAAGGTGCGGATGTTGCGACCCTCGCGACCGATAATACGGCCCTTGAGGTCATCAGAGGGAATGTGCACGGAGGTAACGGTGACCTCGGCAGTGTGGTCGGCAGCGCAGCGCTGAATCGCCAGGGACAGAATCTCCTGGGCGGTCTTGTGGCACTCGGCGCGAACCTGCTGCTCGGACTCGCGAATGATCGTGGCGGCCTCGTGGGTGACCTCGCCGCGAACCTTATCGAGGAGCTCCTTGTGGGCATCCTCGCGGGTAAGGTCGGCGATACGCTCGAGCTCGGAGGTCTGCTTTGCGCAGAGCTCCTCGAGCTCACGGGAGCGCTTCTCGACCTGACCGGCCTGACTGGACAGCTGATGCTCGCGCTTGTCGAGAGCGTCGTTGCGGCGATCAAGGGATTCCTCGCGCTGCATCACGCGGTTCTCGAGCGTACGAATCTCGCTCTTACGCTGCTTGTCCTCGGCCTCGGCGGCCTGCTTGTTCTTGATGATCTCCTCTTTAGCCTCGAGCAGAGCCTCTTTTTTGAGGGTCTCGGCCTGACGCTTTGCATCGCCGATCAGGGACTCAGCCTGTGCGTGTGCCGACTGGATCTTTTCGTCGGCCTCATGAAGACTACCCTGCTTGGCGGTGCGCATGTAGGCAATGGCGGCGATGGCACCTAAAACGATGCCAACGAGCGCTGCGATGATAGGCATGCTCACTCCTTTTTATGGATTCGTTACACAACAAAGCGAACCGTCCTTACGAACGGCTCGCGACATTTGAGTAATATGGGCGCAGCTTATGCGGGTCGGATACAGATAAACATATAAACAAACTCATCACAGATGAGCACATATCACAAAGCAAATGACAGTGTTTATCGTACGTTGAACCACAACAACTGTCAAATAAATGGCCCCAGTACGGCGGCTAAAACGCGGTGAACGGCAGGACCACAAAACGCATACGCCTAAACCGCACATTCCTCGCATTCGGCATCGAGACGTGCCTTAACGGCATCGGCGGCGATGTGATACGAGAAGCCCTTGCCCATCAAAAACCGAACCAGTTTTTCGAATCCGCGCGTCTCTGGAACACGCCGCTTGGCGAGCAGGGCTGACGCACGCGCCAAATCGTCTTCGACGGCAAAATAATCCTCGGGATAACCGGGAATGTCATCGAGCACAACATGACGTCGCTTGAGCTCGGTCTCGATTTTGCGCTGTCCCCAACCGCGCCGCTTGCGTTCCTCGATAAAGTACGAGCAAAAGCGGTTCTCGTCTAAAAAGCGATACTCGGTGGCGCGCTCGACGGCGAAATCAATCGCGGGCTGGCGAAAGCCGTAGCGAGCCAACTTGTCACGGACCTCACCCGTCGCATGGTCGCGGCGCGATAACATCTCGGTCACCATGGTAAGTGCACATTTACGCTCGATGAGCTGCACCGCCTCACGAAAGTTGTCCCAATCACAGGGAAGATCGGGGCGGTTTTTGACATACAGCCGCGCGACCCGCACGGGAATCCAAATGGACCGCTCAAAACCGCCCTCAAGCTCACAATCGATATGTGCGCAAGGCTTTTTGGACGCATACCCGCTCGAGAACGAGGAGGCCGCCTTCTTATCGGGAAAGACGACCGTGGCCTCGGTCACCGTATACGACATGAGCGTAACCGCTACTCGTCGTCATCATCGAGCATGGCGGAACCATCGATGGCGTAAAGCTCGTCAAACTCCTCAGGCGCAGGCTGATCGGTCAGCTCGACCTCGGACGGAGCATCGTCATCAAACTCAAGCCCGCAGGCAAGGCGGACCTTATGCTCAATCTCATCGGCGCAATCGGGGTGTTCGCGCAGGAAAGCCTTGGCGGCCTCGCGACCGTTGCCGAGCTTGTCCTCGCCATAGGCAAACCAGGAGCCCATCTTCTTGCAGATGCCGCACTCGACAGCCATGTCCAGAATCGAGCCCTCCTTAGAGATGCCCGTACCGTACATGATGTCGAACTCAGCAGAACGGAACGGAGCTGCCACCTTGTTCTTAACGACCTTGGCGCGCACGCGGTTACCGATAACCTCGTCCTTAAGCTTAATGCTGTCGATACGACGAATGTCGATACGCACCGAAGAGAAGAACTTAAGGGCGCGGCCGCCCGTCGTAGTCTCGGGGTTGCCGAACATGACGCCGATCTTCTCACGCAGCTGGTTAATGAAGATGCACGTCGTGTTGGACTTGGACAGCGAGCCGGCGAGCTTGCGAAGAGCTTGGCTCATCAGGCGAGCCTGAAGACCGACCGTAGTGTCGCCGATTTCTCCCTCGATCTCGGCACGCGGGGTCAGCGCGGCGACGGAGTCGACGACGATGGCATCGATGGCGCCGGAACGCACGAGCATGTCAACGATCTCGAGCGCCTGCTCACCCGTATCGGGCTGGGAAATCAGTACCTCGTCGATATCCACGCCGATGCGCGCGGCATACGTGGGATCGAGCGCGTGCTCGGCATCGATAAATGCCACAACGCCACCCATTGCCTGGGCCTCGGCCAGGATCTCAAGCGAAAGCGTCGTCTTACCAGAGGACTCAGGACCGTAAATCTCGACGATACGGCCGCGCGGCACGCCGCCGATACCCAGCGCGGCATCGAGGGCCAGGGCGCCCGTGGGAATGGCCTCGACCTCGAGCTCGGGACCACCGTCGCCGTACCTCATGATGGAACCCTGGCCGAATTTCTTCTCGATCTCGGCCTTGGTGGTGGCGATCATCTCATCGCGCTCTTTACCCGTCGTGCGAGCATGAACGGTACGTACGGGACCTGAATTCTTGGCCATGAATAGCCCTCCTCTTAACAACCTGCATCGATAATAAACGAACGGCTGTTCGTGGTCAACCGTTCAGGCCAATCATATGCAGGCGGTCTTTCCAAAACCCAACCAAACGCCGACCAAACACTGACCAAATGCTTGACCACAAAGGACCAAATATGAACAAGGCAGGCAAAAATACATCTACAACCAGCACAAACGCCAAATGAGCCTAAGGTCCCTATCTCCACAATTAAGGGGCTCGGAGGCCCCTTAAAACACGTCTATTCCATAGAATCGAGCACGCAGACAATGCGACCCAGTGCCTCCGCGACCGCATGGGCACGAACACACGAACGGTCGCCCTCATAGTGGCAGCGCACAGAGTCCACGACCGGCACGCCCCCATCGGCGGAACGATACGCCCAGCCAATATAGAAAGAGCCCGCCGGATCGTCCTCAGTGCCACCGCCGGGGCCGGCATAACCCGTTGCGCTCACTGCAATATCGCTCTGGTACAGCTCCAGCGAACCCACCGCCATCTCGCGCGCGGTCTGATGCGACACCGCGGTATAGCGGTCGAGCGTCTCCTGCTCAACACCAAGAACGCGATGCTTAATCTCATCGCAATAGGTCACCGCACCGCCACGCAGCACCGCCGAGGCGCCCGGGATATCGGTAATCGTCGATGCGATCATACCCGCCGTCAGCGACTCAGCCGTCGAAACCGTCACGCCCCGAGCGCTCGCGCGCTCGACAATATCGCGCGCCAGCTCCTCGTTGTGTGCGGAAATCTGCTCAAAAGAGTCCGTCATACCCACCAGGACCTAGACCGAAAAGACGATCTTGCGGCAGTTCCAGAAGTACTGGGCGCCCGAGATAACGGTCAGGACAACGGCAACGGCATACAGGAAGCGCGACACCGAGTAGATGCCGAGCGTCAGCGCCACCGGGCCAAGGTGCAAGCCGGCCATAGCAAAAACGCACAGGTAACCGCAAATGGAGACCATCGTGGTTGCCGTCTTGTACTTGCCGAGCTTATCGGCCGCAACGACCACACCGGCCGCACTCGCGACCATGCGAAGGGCGCTCACCAGAAGCTCACGGAACAGGATAATGAACACGGACCACACGGTCACCGCGCCAAAATCCAAGAACAGCAGCAGGGCCGAGAACACGAGCAGCTTATCGGCGATGGGGTCCAAGAATTTACCGAAGTCGGTGATCTCGTTGCGCGAACGCGCCAGATAACCGTCGACCTTATCGGTGCACGACAGGATCACATACAGAATGAAGGCAGCGGCGGCGAGCGGGCCGTCGAAGGTGCTCCAATCCGTACCGGCAACACTCGTGTGAGAAAGCGCCGACACGATCATGAACACCGGGATAAAGACGATGCGAACGCACGTCACGATGTTGGCGGGCGTCCAGACACTCGTCAGTTCCTTATTGCTCTCGTTAGCCACGACGCTCTCCTACTCCACAACATGACCGATAAGCTCATAGCAGAAGCTATCGGTAAACTCGACAGTCAGAATATCGCCCACGGACGCCTCGCTGGCGTCCAGATGCACCGCTCCATCGGAATCGGGCGCCTGGAACCAGGCATGGCCGATCAGCTCGGCGCCGTCCTCGGTCTCTTCGATACCGTCGACGATCACCTGGGCGCGCTCGCCCACATGGGCGGCGGTGGCGGCAAAGCCGAGCGACTCGGCCAGGTCCATGGCCTCCTGGGCGCGCTCGAGCTTAACCTCCTCATCGACCTGACCCTCCATCTTAGCGGCCAGGCTGCCCTCCTCCTGCGAGTATGCAAAGACGCTCGTGTAGTCAAAGCCGACGGTGTCCATAAAGTCGATAAGATCACGAAACTCGTCGTCGGTCTCGGTCGGGAAGCCGACCATGGCCGTGGAGCGAATCACGATACCGGGGATGCGCTCGCGAAGGTCGCGGAACAGATCCTCGAGCTCCTGGCGCGAACCGGAGCGACGCATGGCCTTGAGGATGCGCGCGTCGCAGTGCTGCACGGGGATATCGATATAGGGCAGCACCTCGGGCGTATCGCGTATCGTCTCGATGAGTTCGTCAGTCATGCCCTCGGGCTGCAGGTAGAGCACGCGGACCCAGACGTTGTGCGGACGCACGGCCTCAGCGACGGCACGCAGCAGCTGTGCCAGATTGCGCGGCGAGCCATCGGCGACGTCCTCGTCGGCAAAGTCGGTACCCCAGATGCCCGTGTCCTGGCCGATCAGCACGATCTCGCGCACACCGCCGGCAACCAGGTCGCGCACCTCGGAGATGATGCTCTCGGCATTGCGCGAATGATAGCGACCGCGAATATAGGGGATCATGCAGAAGCTGCAGAAGCGGTTGCAGCCATCGGAAATCTTGACGTAGGCGACAGCACCCTCGACGGTACGTTTGACCTGCGGGATATAGGCTGCAATCTCACGCTCGACACCCAGCACGCCATCAATGACCGCCACGATGCCGTCTTCCTCGTCGGCCTTCACAAAGGCAGCGACCTCGGGCAGCTCGTCAGGCAGGTCATCGCCATAGCGCGACGGCACGCAGCCGCACATGACGATGGGGCAAGAACGAACGCCGTCCTGAACCTCGTTGGCGAGCTCGAGCGTGGTCTCGATGCTCTCGGACGTTGCGGAGGCGAGGAACGAGCAAGTATTGACGATGGCGATATCGGCATCCTGCGGGTCGAATGCCTCCTCGTAGCCCGCGGCGGTCAAAAGAGAACGCATGCGGTCGGTGTCAACCTCGTTCTTAGCGCACCCGAGGGTGATGTAGAGCACGGAGCCCAACGGTGTATCCATGTTGGAGAGCGGTCCTTTCGATTGATATTAGCGGTAGTTGGTGAACTGCAGCGGCTGGCCGTAGTCTTGGTCGCGCAGGAACTGGATCACGGTCTGCAACGCGTCCTTCGAAGCAGAGGAAACACGCAGCTTGTCGGCCTCGATGGTCACCTTGACCTTGAGCTTTTGGTCCTTGATGTCCTTGTTGATCTTCTTGGCGGTCGCCTGGTCGATACCCTCGACGATATGGCCGAGCACGCGCACGGTGCCGCCCGATGCCGCCTGCGGAGCATCCCACGAGACAGCCTTGAGGTCGATGCCGCGCTTGATGAGCTTGGAGCTCAGCACGTCAATAATCTGCTTGGAGACAAAGTCGGCCGGGGCGTTAATCGTAAAGAGCTTGTCGCCCTTCGAAAGCTCGATCGTAGCGCCGGAATCCTTAAGGTCATAGCGCTGGGAAATCTCGCGCGTGGTCTGCTGAAAGGCGTTGTCGACCTCTTGCATGTTGACCTCGGACACGACGTCGAAGCTGGAATCTTTAGCCATGATGTTTCCTTTCGCGTACGAGCGGCTTAGTAGCTATCGTACGAATAGTCGGTAGAATCGGTGGGCGTCTGACCGTCAGTTGCGGTATCGGCGCCATCCGCGGACTGGGCATCGGTAACGTCGGTGGTATCGGCACCATCGGTGGTGTCGGTACCATCAGAACTTTCACCATTCTCGGAATCAGTCGTCTCCTTCTTGGGAACGGTGATCGTCACACGCGCCACGCCCGAGGTCTTGGTGTCGTAACGGACCTTTTCACCGTTCTTGGTAACGGTGACATCGGAAGGCTTGGACGTGGTGATCTCGATCGAGGACTCGGGCGTGTACTCCTGCTCAAAGGGGCCAGTCGCTTGGGCGCCATAGACCGACTTGCCGTCGACCTTGACCTCAATCCACGCGGTCTTTCCCTTGGCAACGGAGACTTTGACCTTCGTGACCTCGTTCTCTTCCTTCTTGGCCGTCGTCTTGGTGGCGTCCGAATCAGTCGACTCATCCGTCGCCTCATCGGTGTCTTCATCCTCGTCGACCGTTTCGGTCTTCTTAGAAGACTTCTTAGTCGTCGTCTTGGTGGCAGTGGGCGTCTCGGGCGTGGTCTCGGGCGCCGAAGATGCGCAGCCGCGCAGAAGCACCACGATGAGCACAATCAACAGCAACGCCACGGCACCGATGCCGGCGTAGACGATACGCGGATCGAGCCCGTTGTTTTGAGGAGCACGTGATCCGCCGCGTCCACGACTGGAACTGTTGCGGCCGCCTCCCTGAGGCATACGACCACGATTGCTATCGGAACGGCCGCGATAGCCACCCTGGCCCTGAAGGCTGCGCTGACCCGAGCGGGGCACAAGTTCACCGCGGCCTTGATAGCCACGCTGGCCCGAACGCGGAGCCGAAGAGCGCTGGCCATACGGCTGTGATTGAGAGCGAAGACGCGGCGTCACCTGCGTGGTATCGGCATCCGCATAGCCACCGCGAGAGCGTCCGGTGGAGACACCACGGTAACCGCGATCGGAATAGCCGCCGTCGCCGTAGCCGGCACGAGGGTCACGCGCCACGCCGCGGGCAGCGGGAAGTGCACGGTCCTCGGGCATCGGCGTACTGCGGAACCGGTCACGCTGTGAGCGAATCTCCTCGCCTGAACCCGTCTCGGTAATATAACCGGCCTGCTGAGGACGCTGTCCATAGCGGGTCGAACGACCGCCCTGAACCATCAGGAAGCGCCCGTTATCGACCGAGGAACGTGAATTGACGTAGCCGGCGGCGTCCTGAAAACGACCGCCCTGCTGCGACGTCTCACGTTCGTATGCCATCAGGTCGTCAAAGTAGGCATTGACGACCTCGCGCGGATTGAGGCCCAAAAAGCGAGCATAGCTCGAAATCATGCCCTGCGCATAGCCGCGCGGCGGCATCGAAGCAAAGTTACCGGTCTCGAAAAACTCGATGATCTGCGGCCTGATTTTGATGGTGTTGGCGACCTGCTGAATGGAAAGGCCCATTCGGCGACGCTGCTCGAGCAGCATGTCACCAAAGCGTGCAGCCATCAGAATCCTCCAAACTCACGATCTTCACGTGCCATCTCGGCGTCGACAGACTCCAGCGCGGCAAGCCCCTCCTCGTCCAACAGGACCTCGCGCGGCTTAGAACCGTCGGGCGGGCCGACGACACCCTTTTCTTCCAGCATGTCCATAATACGCCCGGCACGCGCATAGCCAACCTTCAGACGACGTTGCAGGCCAGATGTGGAGCCAAGCTGCGATTCCACCACAATATGGGCGGCTTCCCAAATGAGCGGATCATCGTCTTGCGGCTCGGCGACTCCGGTGCGGACAATGCCGCCGCCACCCGCCATGGACATGGAAGCGGGCGCCACGGCAGACAGGATCTCCTCGTGGTAGTCGGGCTCGCTCTGCGACTTGACGAACTCGACAATCTCGTTGATTTCGTCGTCCGAGACAAAGCAGCCCTGGATACGGCGAGGCTTGCCCCAGTCGACCTTGGAGAACAGCATGTCGCCCAAACCGGTGAGCTTTTCGGCACCCATCTGGTCGATGATGACGCGCGAGTCGATGCCCGTGGCAACGTTAAAGGCGATACGGTTGGTGATGTTGGCCTTAATGAGGCCCGTCACCACGTTGGAGCTCGGGCGCTGCGTGGCCACGATAAGGTGGATACCGGCGGCACGGCCCAGCTGAGCAATACGCACGATCGAGGCCTCGACATCCTTACCGGCGACCATCATCAGGTCCGAGAGCTCGTCAATGATGATGACCAAGTAGGGCATCTTTTGCGGCGGGTTGTCGTAATGCTCAAACTCGCCGGCGGCCTGCTTTTCGTTATAGGTCGAAATCTTACGAACGTTAAGGCGCTCGAAGACCTTCAGGCGACGCTCCATCTCGGACACGGCCCATTGCAGAGCGCTCGCGGCCTGCTTGGGCTCGGTCACTACAGGCACGTAAAGATGCGGCAGACCGTTATAGCCCGCAAGCTCGACGCGCTTGGGGTCGACCATGATCAGGCGAACGTCCTCGGGAAGGGCGCGCATGAGCAGGGTCGTGATGATGGAGTTGATCATGACCGACTTGCCGGAACCCGTGGTACCGGCAATCAACAGGTGGGGCATCTTGGCAAGGTCGGCGACGACCGGCGTGCCCTCGGCGTCGCGGCCGATGGCGAGCTCGAGCGGACCGCCCTTCACATAGGGCAGCACGTCGCCCAGGTTGACGTTCTGGCGCTTGCGGTTGGGAATCTCGATGCCCACGAGCGAGGTGCCGGGGATCGGGGCAAAGATACGCACCGACTGGGCAGCGAGCGAAAGCGCGATATCGTCCTCGAGGCTCGAAATCTTACTCACGCGCTCGCCCTCGCCGGGCTGAAGCTTAAAGGTCGTAACCGTGGGGCCGGCGATCCAGCCGACCACGCGGGCACTGCGGCCAAACTCAAGCAAGGTGGATTGCAGTGACTCGGCAGTCTGTTCCAGCTCCTTGTCCGAAGACGCGGAGGACGCCGACTGCGGGTTGGCATGCAGGATCTCGAGCGGCGGAAGCTTGAGGCCGTCCTCTTCTTCGCCCTCGTTATCTGCGGCGCCGCCGTCCGCTCCCCCATCGCTAGCCGCAGCCGATTCGACAGCACTCGAGGCAGACGCATCGGCAACCTTGGGATGCTTCAAGAAGTCGGGGATCTGAGGTGCTGCCGAGACAGGATTCACGGCAAACGGCGGCTCGGACTCGTCGATCTTATCGGGGTCGTCTTCCATCGAAAGCTGACCGGTTACCTGGTCGCGCTTTGCATGGCGGCGCGGCAGCAAAGTTGTCTTTGCGGTCTCAATCGGAGCCTCGTCATCCTCGTCATCGCCCTCGGTGAGCTCAATCTCGCTATCGGACCAAGACGGGTCGGGCTCGCTTGTATTGAGCTTAGGCACAGCCTTGCCCTTCTTGGCATGGCGGCGCGGCAGCAGCGTCGTCTTAGCGCGCTCAGCCTCAACCGACTCGGACACGTCGACAAACGGATTCTCGTCCTCGTCGTCATCGTCCAAAACCGGGTCCACATCGTTGCCCATGACCGTGGTCACGGCAGCATCGGAGCCCTTTTGACGAAGAATGCTCAGGTGCGGACGGGCAACGCCGGGCACCGACAGGGCTTCGTCGTCACCCCACGGACTCGCGTTAACATCGGCACGACGGCGCTCGGCAAAATCGGCCGCGCGGTCGCGAGCAGAGCGCAAAACGCCGCCAACCGAAAAGCCGATGATGACCAAGCCCACGACAACAAGGCCCAACAGGACTACCATCGCGATAGGCTTACCCAGGGCATTCTGCAGCGCACTCGCAATAAACGCACCGATGTAGCCACCCGAGGCGGACAAATTTTGCGGCGTGAACATAAGGTCACACGAGTCGCTCGTACCCGGCACCATCAGCGAAAGAATGGAGACGACGGCGATAAAGACCACGGCGCCGCCCGCAACAGAGCGCACGTTGAGCGGCGAGTCCTCGCCTAAAAAGAGCGTGGCGGCAAACAGCAAAATGACGATCGGCAGCACGTAGGCGCCCAGACCAAAGCCCAGGTGGTAGAAACCGGCAACCGCAGCCGTAACGGGTGCGGTCGCCGGCGAAATCACGGCAATGAAGGACGCAATCGCCAAAACGGCTATCACCACGCCGGCGATATCGCGGTTGGCCGAGGGCTCGACCAAGGGCTCAAAATCGTCAAAGTCCGCCTCGTGGCCCTTATTGGCACGCAGATGGGAACCGGCACCCTTAGCAGATGCCGGTTGGTTATTGGTCTTATTGCCTTTGGCGTTTTGTGCAGATCCGCGCGCCAAACTAAACCTCCATGACGACCGGGATGATCATCGGACGGGTGCGCGTACGGCTCCAAATAAAGTTGGAGAGCGAATCGCGCACGGCCTTGCGAATGGCATCGGAGCCGCTGCTCGTAAAGCTAAACTTGCCCTTCTCGATCGTCTTCATAATGGACGCGGAGGCATCCTCGGAGAACTGGTCGTCGATGGCAAACGAGACGCCGCGACCCGAGAACTCGATGGCCTCGATCTTCTTGTGCTTGAGCGAGACGATGGCAACAGCGGTAACCATACCGTCATTAGCGAGCTTCTGACGATCGCGCAAGACGATGGGGTCGGTATCGCCGATACGCAGGCCGTCGACGTAAACGACACCGGACTCGACGGGCGTACCGCGTTTGACGATACCGCCGCGCATCTCGAGCGTGTCGCCGTTATCGAGGATAAAGATATGATCGTCCTTGATGCCCATCTTGCGAGCCAGCTGGGCATGGGCGCGCAGATGCACGGCTTCACCATGAACCGGCATAAAGTACGTGGGCTTGGCCATGGCCATCAGGAGCTTGAGCTCCTCCTGGCTACCGTGGCCCGAGACGTGGACAAGAGCGCGGTTCTTATCCCACACGTCGCAACCGAGCTTGGCCAGGCTGTTGACGACCTGCTGGACGGCTTTCTCATTGCCGGGAACAGGAGTTGCCGAGAGGATAACGGTATCGCCCTCGTGGATGGAGAGCGTCTTGTGCTCTCCGTTGGCCATGCGGGACAGGGCCGACAGCGGCTCGCCCTGCGAACCGGTGCACATGACGACGATCTTGTCGTCGGGCAGGTTATCGATATCGAAGGCATCGATGATATCGGCATCGTCGATGTTGAGGTAGCCCAGCTCACGCGCCACGCGGGTGTTCGTGAGCATGGAGCGACCGGTCACAACGACCTTACGGCCGCACTTGCGGGCGGCATCGCAGATCTGCTGCAAACGATGGATGTGGCTCGAGAACGACGCGACGAACACGCGACCCGGGGCGTTCTTGATGGCGTGCAGCAGGTTGGGTCCAACCTCGGCCTCGGACTTGGTAAAGCCGGGAACCGTTGCATTGGTGGAGTCGGACAGCAGCAGGTCGATGCCCTGCTTGGCAAAGCGGCTGATAGCGGCATAGTCGGGCGTGACGCCGTCGATGGGCGTCTGGTCGAGCTTAAAGTCGCCGGTGTGCATAACGGTGCCCTGATTGGTGCGGATGAACACGCCCAGAGCGCCGGGGATGGAGTGCGTCATCGAGAAGAAGTCGAGCGAGATGCCGCCGAGGTTGACATGGCTGCCGCCCTTGACCTCGCGGAACTTGGGTGCGCGGATGCGGAACTCAGAAAGCTTGCCCTCGATAAAGCCAAGCGTCAGCTTGCTCGAGAAGATGGGCACCTTATTGTTGAGGTCCTGCAGCAGATACGGAAGCGAACCGGTGTGGTCCTCGTGGCCGTGGGTGACGACGATACCGCGGAGCTTCTCCTCGTTCTCAAGAACGTAGGTGTAGTCAGGAAGCACCAGGTCGATACCGGGCTGGGAGTCGTCGGGGAACATGAGACCGGCGTCGACGAGCACCATGTCGTCGCCACACTCGAAGACCGTCATGTTCTTGCCGATGCCGTCAAGGCCGCCGAGCGGGATGATCTTCAAGGGAGATGATTTTTTAGCTGCCATAGGTTAGTGTGGTTTCCTTTCTTCGAAACGGGTCTGGAACAACCGACGGGGCGCTTCTGGCAAACCGACCGCCGGGAACGTACAACAATGCATCACAGAGTCGATGCAGTAACCACAGCATCATACCCAATTGTCCATCAACAGACCACCCATGCATCAAAGCCCCATCTGAACCGGTCTATCCCCTTGATTATCGACTTTATCCGAACACCTCCCACATTCATCCGCACATGTGCGGATGAATGTGGGAACCCGATACCCTGAGGGCCGGATCGGCCGGCCCCGGGAGATCGGAGGACGGCATGTCCGGAAAGAAGAGAAAGG
>DBFSAO010000144.1:0-20779 GCA_048500675.1 Collinsella sp.
CCTTTCTCTTCTTTCCGGACATGCCGTCCTCCGATCTCCCGGGGCCGGCCGATCCGGCCCTCAGGGTATCGGGTTCCCACATTCATCCGCACATGTGCGGATGAATGTGGGAGGTGTTCGGATAAAGTCGATAATCAAGGCAAAGCAACCTGTCCCCGATGCGCCAATCTTCGATGCGCCTGGGGCGGGCTCGACCGCTATACTGGTTCGTGCCGAAATCGATCTAGAACGGAATGCCGTATATGAAAATCAATCACGCGATTCTGCATATCCTGGACTTTGACTCTGCCGTCAACGTCATGAGCCAACGCGAGCTCGATATCGAGAGCCGTACCGTGCGCAACTTCGTGACCACGCATCTGCGCCGCGCACGTACCTCGGCCGACAATAAACGCGCCACGTTTGCCGAGAACTCTGCGTTTGGCGGCGAGCTCAAGGGCTATTTCTTTGGCGAGCGCGAGTTCGTGGACCTGTCGCAGCAGATTGCGGAGTTTATCTCTTCCGAACTCACTAAGGCTGAGAAAGCCGAGTCCACCGACGTGCTTGTGGCGGACTTTGACGACGATGAGGATGCCCGCTGGTTTGCCGTGATGCTGCTGGGCTCCAAGCAGGCATTCATGCACGAGGTGGGTCGCGAAGAGGGCGAGGTGCGTAACGACATCGCGCGCCACTATGCCATTCTGCCGAACCCTTCGCAAAAGGTGCCGAGCTATGCAATCGTGCGTGCAAGCACCATGGAGATCGGCTATGTGGACAAGAAACGCAAGATCGCCGGCGAGGACCGTATGCTTATCCCCGATGGCCTGCTGCAGTGCGACACGGGCGTATCGGGCAAGGAGGTCATCGACACCGTGACGCGTGTGGTCGAGGAAGTCGCCGAGGAGCACGGTGCCAATACGGCCGTAGCGCTCGCCAAGGTTAAGGCTGCTGTTGCCGAGAAGGTCGAGGATGACGAGGAGCTGCCGCCTTGGGATATCGTCGACGAGGTCTTTGAGGACGAACCGGTCATCAAGGAGAGCGTGCGCGCGGCACTGACCGAGGAGAAGGTGCCTGAGCGTGTGCCCGTGGAGCGCAAGCAGGTCGAACGCGCGGCGGTGCGCAATCACAAGATTCGTACCGACACGGGTATCGAGATCAGCTTCCCGGCAGAGATGGGTTCGAATTCCGAGTACATTGAGTTCGTCAATGAGCCCAACGGCCTCATCTCTATCGAGCTCAAGAACATCGGAAGTATTGAGAATCGATAAGCTGCGCTTGGACGTTGCAGAAAAACAAAGGCCGAAGCCCCAATGGAGCTTCGGCCTTTTTGCTTAGAACTGCATTTCCTTGCAGGTTGACACGCCTCTAGAGCCGGCGTAAGCCTTCCTCGAGACCGGTCTTGCTGTCGGTCTTCTCGTCGCGCATCTTGATGGCGCGGGCGGGGACACCGGCCACGACGGCGCCGGCGGGGACGTCCTCGACGCACACGGCGCCGGCGGCAACTACAGCACCCTTGCCCACGTGCACGCCTTCCAGGACCACGGCGTTTGCGCCGATCATGACATCGTCCTCGATGATGACGGGCGTGGCGCTGGCGGGCTCCACAACGCCTGCCAGCACGGTGCCGGCGCCGATGTGGCAGTTCTTGCCCACGGTGGCGCGACCGCCCAGCACGGCGCCCATATCGATCATGGAACCCTCGCCGATAACGGAGCCGATGTTGATGATGGCGCCCATCATGATGACGGCACGGTCGCCAATCTCGACGCGGTCGCGGATGATCGCGCCCGGCTCGATGCGGGCGTTGATGCCCTTAAGGTCGAGCATGGGCACGGCGGAGTTGCGGCAATCGTTTTCAACGTCGTAGTAATCGATGGAATCGGCGTTGGCGTCCAGGATGGCCTTAAGCTCATCCCAGTCGCCAAAGACGGTCTTGCCGCGACGACCGCCGTAGACATGTGCGTCGCCCCAAGCAACCTTCATGCCCGGCTTCTCGCGCACGTACAACTTGACGGGCGTCTTTTTGGGCGCGGTGGCGATGTAGTTGATAATCTCCTGTGCATCCATCTCGGCTGCGTTACTCATTTGCTATCTCTCCTTTGGGCGGATTCGGTTGATACCTGGTTAGGCAAACATGACCTGGTCGAACGTATAGAAGCCGGGTTCGCGGGTGACGAGCTTCTGGGCGGCGGCCAGGGCGCCGTTGACGAAGATCTGACGGCTCGTGGCGCGGTGGGTGAGCGTGACCTCCTCGTCCTGGCCAAAGAAACTCACTTCGTGGACGCCGGCGACAGTGCCACCGCGCAGCGAGTGCATGCCGATCTCCCTGGGATCGCGTGCGCCGCACATGCCCTCGCGTCCGTAGACGGGGTGGTAGCCTGTCTCGGGCTCGGCCTCGACTACGGCGTCGAGCAGCAGCTTGGCGGTACCGCTGGGGGCGTCGACCTTTTGGTTATGGTGCGTCTCGACGATTTCGCAGTCAAAGCCGGGCAACTCGCGCGTGGCCTGGGCCACTAGATGACGCAGGGCTGCGATACCGATGGAGTAATTGCCCGAGTGCATAACGCGGGTGTTCTGGCCCAGCTCACGCAGGCGGTCCATCTGCTCGGGGGTGTAGCCTGTGGTGCCTGAGACCAACGCCGCGCCCGTGCGCTCGACATAGGCGACGACGGCGTCGAAGGTCGCGACGTTCGAGAAGTCGATAATCACATCGGCAGCCGGTGCGTTCTCGAGCTCGCTCAAATCGAAGCCAATCTGGGCCACGATATCAAAAACGGGCTGCCCGGCGGCATCGACAATGCTTTCGGCGGTGGTGCGGATGAGCGAGCCCATGCGGCCCGTTCCCATAATGATGGTCTTAATCAAGCAGACCAGCTCCCTTCAGAGCATCGGTAAGTGCGGATCGCGTGTCGTCTGCCATAGGGCACAGCGGCATACGGTAGTTTGCCTCGATCATGCCCATCTGGGCGAGCGCTTCCTTAACGGGGATGGGGTTGACCTCGCTAAAGAGGGCATTGATGAGCGGCTGACCGGCAATCTGGATATCGCGGGCGCGCTCCACGTCGCCGTCCAGATAGGCGCGGCACATGTCGTGCACGAGCTGCGGCTGAACATCGGCCCACACGCTGATGGTGCCCGAGGCGCCCAGGCTCATGAGCGGCACGGTAAGCGCGTCCTCGCCCGAGTACATGCGGAAGTCGTCGGACAGCAGGTGGGCGATCTTGGCCGCGTAGGCGACGTTGCCCGAGGCCTCCTTGATGCCCATGATGTTGGGGTGCGCGGCCAAGCGCTCTACGTTGCGCTCGCTGATGCCGCAGCCACAGCGGCCAGGGATGTTGTACAGAATGCAGGGGATGTCCACGGCGTCGGCGACGGTCTTAAAGTGCTGATAGATACCCTCTTCGTTAGACTTGTTGTAGTAGGGGGTAATGAGCAGCAGGCCATCGGCGCCCAAGCCCTGGTAGGTGAGCGACTTGGTGAGCATGGTCTGCGTGGAGTTGGAGCCCGAGCCGGCGATGACGGGGACACGTCCTGCAACATGCTTGACCACGGCGGCGACGACGGAGTTGTCCTCGTCATCGGTCATCGTGGCGCTCTCGCCGGTGGTGCCCAGGGTGAGGATGGCGTCGGTGCCGTTTTGCAGGTGGAAATCGATAAGGCGCTCGAGCGCGTCAAAGTCGACGCTGCCGTCCTTTTTAAACGGCGTAACCAGGGCGACGATTGAGCCCTCGAGATTGCGGATGTCCATGTTCTTCTCATTCGCCTCCGCGATCTGGATGCGTTTGTTCCATTGAGCTGCGACTGCTAGGCGCTCGTCTTGGGCGCGACGGCGGGCACTTTCGGCGCGCGACTTGGCCAGCAGCTCTCGGCCGCACGGCAGCACGTCGAGCGTGGCAAAGTAATCGCCCGGGCGCTCGGCGCGGCGGATAAGGTCGGCCGAGCCGTCGGGGCGCAGCAGCACCTCGGCGGAGCGCAGCCGTCCGTTGTAGTTGTAGCCCATGGAGTAGCCATGCGCACCGGTATCATGGATTACAAGCAGGTCACCCATGTCGATATGCGGCAGCTCGCGATCGATAGCGAACTTGTCGTTGTTCTCGCACAGATTGCCCGTGATGTCATAGGTGTTCGTGACGGGCGCTGTGGCCTTGTCGGAGCCGCCCGGCTGACCCATCACCGTGATGTGGTGGTAAGCGCCATACATGGCGGGACGAATGAGGTCGACGGCACTGGCGTCCACGCCGATATAGTCCTTGTAGATCTGCTTCTCGTGGATAGCCTTGGTGACCAGACAGCCGTAGGGGCCCATCATAAAGCGGCCCATCTCAGTGCAGATGGCCACATCGCCCATGCCGGCGGGAACCAGGATCTCGTCGTATGCCGCGTGTACTCCCTCGCCGATGGCGCGAATGTCGTTGGCCTGCTGCTCGGGCAGGTAGGGGATGCCGACGCCGCCGGACAGATTGATGAAGGCGACGTGTGCGCCGGTCTCGCGCTCCAGGCGTACGGCAAGCTCAAAGAGGATGCGCGCGAGCTTGGGGTAGTAGTCGTTGGTGACGGTGTTGCTGGCAAGGAATGCGTGGATGCCAAAGTCCTCGGCGCCCTTGGCCTTGAGCATGCGGAAGGCCTCGAAGAGTTGCTCGGTGGTCATGCCATATTTGGAGTCGCCCGGGTTGTCCATGATGCCGTTGGAGAGCTGGAACAGGCCGCCTGGATTAAAGCGGCAGCTGACCGTCTTGGGGATGGGCCCCGCAACGCGCTCAAAGAACCCGATGTGGCTGATGTCGTCAAAGTTGATGATGGCACCCAGCTTGTCGGCGAGCTCAAAGTCGGCAGCCGGTGTGTCGTTGGACGAGAACATGATGTCGTGTCCCGTGATACCCAGTGAGCGGGCGATCATGAGCTCGGTATAGCTCGAGCAATCGCAGCCGCAGCCGTATTCGTTGAGAATGGAGATGAGCGCCGGGTTGGGGTTGGCCTTGACGGCAAAGTATTCCTTAAAGCCCGGGTTCCATGCAAAGGCGTCGCGCACTTCTTGCATGTTGCGGCGGATGCCCGCCTCGTCGTATAGATGAAACGGCGTGGGGAACTGCTCGACGATATGTTCGAGTGTCTCCTTGTCCACAAACGGCTGCTTGGCCGCATATGCCTCGTTGGGGGTCAATGCCATGTCCCGTAAACCTCGCTATCCAGACGGCGCCATCTGCGCATCGAATCCGCATAGCGTGGACCCAATGTCCGGATAGCGCTCCCGCATTGCTGCAGACAGTCCTGTGGGTGTTTCCCACAGGCCCACCAGGTTGTTCGTGCCCGAAAAGCCCAGTTCGGCGGGTTTCGCCTCCCCACGGGGTCAAAGCCTGCCGGCTCGCCCGCGGTTCTTCGTGCCCGCGCCTCTATCAAGTGGTAACGACCCTACCACGTTGCACTTTACCAAACAAGAGTATTCGTATATAACGTTTAAAAAATGCAGGGATATGCTAGAAACAAGGGCGTCACAATTCTGCATCACAATATTGTGTGAATGGATATGCCCCATGAAAGGATCCTTTATGACCGAGCTCCAAGAACTCCGTCGCTATCGCCGCGATCTCCATCGCATTCCGGAGCTCGATTTCGATCTTCCGCAAACCATTGCCTATATCGAGGGCGTGCTGGCACCGCTCACCTGCGAAGTGACCCATCCGTGCCCCAGCTGCGTCTGTGCTTTCTTCGACGCCGGCGTTGATGCCGCGCATGCCACGGCGATTCGCGCCGATATGGATGCGCTGCCCATCGCGGAAGCGACGGGAGCGGCCTTTGCCTCAACCCATCCCGGCAAGATGCACGCTTGCGGACATGACGGACACATGGCCATGGCGCTTGCCGCCGCGACGTATGTCGACCGTACGATTCGCGAGCATCCGGGCGCCATTAGGCGCAATGTTCTCTTTGTGTTCCAGCCGGCCGAGGAAACGACCGGTGGTGCCAATACGGTATGCGAGAGCGGTGTGTTCGAGCGCTATGGGGCCGACCGCATTTTTGGCTTCCATGTGTGGCCCGATCTGCCCGCCGGCACGTTGGCGAGCTGCCCCGGTCCGCTGCTAGCGCGTTCGAGCGAGACGCATGTGCACATTCACGGGACGAGCATCCATATCGCCAAGACCTACGGCGTTCCCGTTGGCGAATCGCACGATGCGGCGCTGTCGGCTGCCAAGTTCTTGGTTGCCGAGCGCGAACTGATGGATGAGCTGGGTGCCGACGAGCCCTGCATTGGTAAGTTCGGCTTGCTGCAGGCCGGTACCGTCTGCAATGCGGTGGCAGGGGAGGCCCATGTTGCCGGCAGCCTGCGTGTGTTTACGGACGACATGTTCGACCGTGCGCGCGAGGGCGTACGCCGTGTACTCGACGAGGCGTGCACCGCAACGGGCTGCACGTATGATCTCGACTTTGCCGAGGGCTATCCACCGGTCGATAACGACCCCGAGCTGTTTGCCAACATCACGCCTGCCTTGCCCGGGCTGCAGCTTGTAGAGGAGCCGCTGTTAATTGCCGAGGACTTTGCTTTCTATCAGCGCCATCTGCCGGGCGTGTTCTTCTTGCTGGGCACGGGTATGCCAGAGGACCAAGACAACCCGAGTGATTCGGATGGCTGCCCCGCCTATGCCACAAGCGCTCTGCATACCGATAGCATGCTCTTCGACGAGGAAATCCTACTCAAAGGCCTCGATGTCTACAAACGATTACTTGTGATGGAGTGACGATGAGGCGGCGCCGACAGTCTTCCGTATATAGTCCGGGTGGATGCGGGTGCGGCTTGTTGTTGCTTCCGGTCATCGCTGTGAGCATTGGCGTGATGTTTGCGCTTGCTGGGCTTGCCGCGGCGGCGCTCGTGCTGTTTATCACTGCCATCGGCGTGACGATTTGGCTTTGCCGCAATCGCGAGCAACGCCGTGCCGACGGTAAAACCAATGTCGGCTGGGCCGTCTTTCTGATCATTGCGTACCTGCTGAGTGTCAGCTACCTTGTTTTCTTTGTCCTGTTGATGATCAGTGCTTTTACCGGGGAATCCGTCACGGTGGGTTGATCACTGCTGGCAGACGGTCGCGCAAAGTGCGTTTGCTCGGCGTTTGGATAACTGCATTGGCCGTTTATCGCAACCTTAGCTCTCAGCTAATGAATTCAAGTTCAATCCTTCCTACGATGTGCTGTGTGCCGGCACGGTAGCCGGATCGTAGGAAGGATGAATAATGGCAAAAGAGGGAAAGAAGCCGATCGGCAAGATTGTCCTAGGCATCATCGTGGTGCTGGTTATTGTCGGTGCCGTGGGCTCTATGGGCGGCAACTCAACCGATTCGTCTGCGAGCGATTCGGCAAAACCTGCCGAGGCGACACAGCAGGCTGAGGAGCAAAAAGAACCGCAAGAACCGTATGCCATTGCTGATGAGGCTGAAGACACCTCCAATCAGTTTGCCTATAAGATCACGGGCACGCTGACCAATAACACGGACAAGGAAAAGAGCTACATTCAGATTGAGTATGTTCTGTATGATGCCGATGGCAACCAGGTTGGAACGGCTCTTGCAAACACCAATCATCTGAAGGCGGGCGGCTCCTGGAAGTTCGAGGCGCTGGGTACAGTGTCTCCCGACCAGGTTGCTAGCTGGGAGCGTTCGGACGTAAGTGGTTTCTAGCATGTTGCATGCACTGGGGGAGGTGAAGCCGTATGCCCGATAAAAAGCTGACCGAGGAGTTGCTCAATGAGCTTCTCGACGCGCCAAACATCGATGGCTATATCAAAGAACACGACTTTGCCGCCCCATCGCTTTCGGACTACCTGAAGCGGCTACTGCAGGAAAAGGGCTTGGAGCGCTCGCGCGTGGTTCGTATGGCCGATCTCAATGAGACCTTTGGCTATCAGATCTTTACCGGTGCGCGTCATCCGAGTCGCAATAAGGTGCTGCAGATTGCCTTTGCGATGGCGCTGACGCTCAAAGAGACCAACCGTGCGCTGACGGCTGCCGGGGTAAGCGTCCTTAACTGCAAGGACCGCCGCGATGCGATTATCATCTTTTGTATCGATCGCGGGTGCAGCCTCCAAAAGGTCAACGAGGAGCTGTATCGCTTTGGCGAGGAGACGGTGAGTTAGCGGCTGATATCTGAGCCGGCGGAGCTGTCGAACAGCGATGCAAACGAACGGGGCGCGGATGCCATGGGGTGTCTGCGCCCTGCGCTATGATGGAGGCTATGGATACTCAGACCCCAACATATTCCGATGATGAGTTGACCGCAGCGCTTGCCGAGCACCTGGCGTCGCTCGATCGTGACGACAGCTATCGCGTGGAGCGTGTACTTAAGCGCTCGCCCGTTGAAACAACCGAGCTTGTGTACTTTGAAGGAACCGGCGGTGGTTCGCTCGGCCCCTTTGTCCGTAAACGCATCGATGCTTCGGCTCAAATCGGCGGGGCATACGGGCGTTTGTTTGCCGCTCAGCGGGCAGGCAGGCGTTTTGAGCACCTGCCCAGAATCGTCGATTGTCGTCGTGTGGGCGACGAGCTCAACGTGGTTATGGAATACATCGAAGGGGAGACGCTCGGGGCGCTGGTGGACCGTCTGGGAGCCACCCCCGATTATGCGCACGAGTTGTATCCTGCCCTATGCGATGCCGTGGGCGAGCTCCACGCCGGTTTTGCAATGGCGGGGGAGACGTCGGCGCCGGTGATCCATCGTGACCTCAAGCCGTCGAATATCATCGTGACAGGTGCCAACTATACGCCTGATGACGGTCTGACATTTTCATCGCTGGTGATTATCGACTTGGGGATCGCCCGCGTATGGCGCGATGGCGCCGATTCCGATACTGTCAAGTTTGGGACACGGCCCTATGCGCCGCCCGAGCAGTATGGGTTTGGGCAGACGAGCGTGCGAAGCGACGTCTACGCACTTGGCGCCCTGTTGTTCTTCTGCTTGACGGGAGTCGACCCTAAACCAGGGCTCGACATGCGCGAGCAATGCGAGGCTCGCGACATTCCCGCTCCACTTGCCGATGCCGTTTGCATGTCGATGGCACTCGACCCGGCCAAGCGTTTTGCGAGTGCGGAAGCGTTGGGACGGGCGACGCGCGCGGCATACGATCTGAGTCGCCCCGTGCGGCCTCCTGCGCCTGCGCCTGTCCGTACTCCGGCCTCGGAGACGGTGTTGACGCCCCAAGGGCTCCAGAACCCCACAGGGCTTCCTAGGCCTGCCGCCTCCGCTGCATGCGGTCTGCTCTCTCGCGTTCCGGAGTCTCTGGGGCGTATTTGGAATACGCTCGTCTGCTTCTCGCTGCTTGTGTTCTTTGCCGGAAGTCACTTTGCCGTCTTTCACCCCACGGGAGCAAACCAAAGCTACCCGACGTGGCTTCTCATAATCGAGTATTTTTTCTTTGTCGATGGCCTTATGGTGCTTATGCATTTTGCGCTGCTCGATAAGCGCCGTCTTCGTCGGCGATTCGCACTGCTCGACAGCTATCGCGGCAAGAAACTCGCGAAACTCTGGCTCAAGGCATTGGGTGTGCTGCTCCTATGCATGATCGTCATAGTCGCGGTTGCCAATGCGACCGGCGTTGTCGATACCTCCGCTACCTAAAAGAAAAGGGCCCCATTGGGGCCCTTTGCAGTTGCACTTAGATGCGGTTCATCTGAGCGGCGACTTTGTTGTACCAGTCCTGCCACGTGGGCGGGCAGTACTTTTTGGCAGCTGCCGGGGTAAGGGTGGAGCCGTAGTTGGCGCCCAGATAGGCAACGTGAGCGGAGATGCCCTCGCTCCAGCTGCCAAAGCTGCGCCAACCGCCGCCACGTGCACTCCAGCCCCAGGCGTTGTAAGAATTGGCGCAATAAGCACCCTTGGTGCTCTCGATGCAGGCGATGGCGGGGGACCAACGGGGGTCGACACCGGTATTCCAAGCGGCGACGGCAAAGTTATAGCCCTGGCCTGCCATGGGGGAGCCGGCGAGATAATTGTCGATACGGCTCGTCCACTCATTAATGAACGAATCGTAATCGGAGCTACCGGTATTGGAGCTGTTCACCGTGGTGTCGATGGTGGTGTTGGTGTTGGTGGCCTGGCTGCTGGAATTGCTGCCGCTTACGCCCTCGCCCGAGAGCTTCTCGGCGGCAGCGGCCTTATCGGCCTCAAGCTTGGCAAGCTCGGCGGCATTTTCCTGCTCGGCTTTTGCCTGTGCCTCGCTGCGAAGCTGCTGGGCCTGCGCCAGCGCATCCTCGGCGTTTTTCTGCTCCGCCTCAAGCTGAGACTTGGCCTGCTGGAGCTCGGCCTTGTTCTGCTCGAGTTCGGTTTGCATGGTATTGAGCTCTTCGATCTCGTCTACGCTCGAGCTCGTGATCTGGTTGGTGTATTTGCAGGTCGTGATGAACTCACCCAGGCTCTGCGCATTGACCAGGAAGCTCACGATGGGATTGGTGCCCTTCTGATACTTGTACAGATCGCGCATGGCAGAGCTTGCCTTGGCCTGCTGCTCGGGAAGCTTAGCCTCGATTTCCTCGATGCTCGCCTCATTGGAGTCAATCTGCTTTTGCAGGTCATCGAGTTTGGTGCGGGCGTCGTTGTAGGCGCTCGTGGCGGCTTCGATCTTCTGCTGGGCTGCGGAAAGCTGGTCCTGCGTTGCCTGCGAGGCGGCATACGCCGCAACGGGGGAGAGCATCGGCGTGGCCGTCAGCGCAACGGCGAGCGCGGCGCTCGTGATGATACGAGCCGGCTTCGACGCAATGAGCGCTGCGGTGCGATGATTCGAATGCTGCATCCAGTCCCTCTGCAATCAATCGTAGGTTATGGTTCGAATGGTATTCTACTACTGCTTTCGACCTCAACTTGAACCTTAAAGGTTCCAAAGGGTCAAGTTGAACTTGAGACTTTGGCTTTGACCTGCAGTTATGATGAATTGTTGAGAAACCATAGAGTTCAACTTTAACGTTACGGCGCCCTGTTTGAGAGGAGTTCTGGGCTGTAAAAGCTATCTCAACGTGGGGTTTTACAACTACAGCGTGCCTTTCTGACGAGCCTGCTCAATCTCTTCGAGGGCCTCGGCAGGGGTGAACGAGCAAGTGCCGTCGCCGAGCTTGACCACCTGGATGTCGTCGCCGATATGGACCTCTCCGCCCTTTAGTACCACGCCGAAAATGCCCTCGTGGGGAAAGATACAGTCGCCGGCGAGATAGTAGATGGCACAGCGGGTGTGGCAGACCTTGCCGATCTGACTGATTTCGACCAGGACATCGTTGCCAATCTTGAGCTGCGTTCCCAGGGGGAGCGAGAGCAGGTTGATGCCCTGGGTCGTGAAGTTCTCCCCAAAGTCACCCTTGCGCACATCGAGCCCGCGCGCCTGCGCCGTCTGGATGGACTCCGCGGCTAAAAAAGAGACCTGGCGGTGCCAATGTCCGGCGTGCGCATCGGTAGCGAGGCCAAATTGCTCTATAACGGTGTCGTGCCCGTCGGCGACGGGCGACTTGCGAGTGCCTTTGTGCTCCGACGTGTTGATTGAGACGATACGGGCAGGCCCATTGTAAGCATCGTTTGCAGTGCGTAGGGGAGCTGCCGTCTGTGTGCGTTCCGCCAGCTCGCGCTTCGCGGCATTGAGGATGGGATTATCGGTCGGATGGTCTTGGGGCACGTGTGCGCCTTTCGTTCGAGGATGTCAACATGCTGAATCCTACAACAATGGTAGGTTCATTGCCCATTGTCATACAACGGTGAGCGCCGTCTTCGTGCTGGACGATTACGTCGATTGCCATAGATACGGTGGAGCTTTGGGTGCCGGCGGCTTGGCACGCTAGAATAAATCAGTTGCGCAAAGACCGCCCGTTGTGTGGGCAGTTCATGATAGGAAGTTTCCATGGCATTGCAATTTACAGAGCGCGAGTTCATTCCCGTGCTGCTCGGTGGCGACATCAACGCCTATTCGGTGGCGCGCGCCTTCTACGAGGAGTACCAGGTCAAGAGTCTGGTCTTTGGCAAGTACCAGACGGGTCCCGCGTACCGCAGCCAGATTATCGACTACACGCCCAACGTGGATATCGACACCATGCCCGTGATGCTCAAAACCGTCAACGGCATTGCCCAAGCGCATGCCGACAAGACGATTGTCCTTGTGGGCTGTGGCGACAACTATGTTGCCCTCGTGGCTCAGGCCAAGGATGCCCATGAGTTGGCGGATAACATCGTCGCTCCCTACGCGCCCTACAGCATGCTCGAGCAGTGCCAGAAGAAGGAGATCTTCTACGAGCTGTGCGAGAAGCATGGCGTGCCTTATCCGCATACCTTTACCTTCACCATGGCGATGCTGAACGACCAAGGCGAGGCACCTGCCGAGGTGCTCGACCAGATCGATTTTCCCTACCCGATGATTCTGAAGCCTTCTGACGGCATCATGTGGTGGCAGCACGAGTTCGAGGGCCAGAAGAAGGCCTATGAGATTGCCGACCGCGCCGAGCTGGAACAGGTCATTCGCGATTCGTATGCCAGCGGCTACACCGACGATCTGATCTTGCAGGATCGCGTTCCCGGCAACGACGAGTACATGCGCGTGCTCACCAGCTATTCCGACCGCAACGGCAAGGTGCGCATGATGTGCCTGGGCCATGTGCTGCTCGAGGAGCATCAGCCTCACGGTGTCGGCAACCACGCCTGTATCATCACCGAGCCCAATGACGAGCTCATGGGCGGCGTGCGCAAGTTGCTCGAGGACCTTCACTTTGTGGGCTATTCCAACTTTGACGTTAAGTACGACGAGCGCGACGGCTCGTTTAAGTTCTTCGATTTCAACACGCGCCAAGGCCGCAGCAACTACTACGTCACCAACAGCGGCTTTAACGTTGCCAAGTATGTGGTGGACGAGTATGTGTTCAATCGCCCGTTTGAACCGGAGTTTGTGACGGCGCAGGACGAGGCGCTGTGGATGGTCGTCCCCATGGGCGTCGTCGACAAGTACGTCAAGGATCCCGAGCTGCGCGCTAAGGTGCATCGCCTGGACAAGGAAGGCAAGGGCGCCGACCCTTCGTTTATGAAGGGCGACTTTGTCTTTAATCGCTGGCTGCGCATGTGGCACACCAAGCTGCGCCACTTTAAGCTGTTCAAGACGTATTACAAGTAGATGAGCGCGGCGCCCGTCCGGTTTGCATCGGGCGGGCGCGGGTATGATACGCGCAATTGCGCAAGCGTCACCAAGGAGGCGGCGATGGAAAAGCTGGGAGTTATCGGCGGCATGGGCGCCGAGGCCACGTCGTATTACTACGACCAGGTGGTGCGTCATACGGCTGCTGCCTGCGATCAGGAACATATCGACATGGTGGTGCTCTCCAAGTCGACCATGCCCGACCGCACGTTGGCCATTAAGACCGGCGAGCATGCCAAGCTGCTGGCGACCATGAAAGAGTGTGCCCAGGCACTCGAGTCTCTGGGCTGTGCGCACATTGCCATTCCCTGCAACACGTCGCACTACTTCTACGACCAGATCCAGTCGTTTACGAAGGTGCCGATTATCCACATGCCGCGTGAGTCGGTGCGCTATGCTCTGGCCGGTGCGGTGATGGGGGAGTGCGAGTTCGACCCCAACCTGAGTATGCCGGCCGAGCCGGTGCACAAGATTGGCATCATGGGCACCGACGGAACCGTGGGCGCGGGCGTCTACGGCCGCGAATGCGAGGCTGCAGGTGTTGAGGTCGTCTATCCCAGCGAGAAACGTCAGAACGATGTGATGTCGCTTATCTACGATGATGTGAAGGCCGGACGTGAGCCCGATATGGATAAGTTCGACCGCGTGATGTGGGAGTTCGCCCGTAGCGGCTGCGACCGCGTCATTCTGGCCTGCACCGAGCTCTCGGTGCTGCAAAAGTACCGAGAGATGCCCGAGATCACCCTCGACGCCATGGATGTCCTGGTGCGCGAATCCATCATCCGCAGCGGCGCCCCCTACCGCCTCTAGCTTCCGACCCGCCAAAAAGGGACAGGTTAATTTTGGTAGGTTTTATCTGGTGAAACAGTAAAGGCCTCGGCTCGTTTGGTGCGAGCCGAGGCCTTTTGCGTTGGGCGGTTGCTGTCGGTGGTGAACTAGAACAGGAAGCCGATGGCGATGAGGGCGATGCTGACGATGAGCACGGCGATGTCCAGGCCCTTGATGGGGTAGCGCTTGTACGAGCTGGCGCGCGTACGCAGATAGAAGCCGCGCTGTTCTGCCGCCAAGGCTGTGGCATCGGTCTTGCCCACGCTCGAGATGAGCAGTGGCACGCACAGTGGCAGCATGAGCTTAAGCTTCTTGATGGGGTTCTTGGTGTCGTACTCGACGCCGCGTGCGGTCTGCGCCTCCATGATGGCGTTCATCTCCTGACCAAACACCGGCACAAAGCGCAGCGCCGTGGTAAAGGTGAAGGCATAGCGATACGGTACGTGCAGCACCTCGACGCAGGCGTTGGCAAGGTCGTTGAGCTTGGTCACCATGAGCATGAGGATGAGTGGTAACGCCACACCCAGTAGGCGCAGACAGGCCTTCGATCCTGTGATGAGGCCCGTGTCGGTGATAAAGCCCCACACCACGTTGCCATCGCGCATAAAGGCCAGCTGGAGCACCAGCATGATAAGCGCGAGCGGGATCAGCAACTTGAGCAGCGAGAACAGACGGTCGACGACGCCGGCATAGGCACCCAGCGCAAGGGTGAGTGCCAAAAAGCCCAGCAGCGCCACGTAGGTGTCGGACAAGAAGATGCCGACGATGATGGCGGCGGCGAGGCCCAGTTTGACGACGGGGTTCAGGCGATGCAGTAGCGTATCGCCCGGCATGTAGTCGATGACGTTAACCACGGTGGACCATCTCCTTGGTAATTCGAACGACATCGGTGACCTCGCTCACCTGCGCAAAAGCGGGCGAGACGGAAGATGCCAGACGGCGCGAGAGTTCAATAACCTGGGGAGGCTCCACGTAGGCACGCCGCATGAGATCGATGTTCGAGAATAGCTCGTGCGTGCGGCCGCGGTCGAGGATGCGACCGTCGGCCATTACCACAATGCGCTCGGCAAAATCCGAGACGACTTCCATATCGTGGCAGACCATGATAACGGCGCAGCCACGCTCGGCCATGGTGCGCACCGTTTCCATGACGGTCATGCATTCGCGGTAATCAAGGCCGCTCGTGGGCTCGTCGAGTACGACGATCTTGGGCTCAACCACTACGACGGAGGCAAGCGCCACCATTTGTCGCTGGCCACGCGAAAGCGAGAACGGTGCCTCATCGGCAGGCAGGCCAAAGCGGTCGATGACGAGTTGGGCACGACGCAGAGCCTCGGCACGGTCCATGCCGCCAAGCTCCAAGCCAAAGGCGACCTCGTCGAGCACGGTGTCCTTGCAGATCTGACGGTCAGGGTTTTGGAAGAGGGTTGCGACCTCGCGGGCGATGCGGCTCGTGGGAACGGCTGCGGTATCCAGTCCCGTGACGCGCACGCTGCCCGAGGCGGGCTTAAGCAGGCCTGTGAGCAGCTTGGTGAGCGTGGTCTTGCCGGCGCCGTTCTGGCCGACGATGCCCACGAGCTCGCCGGGATAGAGGGTTAGGTTGAGGTCGTGGACGGCGGCGCCGCCATTGGGATAGGCAAACTCAACGTGATTGAAGGTGAGCACGGGCTCGGCGTCCTTGGCGTGCGGGCGCAACGACGGTGCGTGCGGTGAGCCGGCGGGTGCCTGAACGTCGCTGCTTGCGCGTGCGGGGTCGACGATGCCCGTAATCAGACGCTCGGCCTCATCAACATCCAAACAGGGAGTGCCGCTGGCCAGGCCATCGGCCTCGAGGCTATTGAAGATACGCGTGACGCGAGGGCAGTCGACGCCGATGGCACGGAGCTCGTCGGTATGCGCGAAGACCTCGTGTGGCTCGCCCTGCAGCGCGATTTCGTCATGGTTGAGCACGAGCACGCGGTTGCAGTACTCCGAGAGCAGGGCGACCTTTTGCTCAACGACGACGATGGTGATTCCAAGTGTGCGGTTTGCCTCACGCAGCGTCTCGAAGACCAGCATGGAGCTGGCGGGGTCGAGTGCCGCGGTGGGCTCGTCGAGAACCAAGACGCGCGGACGCATGGCGAGGATGGCGGCGATGGCCACCTTTTGCTTCTGTCCGCCCGAGAGGGTGGCGATCTCGCGGTCGCGCAGGTCGCTGATGCCGACGGTCTCGAGCGTTTCGCTCACGCGCTGCTCGATCTGGTCGTGGGGAACGCCAAAGTTCTCGAGGCCAAAGAGCATCTCGTCCTCGACGACCGAAGCGACCATCTGCGTGTCGATATCCTGCAGCACACTGCCGACGATTTGCGACACGTCGGTGAGCGAGACCTCGCAGGTGTCGTGGCCGTCGACCATGACGGACCCAAAGAACGTGCCGGTGTAGTGGTGGGGCACGGCGCCCGACAGGCAGGCGGCAAGCGTGGACTTGCCGGCGCCCGAGGGCCCGATGATGCCGATGAAATCTCCCTTATTCACGCTGAGCGAGATGTGGCTGAGCGCCTGCTCGGTCTGCGTGCCATAGGAGAACGAGACATCGTCGACGTTGATGATCGTTTCCATGGATACCTTTCATAGTCATTGGGGACGTTCTTAAATGACTAGTCGTTTAAGAACGCCCCCAAGAGCTAGTTGTTTGGGACAGTCTTTGGTGGTGAAGCACGGAGACGGCTTTACGAGGGGCCTCAGGTTGGCGTGAAAGAGGAGCGAAGCGTACTTGGGTACGCGAGCGACGAATGAACGCCAAGATGGGGTGGCTCGTAAAGCCGAGCGGGTTAGTTGAGCTTCAGGGCCTTCTGGATGGGCAGATAGAGGGCGCCGACCAGAATGGCGTTAAAGACGGCGGTCATGGCGACGACGGGCAGCATGGCGGCGGCGAGCTCGCCTACCACGCCGAGCATGGCCATCTTGATGACCATGAAGATGACGCCGGAGACAAAGGTGGTCAGGAAGGTTGCAACAATGGCGATGGCGGGCTTGACCTGACCGTTCTTGCCGGCGGCGTTGACGATGCCGGCCATGAGCATGGCGGCGATGCCCTCGGCGGCAAAATCGACGAACGGCGAAGTAGTGGTGATCTGGATCACGGCAGCCGAGATGAGGCCAATGACGAGCGCCTGACCGATGTTGGGGCGAACGACCAGGATGGTGAGGCAGAAGGCCGAGATGATGAACTCGGGGCTGATCATGCCACCCGAGATGCCCGAGATGGCCTTGCCGACGGTGAAGTTGAGGATGAAGCCGGCAGCGAGCAGGATGGCGAGCAGGACGAGGGCACGGACGTCGAGTTTGCCGCGGTCGGCGGTCTGGACGGTGCGGGGCTGGGTGGCGGTGGTGTTCTGAGACATGGTGAAAATCCTTTCGGAAGGGGAGTGCAAGAGAAAAGCGGAGGCGCGTGATGCGAATGCGATCGGGCTCGAGATAGAAAAAGGCCCCCGGTCGAAACCGGAGGCCTTTCAATCACCTAGAGCGCAAAAACAGGCGTGAGGGACTCACTGTCGACCGATCGTATTCGCATCACGCCACCACCAGTTGTTGAGAGACTTCATCGTGTTCTTCATGTTGGTGGCTCCTTTCGTGATGCCGTGGCGCGGTCGCACCAAGTTGCTGTTGCGCTGCACTATAGCACAGCGAAGTGTGTGCGGGGAAATCTTTTTTGAAAAGATTTCAAGCGGGTTTCCCGCCGGTCAAAAGGCGGGTTAAGCGGGCGAGGTGACTCATGTGCCCCGCCCGCTCAGCTAGGACATGAGGGTCTTAGGCCTTCTTGCGACGATAGATCACGTAGACGCAGACACCGATGATGACGACGGCGCCAACGGCCATGGCGGCCATGTTGTTGCCCTCGGACTTCTCCTCGGTGACCTCTTCCTCTTCGGCCTCTGGCTCGGTCACGTCCTCATCGGAAAGGGCCTCGTCGGCGTAGGTGATGGATTCGACCAGGCAGTCGTTGTCGGCATCGTAGTCGCTCGGGACGAACTCCTCGGAGAAATCGCCCTCCTTGAGGTAGTCGCGCATCTCCTCGAGCATGGCCTTGCACTTAACATAGGTGTTCTTGGTTGCAGCCTTGCCGGCCTTGTTGGCCAGGGCGGTACGGGCCTCGGTGCCTTCTTCGGCCTGCATGGCCTCGTCGACGGTCAGGTTCTGCTCGATGAGTTCCTTCTGCAGGGCGTCGAGATAGGCGCGGACGCCGGTGGCGCAGTGGTCGCGGTTCTCATAGGCGAGCGTGTTGATGTCCATGAGGACGTAGTTGATGGAGTTCTTGGGCTCCTCGTTGTTCACGACGTCTTCCTCTTCGCAGTGATCGAAGGAGACATCCTGATCGCTGAAGTAGGGGCTGACCTCGGTGAGCAGTGCGGAGTAGAAGGGGATGGCGACGGAGAATTCGGCGTTGGAGAGCATCTCCCACTGAATGGTCGCGATCTCGGGGTCCATGCCCTGACGGATCTGGAAGGTGTGGATCTCGGTGTTGCGGTTGGAGCCGATGGCATAGGCGCCGTCGGTGTTGGCGTTGAGGCCGGCGACATTCTCGCCGCGAGCGGCGAAGGAACGAATCATCTCAAAGGTGTTCCAGTCGGACTTGCCGGGCTGGAAGAACAGCGGCTGCATCTCGTGGACCAGGGCGCCGGTCGTGGCGCGAGCCTCTTCGCGCTCGTCCTTGACGATCTCGTAGTCGGTGCCCTCGGCAAGCGGAGCCATGAAGTAATCACGACCCTGGATATAGCGCGACCACTGGTGCATACCGGCCTCGCTAATCTCCTCGCCGTAGGTCTTGGCGACGTCGAACTTGCCGTCGGTGTACTCGGCAAAGCCCTTCTCCTTAGGCATGGACTCGATGCCTTCGGAATGGAGACAGTTCTCGGTGTCATCGAGGTCGACGTTATAGGTGAGGTTGCCGATGTTGGGGTTGAGCGAGGCGATGTCATCGGCGAGCTTCATAGCAATCCACTGATGGCCGGAAAGCGCGGCGAACAACCAGGTCTCGGTGCTGTCGGCGATGATGATCTGGTCGTTGGAGCAGACGCCCTGCTCGTCGATCAGGCTGCCGATGAGCTCGACGCCCTCGCGGGCCGTGGCGCTCTCGCCCAGGATGACGCTGGCATAGCTGTATTCGCCAATGCCAGTCTCCTCGGTGATGGGGTCGGCCTCTTCGGCCTTCTCGTTATAGGAGGTGCTCAGCGTGGCAGAGCAGGAGACGCCCTTCTCGTTGATGCCTGCCTCGGAATATGCGTCGTAGCGATCTTCC
This sequence comes from Collinsella sp., assembly GCA_048500675.1. Lineage (GTDB taxonomy): Bacteria > Actinomycetota > Coriobacteriia > Coriobacteriales > Coriobacteriaceae > Collinsella. The sequence goes on from DBFSAO010000144.1 coordinate 19,224, forward strand.
CACTGCGAGGGGTTGTCGCGAACGAAGGTGTAGCGGTAGGTTGCGCCCTTGGACTTGTACTCAAAACCGGACTCGACCGAGGTGTACTCGTTGCCGTCCTTGTGTGCGGGCTCAATGCCAAAGTGCTTGACATAGCGCGGACCGAAGTCCTCGGAACGGCCGTAGTACGTGTTGCCGTCTGCCGTGAGCTTGCTGCCCATGTAGATCTGGGTGCAGGCGAGTGCCGAAGTCGGCATGGCCATGATGGCCGCTGCTCCAAACGCAAGGCCGCAGCCGAGCTTCTTGAGCGTGTTGACAGGATGAGTAAACCTCATAATCCCTCCCAACTGTTGAAACCCCGCGAAACCGTACGGAGTTTCAGCTAATAAATACATCTACTAGCCTAAAGGAAGTGTAAAGAGTATTCACTCGACAACAGCTTTTACTCGATGAGCGTGTGGAAATATACGATGAACGGATAATAATACTCATTTTATGGCTTTAGTTAAATAAAGGCACCCTGCATTTACTGTAGCTGAATAAAGCATTAGACGGTGCTCAAAAAGAAAACTCTCCCGCTGTTTAGGATTTGCATAAACAGCGGGAGAGTCGATAACTGGATGAATATCATACCAATGTGGATTTACTTCTTTCGGCGGTGAATCACGTTGATGGCGTAACCGACGAGCATGGCCAAGACGATGACAATAAAGCCGATCAGGGGATTGTCGTTCATGGGGTCCTCCTATTTTCCGAGCGGGGAGAATTCGTCGACGATGAGGTCGAGGCATTGCGGAAGCGCGCGGGCTCCAAAGACGCCCGAATTGCTGGAGATAATCTCGCCATCGAACTGCATGCCCAGCGACGGGGTGCAGGTGATTTTGGCTTCCTTGGTCTGGATGATCTTGAACTGCGGGCGCCCGAGTACCTTGCCGGCGGGGTCAAGCGCAGCGGTGATCACGGTAGGCAGCAGCTGCACGGTGCGCACGGGTTCGATGACTGCAATGTCGACCATGCCATCGTTCATGCGGCAGTCGGGGAACAGGTTGATGTCGTTTTGGATGACCGAGGTATTGCCGGCCATGCAGCAGATGCCGTCGAGCTCCTCGACAATGCCGTCATGCTCAATGGTAAAGTGCGCTACCGTAGGGTTGGGCGTGGCGAGTGCAGAGAGGAAGTAGGCGATCTCGCCGATGTCGTTTTTGGTGGGGGCGGCCTTCATCATGATCTCGGCGTCGAAGCCCGAGCCGGCGATGATGATGAAGCCGTGGCGCTTCTCGTTGCCGTTCTCGTCGAGCCAAAAGAGCTCGCCCATGTCGACTTTGACCGTGCGACCGGCGCGGCAAGCCTTGGCAAGCGCCGCTGCCTCGGGGGCATTGCCGATGTTGTTGAAGAACAGGCAGGCTGTACCGGAGGGGAAGACGAGCGTGGGGACACCGCATCCGCGCATCTGGTCGAGCACGTTGGAGACGGTGCCGTCGCCGCCCGAAACGACCACGCGATCAAACTCGCGCACGTCTGCCACGGCGTCCTCGGGCTCCATGCCATCGCCGATAAAACGCATCACGACCTCGTCG
>DBFSAO010000015.1:0-2932 GCA_048500675.1 Collinsella sp.
CGCCGGCGGCGTGCTCGTGTCCGGCCTGGAGATGAGCCAGAACGCCGAGCACCTGTCCTGGACCTTCGAGGAGGTCGACGGCAAGCTCGAGCAGCTCATGCGCGGCATGTTCCACAACGTGGACGACACCGCCAAGGAGTATGGCCAGGAGGGCAACTTCGTCATGGGCGCCAACATCGCCGGCTTCCTGAAGGTCGCCGACGCCATGCTCGCCCAGGGCGTCTGCTAAATCTTCGCTTGATATAGCATGTGATGAGGCTCCCAGCTATCCGGCTGGGAGCCTTTTTCTATGGCGGTGAGGGTCGTGCGCTCTCGTTTGGTACACTTAGAGGTACTGGACAAGTGAAGAGATGGGGGAGAACGTGCTCAAGTTCGGTACCTACGTCCGTGTTGGAAACGCGGCCGAAGCCTATGAGCTCTTACAGAAGAACCGCAACAATAAGATTGTGGGTGGCGGCATCTGGATGCGCCTGGGTTCGCGTCGCGTTGCGACGGCGATTGACCTTTCGGCCTGCGGACTCGATCAGATCGAGGAGACCGAGACCGAGTTTCGCATCGGTGCCATGTGCACCCTGCGCCAGCTCGAGCGTCATGCCGGGCTCAACGTGCTTGTCAACAATGTCTTTGAGTTCGCCGTCCATGACATCGTGGGCGTGCAGCTGCGCAATACCGCCACGGTGGGCGGCAGCATCTACGGCCGCTTTGGCTTCTCGGACGTTCTCTCCGCCTTTCTCGCGCTCGATTCCTATGTTGAGCTGACGGGTGCCGGTCGCGTGCCGCTCGCCGAGTTCGTGGACATGGGCTACGTGCGCGACGTGATCGAGCACGTGGTGGTCGTTAAGCACGATTACCGCGCAAGCTATGAGGCTGTGCGCAAGGCCGCGACCGACTTCCCCTCGCTCAATGTCACCGCCGCCTGGTGGGACAACAGCTGGCATGTCACCGTGGGCGCCCGCCCGCTGCGTGCGACCCTGCTGCAGGGCGAGGCATGCGGCCTGGTGAACGAGCGGCCTTCCGAGGACGAACTGCGCTCCCTGGCCGCGTCCGTGCGCGCGCTGAGCTACGGCACCAACATGTGGGGCTCGGCCGACTACCGCCGCCGCATCTCGGCCCCGCTTGCCGTGCAGGCCGTGCGCCGCGCCGCCGGCATCGAGCTTTCGGCCGCGCTTGCCCGCGAGCTCGAGGGCGTGCAAGTGCCTAAGTTTGCCACGGACGAGTATTCCTGCCGCCGCGTGCCCGGCGTCGATTCTAGCGAGGTGCGCTAATGGCTGCCAAACTCATCGATCTTTCCTTTACACTCAACGGTCGCAAGGTCAAGGTTCAGATTGCCCCCGACACCATGCTCTTTGCGCTGCTGCGCGAGCAGGGCTGCGCGTCGGTGCGCTGCGCTTGCGAAACCACCAACTGCGGCCTGTGCACGGTGTGGCTTGACGGCGACCCGGTGCTGAGCTGTTCGGTTCCCGCCGCCCGTGTTGAGGGCCACACCATCACCACGCTCGAGGGCCTCAAGGCCGAGTCCGAGGCACTGGCCCGTGCGATGGCTGCCGAAGGCGCCGAGCAGTGCGGTTTTTGCGCCCCCGGCCTCATCATGAACGTGCTGGCGCTTGCCCGCGCCGCCAAGGAGGACCCGAGCCTCGTCGCCACGCGCGAGGAGCTCTCGCGCCAGCTCGCCGGCAACCTCTGCCGCTGCAGCGGCTATGAGAGCCAGCTGCGCGCCATCGTCCGCTTCCTCAACGAGTCTGGCGTGCAGGTGGGCTTTGAGATGCCCGAGCTGCCCATCAACGACACCAGCTGCGATGGTGTCGCGTACAAGCAGATCACCCACAAGCAGCCCAAGAAGGACTCGAAGGCCCTGCTCGAGGGCCGTCCCGTCTACACGGGCGACCTCGTTCCCGCCGGCGCGCTCATCGTCAAGCTTAAGCGCAGTCCGTACGCCCGCGCCAAGATCCGCTCCATCGATACGTCGCGCGCACTGAAGGTGCCCGGCGTCGTGGGCGTCTACACCTACGAGGACGTGCCCAAGCGCCGCTTTACCATCGCCGGCCAGAGCTATCCGCAGCCGAGTCCCTACGATCGCCTGATTCTCGAGAACCTCGTCCGTTACCAAAACGAGGAGGTGGCGATCGTCGCCGCCGAGACTGAGGAGGCTGCCGACAAGGCGCTCAAACTCATTAAGGTCGACTATGAGGTGCTCGAGCCGCTGCTCGACTTTACCCAGGCACTCGATAACGACATCGTGGTCCACCCCGAGGGCGACGTGACCTTTATGTTCCCGCAGGGCGGCGACGTTCCGCGCAACTTGGTATGCAGCGGCACGAGCGACTATGGCGACTTGGACGAGGCCTTCGCCCAGAGCGACATCGTCTTCACCCGCACCTATACCAGCCAGGCCACGCAGACCGCGCCCATGGAAACCTTCCGTGCTTTCGCGACGACCGACGCGTTCGGCCGTATTTCGGTGACCACCTCTACGCAGGTGCCCTTCCACGTCCGCCGCATGGTCGCGCAGTCGCTCGACATTCCGCAGTCGCAGGTGCAGGTCATTAAGCCGCGCATCGGCGGTGGCTTTGGCTCCAAGCAGACGGGCTGCTGCGAGATCTTCGTTGCGTTTGTGACGCAGCAGACCGGCCGTCCGAGCTACTGCTGCTACACCCGCGAGGAGACCATCACTGCGGGCAACTCGCGCCACCAGATGCAGATGACCGTTAAGCTGGGCGCCATGAACGACGGCACCATCACGGCCATCGATCTGCACACGCTGTCCAACGCCGGCGCGTACGGCGAACACGCTACCACGACGATCGGCCTTTCGGGCCACAAGAGCCTGCCCATCTACAACCATGTGAAGGCGAGCCGCTTTAGCTGGGACGCCGTCTACACCAATACCAACCGCGGCGGCGCGTATCGCGGCTACGGTGCCACCCAGGGCCAG
>DBFSAO010000016.1:0-5281 GCA_048500675.1 Collinsella sp.
GAAGGTGAGGGGGATCCAGCCCGAGGGGATGTAGGGAAGCGATAGGAAAGACATAGATGCGGGCGTGTTGGCTAAAATGGGTCGGCCGGGATTGGTCAATCTCGGCCGACTATATTTGGCTAAATTATTCCGACGCTAACAGTTTTCCAAGCCCCTTTCAGTTTTTATTCGATTCCCACCTTTTTGAGCGTATCTTTGGTGACTTCCGCAACTTGATTGGGATCGACGTGGGATTCCCCCGAAATAGAGCCGTAACCTGAGGTTGAAAAATCAAAGAAGTAGTATGTCCGGTAATTGTGCCCATAGCCAAATTGCTGATATAGGGCATTATAGTCCGTCTCGGAAATGTCCTTGCCCTCCGACGCATAATAGTATTCGTAGCCATTGCCCTCGCTCGGCGCAACTCCCCAGGACTCGTAGTTGCTTACAAGCGAAAAAACATCGCCTTTCTTGCCGTATACCGAAGTATTGTCCCCAGCCAAAGCCTGCCTGCCAGCAAGCAATGCCGTAATCGCATTGCTCATCTCATATGTTCTTTGGCTTACGAGGATGCTTCCGTCATCCGCTTTAATCAGCGGAAGAAACATCGTTCCTCCGTTGCTGTTATCAAGCCAATTTTGACTGTAAAGCCTCTTGACGCCACCATCAGCTGCCGACCAAACCTCTACGGTGTAGGACTTCTGAAGTCCCTCTATATCTCCATTCCAAGCGCTCTTTAATTCGTCATCGCTCATACCGTTCACAACGGTCAAGAGCTCAGGCTGGCCATCCTGATCAAAATCAACGAGGTCGACAAGACAAAGCCCCCGCATCGCATAGACAGAATCAGTCACCTCAACAATTCGTGGCTCTCCATAGCACGCGAGATATTCCTGGCACTTTTGCTTGTAAGCGTCATACGCAGCGGTATTGCCCGCAGCGGCGCCTCCATCCTTCTTGTCGCCTTCGCCTGTCTTTGTATCGGCCTCGTTGGCCTTAGGCACCTCGAGGGAAACCTCTTTTACGGCATCAGTGGATTTAGAGTTATCGACGACTTTGACGGGAATGCTCCACTCGACTTTTGACTTGGAGTCCCTAACGGTGAGGGTATATTTTCCCGGTTTGATATCGGGAAACTGGCTTACCGTGAAGCCCTCGTCACCCTTAACCTCAGCATTGGTGCTGTAGCCGTTGTCGCCGTTCAGGGTCACCGAGTACTTCTTGATCTTCTCGCCCTTTGCGTCGGTCGGGGTAATCTTGGATTCTTGGGCCACCACGATGGCCTTGTCCTGGCCGTAATGGGCAACGTCGTCGCTGGACTTGCTAAAGAACAGCAGGCAGCTAAAGATGGCAATGGCTGTCAGGCCAACGATGATACCGACGATATAGAGCGCCTTGGGGTCCTTTTTCTGTGCGGATACATTCGCCGCAGGCGCAGGGGCTGGCGCCGCGACGGGCTTGGCGACCGGATTGCTCGGCTTTGGCCGGTCGGCGCGCACGGCTGGAATCGAAGGCGTTGCATCGGACAACACGTCGTCCTTGGGCCGGTCGTCTTCTTCGTCCGCTACGGGCTCGCTCTCCACGGGCGACTTTTCCTCCCCCGCCTCGGCACCGGCGGAAGGCTCCTTCTCCGTTTCGTCACTAGCGAAAATCTCTTCCGCAGCCTCATTGGTAACGGAAGGCTCTTCTGCCACTTCGTTGCTGGCAGAGTTCAGCACCGCCTTTGCATCTTCGAGTGCATAGCCACACTCGGTGCAGTATCGCAAATCGCCATCAAGCTCAAATCCACAGTTGGGACAGAACATGTTAGTCCTCCTTATCGACTTTCACCGTTGTACCGTCCTTGACCTCATCAGGGGTTACTTCGGACCCAACTTGAGACTCATCATCCCAGGACGCAACCAAAATCTCGCAATTGCCGTCCGCAAAAGTACCGAGCTCATAGTCTTCGGTGCGATAAACCAGCCCCTTGGATGTCACATACAAGCATGTTGAACCCTTGATTGAATAGTCTGAAGAATTGCTCCGCATGAGCATAGAGTTGTAGTCAGACGGATACTCTCTGCCTATTTCCGTAAGATACGGCCAAACTGCCGAACTCATAGAACTGGCAAGATCCTCGGTATCAATGCCAAACATGTCCTGAGGACTAACAGTATCACCCGTATGCAAATCAAAAATAACACCAGTAACAAACGTGTCGCCATGCGGACCCCATCCCGTCGAATAGCGCTCGTCACGGATACAGAAATAGTTCTCATCCATGTACGTAACCGTCACGTTTCTCGATATGCAGGGAAATTCGCCGTCGGGGTACAACTCAGCATCTGATTGCTCATTATCTGATGCTCGATTCGTTCGTTCCGCGTCAATTTGAAGGGGCTCGAGAATCGCCTTGTTAATTTTGTCTGCGGCGTCGTCTTTGGTGGAGCTCTTAAGTTGCGGATAGGACCATTCCATGTCAGTCCGCTCGCCCTGATTGAGCATAGGGTCAACCGGAGCAGACACCGTCAATGACTTTGCCTCCAACGTATAGACAACTTCTTCGGCCGCTCTCTCGTCCTTCTTGGGCCTTTCGGTCGCTTGCTCCTGTTGCACGGATTGCTGCTGGAGATTGGGCTCGATGACGTTCTTGTAGAGCATGAAAGCAGCGTAAGCGATGCCTGCCGCGGCAATAAATGCGGCGATCATGATGGCAAACTGCGGCACTAGGCGGTTGCCGACCTGACAGCGTCGCATAAAGAAGTTGTACATCTGGGAGTGACCGCTACTCGCGGTCTTCGAGACCGGCTCGGGGCTCGGTTCTGCTGTGGACTCGGCATTCGCGGATCCTATCGCAGAGTCCGTTTCGGTATCTGTGGGTTCCATTATGACTTCAGCGGACGATGATTCTCGCTCCGACGGCTCGGCCTTGGGCCCCTCCTCGGCCGCAGTCTTGCCCGAGAGCCCGCCCAAGGGCAGACCGCATTCGGTACAGAACCGCGCATCATCACCAATCTTGCTGCCACATTTGGGGCAAAACATGAACCTTCTTCTCCTATTCCTTTTACTCTCGCTGAGTCGTGAGTTACCCACGTGCCGTTTGTTTCGTAGTTTAACTATTTCTTAAACAAATCGATGGGTCACTTGAACAGATGCATACCCGCTCAAGCGACTCTATACCGGCTAGTTATCCTTGCTCATGACATGGGTGTCAGTGTAAGAAAATCGTTGAACAGGGTTGCTACCTCGAAGTTCGAACCGATACTGAACTTGAAGCCATCTTTATTTACCGAGATGGAGAAATCGCCGCTGATATCCATATCATGCTCGCAGCCAACCACCCCCCCCTCCATTTTTCGGTCCCACCTGTCACGTTATCAGGAGCCCGAAATCGAAGAGACGGTAAAAGCCGCTTGGGGCACATGTGGTTCCATATGCCCCAAGCGGCTATTTCGATTGCTTATGTCACAAAGAAACCTAGGTGACCTGTTTACACGCGCCTAACGCGCCGCATCAATTGCGACCTTGCCGCTGTCCAGCACGTGAACGCGACCGTCGGCGAGCATCTGCACGACCTCGGGATACAGCACATGCTCGATCGCATGGATGTGCTCCTCGAGCATGTCGACATCCCAGCCTTCCTCGACAGCCAGCGCGCGCTGGGCGATGATAGGGCCGTTGTCGTAAATCTCGTTGGCAAAGTGCACGGTCACGCCGGTCACCTTGACGCCGCGCGCAAAGGCATCGTCAATCGCATGGGCACCGGTAAAGCTCGGCAGCAGCGCCGGGTGTAGGTTGACCACGCGATTGGGGAACGCCGCCAGCAGCGGCGTGTGCACCATGCGCATATAGCCGGCCATCACCACGTACTCGCAGCCGCGCTCGAGCAGCTCATGCGCGATGATCTCGTCAGCCGCGATGGGGTCGGCATAGATATCCTTGGACAGCGTGAGCGTCTGGATGCCTGCGCGCTCTGCACGCTGCAGGCCCTTGGCCGAAGGACGGCTCGACACCACAAGCTCAATCGAGGCGTTGAGCTTGCCAGCGGCGATCAGGTCGATCAGCGCCTGCAGGTTGGTACCCGAACCGCTGATGAGCACGCCGATCTTGAGCGGCTCGGCCGTATCGGTGCCGGTCGGACGGGTGTAAGGCACAAAACCCAGGCCCTCGCCAGCACCCATCTGCTCGTTAGCGCTCATCGGAGTACACGACCTTACCGGAGCCCTCGACGCACTCGCCCACGCGGAACGGAGTCTCGCCCAGCGCGACCAGCGCCTCGGTCACGGCAGCCTCGTCCTCGGGAGCGACGATCAGGCACAGGCCAACGCCCATGTTGAAGGTCTTGCATGCCTCGTTGGGCGCGAGCTCGGCCTGGCGCGACACGTAGGTGATGACGGGCGGAACGTCCCAACCCATCTCGGCGCCGTTGCGGGTGACCACGGCGTCGACGTCGTCGGCGAGTGCACGGTTGAGGTTCTCGGTAATACCACCGCCAGTGATGTGGGCGATAGCGTGCACGTTGGCGCCGCCGCGCAGCAGCTCCAGGATCGGCTTGACGTAGATGCGCGTGGGGGCCAGCAAGGCGTCTGCCAGCGATGCACCGCCGAGCTCCTCGAGCGGACGGCTCAGCTCCTCGGCCTTAGCGGCGGCCTCGGGCGTGCCCGGCTTGATGCCGTCGACGCCAATGACCTTGCGCACGAGCGAGTAGCCGTTGGAGTGCACGCCGGTGGAAGGCAGGCCCAGAATCACGTCGCCGGGGCGGACGTTCGCGGGATCGAGCATCTTGGGACGGTCGACGACGCCCACGGTAAAGCCAGCGAGGTCGTAGTCGGCAGGAGCCATGACGCCCGGGTGCTCGGCCATCTCGCCGCCCACGAGCGCGCAGCCCGCGAGCTTGCAGCCGTCGGCCACACCCTTGATGATCTTTGCCATGTGCTCGGCCTCAATGTGACCGATGGCAACGTAATCCAGGAAGAACAGCGGCTCGGCGCCCGAAGCCAAAATGTCATTGACGCACATGGCGACCAAGTCCTGGCCCACCGTCTCGTGACGGTCCATGATCTGGGCGAGCACGAGCTTGGTGCCCACGCCGTCGGTGCCGCTAATCAGGATCGGGTCTTCCATATCCTTAAGCGCGGCGGCCGAGAACAGGCCGCCAAAGCCACCGATGCCGCCGATGACCTCGGGGCGGTTGGTGTCCTTGACCATCTGCTTAATAGCGTCGACGGCGCGGCCGCCCTCGGCGGTATCGACGCCGGCGTCCTCGTACGTCACATGCTTGCTGTCGCTCATCTGAGCCTTCCTCTCCCACTACCGTGGC
>DBFSAO010000017.1:0-73109 GCA_048500675.1 Collinsella sp.
TTCATGGGAAGGCTCGAGGCCTACCTCGTGTACTATCGTGAGGAGCGGATCAAGAAGTCCCTCGGGTGGCTGAGCCCGATGGAGTACCGCAGGAAGCTTGGATACGCCTAGGCGCGGTCCAAGAAATCGTCCGCACCCCCATTTGGGGTTGAATCGTTTAAACAGTCCCAATTTCACCGCAACTTATTTGGGGATGAAAAAGGCGGAGACCCTGGGGAGGGACTCCGCCTTATATACAGGGGGCGATGCTATTCGCGTGTTGCGGGATTAGACCAGGCGGGCGTTGATCGTCTTGGCGATCTTGGCGGCGTCGGTGGAACCCTTGACGGTGGCACGGAAGCCCTCGTCCATGAGCGCCTCGGCGACCTTGGACAGGATCTTGAGGTGCGTAGTGCCGGCCTGTGCACCGGGGATGAGCAGGGCGATAGCCACGTTGACGGGAGCGCCGTCCATGGTGTCCCAACCGGTCACGCCGGACTCGTCCTTGACGACGATAACAGCAGCCTCGGTAATGGCGTCGGACTTGGCATGCGGGATGGCGAAGCCCTCCATCATGCCCGTGGTGCCCTCGGCCTCGCGGGCCAGGAAGGCGTTCAACACGGCGTCGGCGTCGCTGGCGATACCAGCCTTGACAGCCTGGTTGGAAACGAAGCTCAGAGCCTCGTCACGAGAAGCGAAGTCCTCGGCAACAAAGACATTCTCGACCTTAACGAAGTCGGCAGCCTCGGCCTTGGGGGCCTCGACGGCAGCGGCCTTGGGAGCCTCAACCGGCTTGGCTGCAGGAGCGGCCTTCTGGTTCTTCTCGAAGTCGTACTTCTTAAAGGCCACGAACAGGATGCCACCGACCACAGCGCCGATGAGGATCGCGAGAACCCACAGCGGACCGTTCTCGACAACGGGCAGGACCAGGAAGCCACCGTGAGGCGCCGGATCGTGAACGTTGAACATAATGGTCAGGATCGAAGCGATAGAAGAACCGAGCATCATGATGGGCATGACGGGCCAGATGTTCTTGGTCATGAACGGAATGGCGCCCTCGGTGATGTGGGTGCAACCAAGGATGAGGTTGACGACACCGGCGTCATGGTCCTCCTGGCTGAAGTACTTCTTGCCGACAACGACGGCGAAGGTGGTGATCAGCGGCGGAACGATGCAGGCGGCGGAAACGGCAGCCATGAAGTTGGTGCCGAAGTTGTAGGTATCGGTGCCAACACCGGCGGCCAGTGCCTCGGTGAGCATAGCGGTACCGGTAACGTAAGCAGCCTTGTTGACCGGGCCGCCCATGTCAAAGGCGCACATGCAGCCGATGGCAAGACCCAGGACAACGGCGCCAGAGGCGGACAGGCCCTTGAGGAAGTCCATCATGGCGGTGTTGATGGCAGCCATGGGGCCGGAAATGCCGAGCATGACCAGGCCGACGATAGCCGTCGAGAACAGCGGGTACAGGAAGATAGCCTTGAGGCCGTCCAGGTTCTTGGGCAGACCGGCAAAGACCTTCTCGAGCAGCAGGATGACATAACCGGCGAGGAAGCCGCCGACGATGCCGCCCAGGAAGCCGAAGCCCACGCCGGTGCCACCGGCGTCGATCATGCCGGTCTCGGCGTTAACAGGCAGGCCCTGGATGGCGATCATACCGGCAACAAAGCCGGGGACGAGCGCCGGGCGCTTGCCGATGGACTCGGCGATGTAGGCGGAAAGCACCGGAACCATAAGGTTCATGGCGATGCCGCCGATGATCTTGAGCATAGCAGCAAAGCTGTTGTAGTCAGACGCCGTCGAATCGAAGGACGTAATGCCCCACAGGAACGAAACGGCGGTCAGAACACCACCAGCAACGACGAAGACCAGCATGTGGCTGACGCCGTTCATGAGGTGCTTGTAGATGATGTGGCCGATGGACTCCTTCTCCTCAACCTCGTCCTCGACATCGGCAGCGGCTGCAACCGTGCTGTCGCCCTTAGCGGCGAGCGCGCGGTCAATCAACTTACCGGCGGCCTCAACGGACAGGGCCTTGGAAACACCAACGGAAACCATGGGCTTGCCGGCGAAACGCTCGGCCTGGACATCCTTATCGGCTGCGACGACGACGGCCTTGGCGCCAGCGATCTCACTCTTGGTGAGCTCGTTCTCGACACCGACCTGGCCATGAGTCTCGACCTTAATGGTCAGACCGCGCTCGGCAGCTGCCTTCTCCAGCGCCTCCTTCGCCATGAAGGTGTGCGCAATGCCGGTCGGGCAACCGGTGGCGGCGATGATGTCAAACTTAGCCATGTGTCCCTCCTTCTTGAGTACAGCGCCCGCGGGCGCTCCCCTACACGCGCTTCGATGCGCGTTTTTCCACAACTGAAAGATACCAACCTACCGTCCGCGTGAGAAGAGCCAAGGTGCAAATCTCCGGTGAAAGGTTCTTTCATAACCGTAAACGGTAAATGAAAGTTTACCATCAACACTTGAAACGGCAAGGTGTATCTTGTAATTGAAAATGCCCGTATACTATGGCATTGCAAATCAAGCTAGATTTTCATGCCAACCAGGAGCCATCCATGATCGATAGTAGCAAGAGCGCACTTTCCCTCATTAGTACCCATCAGGGATACAGCGAGTCCGAGCAGCGCATTGTCGACTATATATTGGAACACCAGTCCGAGGCGCCACGTCTGACGGCCGCCCAACTTTCGCGTGCCGCTGCCACGTCCGAGGCGACCGTTTCGCGCTTCTGCCGCAAGCTGGGCTTTGGTAGCTTCCGCAGCTTTCAGTTTTCGTTGGCGAGGGATTTGGAAAGCCAGCGCAACGAGGGCCTGACCGACGAGGTCTCGCTCGACAATATGGAGCAGAGCCTCAAGAACATCCTGGCTGCCAAGGTGAGCGAGCTTAATGCGACTATCGACGGGATCGACCACGATACGCTGGCGGCTGTTGTGCATGCCCTTAAGCATGCAGGGGTTATTGAGTTTGCAGCTGTGGGCAATACGAACGCGGTCGCGCTCGATGCGACGTTTAAGTTTTCGCAGCTGGGCCTGCGCTGCATGGCGAGCACCATTAGCGAGACATCAATCGGCTTTGCGCTCACGTTACGCCCGGGTGACGTCATCGTGCTTATCTCAAACTCCGGCAAATCGCGCCGATTGAATCGCATGGCAAAAGCGGCTCGCAACTGCGGCGCAACCGTAGTCGTCATCAGCAGTGACAGCAAATCCCCACTCGCGCGCCTGGCAGACTACACTTTTAATACCGTCAACCACGAAGCGCTGCTGACGACGGGCGACTTTGCGTTCTCCAAGATCAGCGCCACGATGATCATCGAAGTCATCTACAACTTCCTGCTGCCCGAGATTGAAGACGCGCGTGAGCATATCAGCTACTACGAGGAGCTCATCCAGCCGGATAAGGTTGTGGAGTAAAACGCGTAGTGGGACAAAAATTTCAGTCTATTTTGTCCCACCAACACCGCTGATACGACCTAACCTCGAGCTTCTTCGAGCATTTGCTTTGCGTGGGCCAAGCTTGCCTCGGACTGATCGCCGCTCAGCATGCGGGCGATCTCGGCGATACGCGCTTCGCCGGTTACCTCGTCCAAATGCGTTTGGGGAACATCGCCCGGTTCCTTGCTGACAACATAATGCTTGTCAGCCATGACGGCGACCTGCGCCAAGTGGGTTACGACAATCACCTGATGCGTAGCGGCGAGATCTGCCATCACGCCCGCGAGTGCACGCGCCGTGGAGCCACCGACACCGGCATCGACCTCGTCAAACACCAGCGTATCGACACCGTCCGCGTTACCGAGGACAACCTTGCTTGCCAGCATGACGCGGCTGAGCTCGCCGCCCGACGCAATGCGGCGCAGGGGACGTGGCATCAAACCGGCACCGCTGCGGTATAGCAGCTCGTAGCTCGAAGGACCAACGGGCGTCCACTCAGCACGGGGAAGATCGCGCGACTCCCAGACGAGCTCGGCACTACCCATCTCCAAGCGAGCCATCTGGCGGCCGACCTCATGGCAGAAGCGCGGGGCCGCCGTATTACGGGCGCGCTTAAGTGCCTTGGCAGCGGCAAACAACTCGCGCTCGGCGCTCCCGAGTGCCTCACGCGCCTTTTTGATCCGCTCATCGCCATCATCGACCAGGGACAGCAGTTCTTGCGAGCGATCGCGCATGGCAAAAACATCGTCCATAGTGGGACCCCACTGACGCAACAGGCCCTTGAGGTCGGAATACCGCTCACGCATGCGAGCGAGCTCGCGCGGGTCGAAGGCGACGCCATCGCGATAGGAACGAAGCTCGTTCGCGCAATCCTCAAGGGAGATACAGGCATCCGAAAGCGCATCAGCAATGTCGCCCAGTTTGCGATCGACGGCAGCCATACGGGAAAGTTCTGCCACGGCGCTGTTCACGGCGTCGAGCGCTCCCCCTTCGGAGACAAGCGATGCATGGGCATCGTTAGCTGTGGCAACCAGTACCTCGGCATGTTCGGAGCGCGGCAGCAGTTCCTCGAGTTCCTCATACTCGCCCGGTTTGGGGTCGACCTCGCCGATGCGCTCGAGGGCAAAGCGCGCCTCCTCGACGCGGCTCCCCTGCGCACGCGAGGCCTCTTCAACACGTCGAACCTCCTTGGCGGCAGCGCACGATGCCTTAAAGCAGGCGCGGTACGCATCAAGCGCCTCGAGCGCAGAGCGTCCCGCCCACGCATCGACCATCGCAACGTGATGCACCGGATCGAGTAAGCGCTGGTGCTCGTGCTGGCCGCACAGATCCATCATCACGCCGACGCGCTCCGAAAGCTCGCGCACACTGGCGATGCGCCCGTCAATCTTCACGCGGCTGCGGCCCTCGGCAGAAAGGCTGCGCTGCACGGTAAAACCCTCCGTGTCGTGCGGCCCGTCGAAGAGTCGTGCCTCGACGCTCGCGAGCGCCTCGCCCTCGCGCACCGTCGACGAATCCGCGCGCTCGCCCAAAATAAGTTTGAGGGCCGAGAGCAGCGCGGTCTTGCCGGCACCGGTCTCGCCGGTCAGGACAGTCAGGCCGGCACTCGGCACCAACGTCGCCTCGCGAATGAGTGCAATGTTAGAAACCTGCAGCTCATCGATCATGACGCACTCCGTAGAACACACGGCTCACCGAGTTATAGAAGCTCTCGGGGCCGTAATCCAGCAGCAGCACATCACCGGGCCCACGACGCACCGCCACGCTCTCAACGGTGCCATCACAGGTAATAAACTGTCCATCGATAGCGATCGCCGGAACGCTCGGACGGTCATCAGACATAAAGATTTCGACGACATCACTCGGCGAAGTCAAGAAGGCACGGGCCTGAATGGTGTGCGGCGCAATGGGTACGCAGACCATGCCCGTATAGTCGGGGCTCACGATGGGGCCACCGGCACTGAGCGCGTAACCCGTAGAACCAGTCGCCGTCGAAACGACGACACCGTCACCGCGTAGGCGGTCGATATGATGGCCGGACACCGTGATGTCGAACTCGACCATATCGGACAGCGGACCGCGGGTAAGCGCCATGTCGTTGAGGGCGAAGGTGCGCACGACATCCTTCGTACCGTCTTCGCGCACGGACACGATATCAGCGGCGATGGTAGCGCGACGGCTCACATGTAGCTCACCGGAAAGGGCGTCACTCACGACCTGCAGAATGTCGCGCTCCTCGGGACTCGCAGCAGTTAAAAAACCCAGGTGACCATAGGAAAGACCGAGGATAGGAATCTCACGATGGTTGAGGATACGGGCAGCGCGCAGCAACGTACCGTCGCCGCCGAGCGTAATGACCAGATCGGAGCCGTCGATATCAGGCGTGCTTTGGATCTTGGATCGCTGATCGGCCGCCCATGCGACCTCGTAGCCCTGGCGCGTAAGCCAAAGCTCGAGCATCAGGCCACTCTCGACCGCCTCTTGCTTGTAGTAATTTGGAACCAGAAAGACCTTCATAGCGTTGCCGCTTTCTCGCTCAAAACCGATACCTGGGATTGAAGCTCGTCGTCGGTGCGGTCGCCGGGGGCAAACCTCGTGCCGTACAGGAAAAACTCGACGTTGCCCTTGGCACCATGAATGGGCGACACGCACACATCGACCGGGAACAGCCCCTTGGCAGCAAAGAGCTCAACCGCCGCCACGAGCGTATCGCGGCGCACAGCGGGATCGGTCACAATGCCGCCCTCGCCCACCAGCGCCGCCGGAGCTTCAAACTGTGGCTTTACGAGCGTGCAGAATGCACCCGTAGGCGCCAGGCACGCCAGTACCGCATCGATAATGTTCGCGATGCTGGTAAACGAGACATCACACACAGCCAGGTCGATGGCGCCGGCATAGCCAAGCTCAGGCAGCTGCGTCACGTTTGTGCGCTCATGCAGCGTCACGCGATCGTCCTGACGCAACGACCAATCGAACTGGGCGCGACCCACGTCCACAGAGACAACGGTCGCAGCTCCGCGCTTGAGCAGGCAATCGGTAAAACCCCCGGTAGAGCAGCCCACATCCAGACAGGCAAGGCCCGTCGGATTGATGCCAAACGCATCAAGCGCGCCTTCGAGCTTAAGACCGCCGCGGCCAACATAGGGAATGCGCCCCTTCACGTGCAGCGGCAGCCCCGGCATCACCTTAAGACCCGGCGAAGTCAAGCGCTCACCGCCACTCGAGACCAAGCCGGCCATAAGAGTGCGAAGGGCATCCGCGCGATCGGCGCAGATGCCCTGTGAAATCAGTTCGTCATCAAGACGCACGCGTTTCATGAATGCCATCAACCATTCGTATCCGGAGATGCAGCCTAGCTATCCTGGGATTCGTTTGCCGCATCCTCATCGTATTCTTGCTCGAGCTTGTCGGCCTCACGCGGCGTCAACTCAAACTTGTCGACCATATCGACCGCGCGGGAGCCCAGCTCAATCGCTTCGTCAAACAAATCGAGCGAACGCTCCAAGGAGGTATCCTTGGAGCGAACGGTAGCGATGATCTGATCCAGACGGTCCGAGATCTCATCAAAGTTACGGACAGAACCCTCTGGCATGGCTACTCCTCGACGGAGTCGATGTCAGCCTCGGCGGCGTCCGCATCCTCGGCCAGCACGCCAGCCTCAGCTTGGGCAACCGCAACCTTGGCGGCAGCCTCGGCAGCCTGTGCCTCCTCGCGAGCGCGATCTTCGGCCAGCAGCTCCTGGTATAGGTCCTCGCCCGGCAGCTCCTCGCTGCGAGCGATCTTGCCCAGCACGCCGTTGACGAACGACGCGGACTGGTCGGTGCCATAGGCCTTGGCAAGCTCGACGGCCTCGTTGATCACGATGGCGTCCGAGACCTCCTCGTCGGTGAGGAAACGCATCTCGTAAACGGCGATACGCAGCAGATTGCGGTCGGCACCGGGCATGCGCATAAGATCCCAGTTCTTGGCAACGGAGCGCAGAGCGCAGTCGATGCGGTCGATATGCTCGTAGGCACCGCGGCACAGCTCCAGCGCATAGGGGTCGAGGGGACCCTTCGAGATCAGGAAATCACCCTCGAGGACGCGCTCGAGCGGGCTGTCCGTGGCCTCGGCCTGGAACAGCAGCTGCAGCGCCTGACTGCGGGCAAGCGTACGCCCGCGATAAACCTTAAGGCTCAAAGGTTACTCCTTGGGGAAAACGAGGCCGTCGATGCAAACGTCAACACGCTCAACCTCAACGCCAACCTGGGCATCGATGGCAGCGACCACGGCAGCGCGAACGGCCTCGGCGAGTTTCTTGAACGGATAGCCAAAGAACACCACGACACGCACGGTGAGTGCGAGCTTGTCGCCAACGACCTCGGCCTCGACAGCCGGCTCGGAAGCCGGGGCCTTGGACGAGAGCATCATGGAGACAAGATTAGTGGCAAGGTCCTTGACGCCAACGGAGGCGATGCCCTCGACATCGGACACGGCGCGCGAGACGATGGCGGTCAGAACATCGGGCGAAATGCCGATGCCGTCAATCTTGATTTCTTGGGGCATGAGTCCTCCTAGAAGAGTTGGTTGCTAGACGCGGGAGACGAACTTGCCGTCGCGGGTGTCAACCTTGATGACCTCGCCCTCGTTGAGGTACATGGGGACCTGGATGACAGCGCCGGTGTCGATCGTGGCCGGCTTGGTGGAACCCTGGACGGTATCGCCCTTAAAGCCCGGGTCGGTCTGGACGATGGTGGTCTCGATGAACATCGGCGGGGTCACGCCCATGAGCTCATCGTCGGCGAAGAGCAGCTGGCAGATGTCGTTCTCGCGCAGCCACTTGGAGTTCTCGCCCACCATGTCCTCGGGAACGGGAACCTGCTCATAGGACTCGTTGTCCATGAAGATGTAGTCGGTGCCATCGTTGTAGAGGTACTGGAACTCACGGGTGGTGAGCATGACGCTCTCGAACTTGGTGCCGGCGTTGCAGGTGTTCTCGACGACGCGGCCGCTCTTGATGTCGCGGGTCTTGTAGCGCACAAACGCGCCGCCCTTGCCCGGCTTGACATGCTGGAACTCGACGATGGTGTAGACCTTGTCCTTGATACGGAGACCGAGGCCGTTCTTGAAGTCGGCGGTAGAAATGGTAGGCATAGCGACCTTTCTTGTTATGGGCAGAACGCACAAGCGTCCAAATTACATACGACAGAAATTATACACTTGCAGACGGCGCCTGCGGCGAGCGCATAAAAAGAGAACGCGGGGCGTCCGAATCGATTCGGACGCCCCGCCCCAAAAATCTATCGAAATGGGCTAGCAATCGATGACGTGCAGGTCGTGCGGGGTCTTGGTGAAAGGCTCGTAGCCGTTCTCGGTGACCACGCCGTAATCCTCCAGGCGCACGCCGCCCACGCCGGGCAGGTAAACGCCGGGCTCCATGGTGACAACCGAGCCGATCTCGATGGTGTTCTTACTGCGGTTGAAGTTGGGCAGCTCGTGGATGTCGATACCGACGCCGTGGCCCAGACCATGGTTGTAGTAATCGCCATAGCCGGCATCGCCGATGATCTTCTTGGAAAGCTTGAAAATGTCGTTGCCCTCGACGCCCGGATGGATGGCGGCGACGCACTCCTCGTGCGTACGGCGCACGAGCGCGTACAGGTCGAGCTGCTCCTGCGTGGGCTCGCCCATCACGACGGTGCGCGTCATGTCGGAGCGGTAATCACAGTAGCCCGCGCCGTAATCCATGAGGACGAAATCGCCCTTCTCGATCACGCGATCGCTCGGCACGGCATGCGGGTTGGCGGTGTTGGGACCGCTCGCCACGATGGAGCCGAAGGCCAGGCTGTCGGCGCCGTTGGCGAACATAAAGTTCTCGAGCTCGTTGCGAACCTGCTTCTCGGTCATACCGGGCTTAATAAACCCGAGCATGTGCTGGAAGGCGGCGTCGGTGATCGACTGTGCGTGGCGCATGAGCTCGATCTCCTCGGCGTCCTTGATGGCGCGCATCTTGCGGATGTCGTCGTGCATCAGCGGCAGCATGCAGGCGACGGAGCGGTCCTCCAGGCCGCGCTGAATGCCCTGGTAGAAATTAATCTGCATATCGTCCTCGACAGCGCAGACGCGGCACTTGTTGGCCGCAATCTTGCCGGCGACCCAACCGGGGATGGTGCCCTCGTCCATGTCGTAGACCCAGGGGCTGCCGGCGGGCGTGTTCTCCTCAAAGCTGTTGAGGTAGCGCGAGTCGGTGTGGAACAGGCACTGGTCGGCCGTAATAAACGCAGCGTGCGGGAACTCGAAGGTGTAGTCGAAGACGCCCTTCACGCCCGTAAGCCAACGAAGGTTGGCCTCGTCGCGCACCACGATGGCGTCGTAGCCACGCTCGACCATCAGGGCACGGACACGCTCGATACGACCGGCAGGACCGGCAGCAAACTCAGACATGCAGATTCCTTTCTTGTTGTCTCTATAAAGACGGGACGGGTCTCAATCAACGTACGGAATCGTATGCGATCCGCAACCGATTGAAAACCCGCCCCTCAACATGATACGAAAGACGATGGATGTCAATAAATCTTAGAGAAGTTCTTTGCGAGAAGCCAAGTAGGCATGAGCGTGGCGCTCAAGAACCTCGTCCTCAACGCTCGTTAGACGAATGGCGCCGAGCGCTGCGGGCAGCGGCAGCATGCTGCGGTTCGAGCGGGCGAACTGCTGCCTGCGGAACTCCTCGATAAACGCGGTGGGCTCCAGGTCGAAGGCAAGTTCCTCGATGCCAAAGTCCTCCAGGCAGTCATCGACCTCAAAGACGTAATCGATATCAAAGTCACAGGCATCATGTGCTAGGCGCGCCTCAAAGCGCATGCCCTCGGATAACAGCTGATAGGCAGGGACCTGCGAAGCGACATCGCCCAAGCAGGCGCGCAGGGTACACTCCCCCGTCTTGCCAAAATCGAGCGCATGGCGAGCGCTCGGGTTCGTGGCCATCAGTACGTCCTTACGGGCAGTCTGAGACCATTGAACGGCATTGACGAGCGCGACCTCCTCGCCCGCGAGAATCTCGGGGACGGTCTCAGTAAACTGATTCCAGCGGGACTTACTGCTCGAAAGCATGGTGCCAACAAGTACCACAAAGCCGAGCTTGAGGTCCTCGGGGTCCGCCTCACGAACAAGGTCGAGGTCACACACGACCAAGCCCGGTTCGGGACGGAACGCGATAGCGGGAAGCGCATTGGCCGACGAGGCGACGAGCGGCTTCATGGTCGTCGCGACCGTGAGCATGGCGTCGAAGGTCGTCGGCAACAGCGCGCACTCGGTTCGGCCGCACCACTGGTTGGCGCACCAGCTAACAACCGAGCAGGTTGCGGCATCGCCAACGGCGACAACCAGATCGTCGCAGGTAACGCCGTTGGCAGACAGGGCGCCAAAGATAGCATCAGCATCGGCCAGCGTGGCACCAGCAGGCGAAACCTCGAGGACTAGCGGCGACACGGCAAAACCGGCGTCGACCAGCGCATGCTCGACGACTTCACCAAAACGCTCGGATGTGGCGGTGTTCCAAACGACCATCGCGCGCTTAGGCTTGCCCACGGCCGAGGCAAACATACGCGACAGTTCATCGAACGCACCCAATCCGACACGGACATCGACGCTGCGGTTTTGGAAATTGATCAGTTGACGGCGAATCATAGCAGCCCACGCTCCAAAAGCATCTCGGCACAAAGGTAGGAAACGTCCTCGAAGGACTTGTTGCGAATATCAAGGGTAAGGTCGGCAGCCTGACGATACAGCGGACGGCGATGCTCAAACAGGCGCGCGGCATGCTCAGGCGAGCGGAAATCGGGACGCGTGTCGGACCGACGAATCTGGCGAATCGAATCCTCGAAGTCGCCCTCGAGGTACACGCACGTACCCATTTCGTGCATCAGTTCAATATTCACCGGCGTTTCGACGATACCGCCCCCGCACGAAACCAACAGGCTGCGCTCGCTTTGGAGCGAACGGAGCGCCGAGGTCTCGAGCTCGCGAAAACGACCCTCACCCTCGGTCTCAAAAATCTCGGTTACCGACTTGCCGCAACGGCGCACGACCAGGCGGTCGGTATCGATAAAACGCCGCTTGAACATGGTGCCGACGTTGCGCGCGAGCGTCGACTTGCCCGCGCCCAAAAAGCCGATAAAGAAGATATGGTCGCAGCCGTGTTTGGTGTGCTGGGACATAGCGAGACCTATTCCTCGCAGGGAAGGTCGCGCAGGGCCCGGCGCTCAAAGATACGGAAGATCTGCGTATACCACAGGTCCTGCGTCGCCTGCGGCTTTACCAGGATGGTATCGACGCCGGCGAAATTACCGCTCCACACGTCAGTGTAGAGCTGATCACCGATCAGCACCGCCTCGTCGACCGTGGCGCCGAGGCGCTTAAGACCCGCCTTGAGGGCAAACGGCGCCGGCTTCATGGCGTGGCTGATGGCCTCGAGTCCCAGCTCGCGTGCAGAGCTCATGACCTGGTCGCGATGCCAGTTGTTGGACACCATGCACAGCTTAAAACCCTTGGCGCGGGCGGCGTCGAGCCAAGCGGAAACCGCGGTGGGAACCTGCTCGGTGTCGCGCGGCACGAGGGTGTTATCGCGATCGAGCAGAATGGCGCGTTTACCGTCGGCCCATAGGGTATCAAGGTCGATGCGATCGACCGAGGCAACGTATCGTTTGGGGCTAAAAATCCTCATGTTAATTCCAAGACTGTTGATGCTCTTCGTAGGTTTGCGAGAAGTACTCCTCGTCCTGCGTAATGTAGAAATACAGGTCGTCGGAGTCGGTCGGCTCAAGGGTGGCCTTGAGCGCCTCGAGCGACGGAGAGCAGATGGGCGTGGGCGGCAGACCCTCGTGTTTATAGGTGTTATACGGACTATCGCTCTGCAGGTCGTCGGCGGTAACCTCGCCACCGGTGACATACATCATGGTCGCATCGCTGTTGAGATAGCGCAGACCGTCGAGCTTGCCGGCAAGGCGGTTGTAGAAGACCGAGGCCACATGCGCACGTTGATCGGCGTTGAGGCCCTCGCGCTCAACGATAGAGGCCAAGTTGACGATATCGTAGTCAGACATCTCCACACCGTAGCGTTCCTTGATCTTGGCTTCGCAGCTCGCAAAGTCAAGCGACTTGTACTCGGTCTTAAACTGATCGAGCATAGCGCGAATCACGCCATCGGCCGTCGGCGAATCACCCAACGAATAGGTCTTGGGGAACAAGAAACCCTCGAGCGAGTCGTTGGCGGCGCCCTTAAGGAAGCTATAGTCGTCCACGTAGTTGGAGGCCTTGGCCTGGTTGAGGAAGTCTTCCTTAGAGATGCTGTCGTAGGCCTGGGCCACACGGTCGGCGACTTGATCGACCGTCAGGCCCTCAGGGATAGTCAGCGCATTGGAGCCCGCGTTGGGGCCTTCCATGAGCTGCTGAACAACCTTGGTCGCATCCATGAGTGTGGTGAACGAATAAGTACCAGGCTTGAGCGACATATCGGCGTTGAGCTTTTTCACCGCCGCATAATAATCCTTGGGATTTTCGACGATATGGTTCTCAGAGAGAATCGAGGCGATAGTATCGCCCGAGGCACCGTCGGGAATCGTGATAGTAACTTGCTGGCCAGCAGCGACTTTCGCATCCTCACCGCCAAAGAAGCCCTTGACGGCTGGCACGACAAAGAAAACGATCGCGACAAGCGCAAGCACGGCAACGACGCCACCGATAATCATAGGCACCGGGGAGCTTTTCTTTTGTGTACCACGGCGGACGTGCGTGTTATAGCTCGAGCGCGTAGCCGGAGCAACGCCGTGGGAACCGAGAGCGTGATGCGAATGCGACTGGGGGGCCTGCACTCGCTGGGTAGATGCCTGCTGCTTAAAGCGGGTACCGCCTGCAGGCTGGGCCGAACGAGCAGAAGGCTGCTGACCCGTCCGTTGAACAGGTTGGGCCGAATGAGAGAAGGACTGCGCCGGGCGCGCGGCAGGCTGAGCTGCGCGCTGCGTCGGCTGTGCCGGACGCTGGCCAGGCTGGGCAGGGCGCGACGCCGGCTGCCGTGTACGATTCTGCTGGCGCGGATCGGAAGCGCTAGGCATGCGAAACCTCCTCGTTTTTACGATCGAGCCACGTCTGCAAAAACAGGCTGGCGGCAATCATGTCGATCTTGCCCCTCATCTGCTTTTCGTTGAGGCCCTGCTCGCGCAGGATACGCTTGGCCTCTTGCGAAGACAGACGCTCGTCCTCAAACTCCAGCGGAAGATCGAGCTCGTCGGCAATCTTTTGCGCCACGGAGGCAACGCGCACGGCCTGGGGGCCGGGCTCACCGGCCATGGTCAGGGGACGTCCACTTACCACGATGTCGGGCTCATAGTCCTCAACCAGGTAGCGGAACGTCTTGGCCATACCGGTGACCTCGGCAGCCGGAAGCACCTTGACAGGCATCGCCATCTTGCCATCACGGCTCGAGACGGCAATGCCAATCCTGGTCTCCCCTATGTCCAGCGCGAGCGCAACCACAGTGACTTCTTAGATTCTTAGGCGCCGAGTGCGGTCTTAGCGGCCGCGAGGGCATCGGCGATACCGGCAGCGTTCTTGCCACCGGCCTGGGCCATGTTGGGACGGCCACCACCGCGACCGTCAACCAGGCCCGCGATCTGCTTGATCACGTTACCGGCGTGGAACCCGGCCTTGACGGCGTCATCGGAGCCGGCAGCGAGCAGGGCCGGGGTGCCTTTCTCGGTCACGCTGGCAACAACGCAGGCGACGGGGCCGGCGACCTTCTGGTGCACGGTATCCCAAACGTTGCGCAGGTCTGCGGCCTCGAGACCCTGAAGCTCAGCGACGACGAGCTTGTAGCCGTTCAGTTCGACAGCGCCGTCGATGGCGCTGGAGATTGCATCGGAGGAGCCACCGGTCAGAGCCTTTTTGAGCTTGTTGGACGTCTCGCGCAGCTCGGCCTGCAGGTTCTCCACACGGGCGGGAACCTCGTCGACGCGGCACTTGAGC
Organism: Collinsella sp.; assembly: GCA_048500675.1. Lineage (GTDB taxonomy): Bacteria > Actinomycetota > Coriobacteriia > Coriobacteriales > Coriobacteriaceae > Collinsella. The sequence continues at coordinate 14,421 of DBFSAO010000017.1, forward strand.
GCAGCAGCGGCGGCGTCGACGAGTGCCAGGCGGTCGGCCATGTAATCGAGAGCGCCCTTGGAGGTCACGGCCTCGATACGGCGGACGTTGGAGCCCGTGGAGGACTCGGAGATGATCTTGAACAGACCGATCTCGGCGGTGTTGGCAGCATGCGTACCACCACAGAGCTCGCGGGAGAACGGCTGGTCCTCGGCGCCCACGGAGACGACGCGGACGACATCGCCGTACTTCTCGCCAAACAGCGCGACAGCGCCGGCGGCCTTGGCTTCGTCGATGCCCATGACACGGGTCACGACCGGCTTGGAAGCGAAGATCTGCTGGTTGACCAGGTCCTCGACAGCCTTGAGCTGCTCGGAGGACAGGGCCTCGAAGTGCGTAAAGTCAAAGCGCAGGTGCTCGGGCGTCACCAGCGAGCCGGCCTGGGAGACGTGCTCGCCCAGGACCTGCTTAAGGGCGGCGTCGAGCAGGTGCGTGGCGGTGTGGTTACGGCGCAAGAAGCCACGGCGCTCGGCGTCGAGCGCGGCGGTAACAGCGGCACCGACAGTCAGCGTGCCATCGGCAACGTGCGCGAGGTGAGCATACAGGCCGTTGTGGTTCTTGGTGTCGGCAACGGTCAGAACAACGCCCTCGGCGGAAAGCATGCCGGCATCGCCCTGCTGACCACCCATCTCGGCATAGAACGGGGTGCGGTCGAGCACAACCTCGACGTCCTCGCCGGCGGCAGCGGACTCGACGGACTCGCCGTTGCGCACGATGGCGACAACCTTGGCGCCCTCGATCACATCGTTGTCATAGCCGTCGAACTCAGTCGCGGCGACCTTGTCGGAAAGCTCGACCCACACGTCATTGAAGCTGCCCCAGGCGTCGCCCTTGGCATTGGCGCGGGCGCGGGCCTTCTGGTCCTCCATGCAGGCAGTGAAGCCGTCCATGTCGACGTCGTGGCCAGCGGTGCCAGCGATCTCGACGGTCAGGTCGATGGGGAAACCAAAGGTATCGTGCAGCTTAAAGGCAACATCGCCCGAAAGCACAGCGCCCTCGGCAAGCGCTGCCAGGGCCTCATCCAGGTAAACGCGACCGTTGTCGAGCGTCGTGGAGAAGCGCTCCTCCTCGGAGGCGACAATACCCTTGACGAGCGCGACGTTCTTGAGCAGCTCGGGATAGGCCTCGCCCATCTGAGCGTTAACCTCGTCGATAAACTTGGTCAGGAAGGCGCCCTCGATGCCCAGCAGGCGACCGTGGAACACGGCGCGGCGGAGCAGACGGCGAAGAACGTACTCGCGACCCTCGTTACCGGGGAGGATGCCGTCCGAGATCATAAAGTCGACGGCACGGGAGTGGTCGGCGATGATGCGCAGCGAGCGGCTGGCACCGGAGTAATCGTCGGCGTCAAAGGTCTTGCCGCTGATCTTCTCGCCCAGCTTGATGAGGTGCTGCATCAGGTCGCCGTCGTAGTTGGCGGTCTTGTGCTGCATGATGGCGGCCATGCGCTCAAGGCCCATGCCAGTATCGAGGTTACGGTGCGGCAGCTCCGGCATGGAGCCGTCCTCCTGGCGGTCGTACTGGGTAAAGACGAGGTTCCAGAACTCCAGGAAGCGGTCGCAGTCGCAGCCAGGCTTGCAGTCGGGGCTGCCGCAGCCGACCTCCTCGCCCATGTCAAAATAGATCTCGGAGCACGGACCGCAGGGACCGGTGGGGCCAGCGGCCCAGAAGTTGTCGTCCTCGCCCAGGCGGGAGATGTGGTCCTCGGCAACGCCCAGAGAACGCCACACGTCGTGGGTCTCGTCGTCCTCGGTAAAGACGGTAAAGTACAGGCGGTCGAGCGGCAGCTTGAACTCCTTGGTGATGAGCTCAAAGGCCCAGGCGCAAGCCTGCTGCTTGGAGACGCCGCCAAAGGAGAAGTCGCCGAGCATCTCAAAGAAGGACAGGTGACGGCCGTCCTCGCCGATGCAATCGATGTCGTTGGTGCGGACGCACTTCTGGCAGGAGATAGCGCCGATCTCCTTCATGGTCTTCTTGCCCTGGTAGTACTCCTTAAACTGGTTCATGCCGGCGTTGGCAAGCAGCAGCGAAGGATCGTCGGGGACGAGGGACGAAGAAGGATAGAGCTTAAGACCGCGCTCCTCAAAGAAGTTGAGGAACTTGGAGCGAATCTCGGCCGTAGTCATTGACGGGTAGTCAGCACTCATAGAGGGAATCTCCTCGGTTTCACATCGAAACAGTTCAAACGTAACGATATTACCATCCCACCGCGCAAGTGCAAAAAAGAGGGCCGCCAAACAGCGACCCTCCAGCGAAAGTGCACGTTAGCACGTATGAATGTTAACCCGAATTACCCCGCTAGTTGTCGTCATCGTCCATGGAGCCGTCGATGCCGGTTTTGGTATCGTCGTCCGAGTTGGAATCATCGTCCTTGGCAAAGGGGTTCTTGAAGAAGCCCGTGGCATCGGGCTGCAGACCCGAGAGCTTAATCCAGGGATTATCGAGCTCGGGCTTGGGCATGGCCTTGGCCTCGGGTGCAGTCTCGTTGCCGATGAGCTCGGACTCGTAGATGAAGGTGTCGTCGCCGAGCGCGTCGTAGGCGGCGACCGGGTTGCCATCGGCATCGCGGTACGGTGTGCCCTTAAACACGGCGCCGTCATAGGCCACAAGCTGGCGGCCGGTCTCATTCTCGAAGTAGTACACGAAGATACCCTTGAGGGCCGCGCACAGCGGGATGGCAATAATCATGCCGATGGGGCCCATGAGTGCCGAGCCAATAACGAGCGCCGTGAGGCTCATGATGGGATGCACCTGCACCGAGCTCTGCATGACCTTAGGAGAAATCACGTTGTCGGTGACGTTTTGCGCGACCATCGTCACGATGAGCGTCCATAACGCCAACATGGGGCTGAACATGAAACCGAGCACCGTGGCGATTGCTGCGCTCACCCAAGGACCGACGACCGGAACCAAATGCATGATGCCGGTAAAGATAGCCATGAGCGCCGCATACGGATGGCCGATGATCATAAAACCGATAAAGGCGAGGAAACCACCGCAGATGGACGTCACGACCATACCGCGCATGTAGCCGCCGACAGAGCGAGAAAGGATGGCGACCATAAAGCGGTACGAGGTCTCCTTCTCCTGACCGATGATGGTGCAAATCTCGTGGTGCATGCGAGGGTAGTCGCAGGCCATCCAGTACGCAAGCACCAGACCAAGGAAGATAACGAACAACTGCGAAGCCGTATTGGTGATGAGCGGGAACACACCACGGCCAAGCTCGGCAGCGATCTGAGACACATACTTCGATGCCACGGCAACCAGCGACGAAAGATTATCGTCCAAATACTCCTTAAGCGGCGTGTTGTTGAGCGTCTTGGCATGCGAGATCATCTCATTGAGATCGCCACCCGCAACACGAAGCTGCTCGGGCAGGCGGCTCAGGACTTCCATGATCTGACCAAAGAGAATCGGCGACAAGATGCAAACGACACCGACGAGCACGGCAACAACAACAATAAGCGCGATAAGCGAACCGATGCCGCGATTCACGCCATGGTGCTCGAGCCAGTTGGTGATCGGGGACATCACAAAGGCAATGATGGAACCAACGGCGAGAAACTCGATAACCGGCGCCAGGATGCCCATAAGGTTAAAGATGACAGCAGCAATAACAATGCAGCCGACAACAGCCCAAATGCGCAGCGTCAGAACGCGGGCGTCGCGCAGCACGCGATCGGTTTGTTGGGGGTGCTCACTCATGAACGAATCATCACTCCGTCGGGGTCGATCTTGTCCTGAATCTTCTTAAGCGTGCGGCGCAGCAGACGCGAGACCTGCACCTGCGAGATGCCCAGCTTCTTGGCAATCTCGATCTGGGTCATGCCCTTCACAAAGCGCAGCTCGATCACCTCGCGCTCGCGCGGCGAGAAATCGCGGATGGCTTCCTCGATCACCAGGCGGTCATCGGTAAAGTCGAGCTCGTTGTCATCGTCGGCGTAACGGTCGAGAATCGAGGGCGCATCGTCGGAATCGGACGCACCAGGAGCCTCGATGGGCACCGAGGTATAGGCCGAAGACGATTCCATAGCCTCGAGGACCTCATCGACAGTCACATCTAGATACTCAGCGATCTCCTCAACCTTGGGCGAACGCTGCAGCTCGTTGGTAAGTTTGTCAGTAGCCTGGTTGACCTTGGCCGAGAGCTCCTGCAGACGACGCGGTACGCGCACACTCCAGCCCTTGTCGCGAAAATGGCGTTTGATCTCGCCCAGGATAGTGGGTGTCGCAAACGTCGTGAACTCGAGTCCGCGCTCGGGATCAAAACGGTCGATAGCCTTGAGCAAGCCCAGATAGCCGACCTGCATGAGGTCGTCGAGCGGCTCGCCGCGATTCTTAAATTTGTTGGCAAGAAACCTTACCAGGTTCATATGGGACATGACGAGCTGCTCACGGGCGTCCGGATCACCGGTCTCCTTGTAACGACGAAACAGCTCGCGGGTTTTCTCCTTGTCCCAAGCGGTCTTGCCGCTCCGGGAACGTTCGGTCATATTAGATATCCGCCTTGAGGTCGAGGGAAAGCGTCAGGGGCGCCGTAGTCTTTTCGTAGGAGTCGCACACGCTCGCGAGGATGAGCTCGGCATACACCGCAGCCTGGTCGTCTTCATCGACCGTAGCCTGGTCGCCAAAGGTAATAGTCATGCCAACGTGGGTCTCATCGACATCGAATTTGATGGTGATGTCATCGCAGTCGACCGCGGTACAACCAAAGATGAAAGCCTCCTCAGCAGCCATGCGGATGTCCTCGATGCGATCGACAGACATAGAGCACAGGGCACCAACGTTGGCTGCCGTCATGCGCACAAGGCGAGCGAGACGCGGGTCACCGGCAACGGTCAGCGTGATAGGGCAGGTTGCTTCGCTACTCATTGCAGGACTCCTCAAAGGTCTCGGCGGGCGTATAGGTGTAATACTGAGCCGGCTTGGATACAGACTTCTGACCATCAGCGTCGCCCGCGGCGGCCTCGTCCTCGCCAATTAGGACGCGCTCGGTAGGCTGCTCGGCCTCCGCAGCGGCAGCGGCGAACTTGCGATCGGCGTCGGTTGCAGGAGCCTTCACCTTATTGAAGAGCTTCTGCACAGCACCGGCGGCAGAGTCGGTCACGCTCGACACAGCATTGCTGGCCTCGGCCATGCTGCCCGTAACCTCGGAAATGTCGCGAACCACGGCTTCGACCTCTACGAGATTGGAGGTAAGGGCATCAACTGCCGTCTTGCTCGACTTAAGCAGCGGCTCCATCTGGGCAAGCGCCGGCGTAAGCTCATCGACAGCGCCATCGAGCTTTGCCACCACAGGCTGAGCCTCGGCGATGGTGTTGTTGAGGTCGTTCACGGTCTTATCGAGCGAGTCGACAACATTGCGGGTCTTGCGCAGGGTAAGCGCGAGCTCAGCGATGGCCCACACGCCGGCAACGGCGAGCAGCAGCAGGGCGATTTGAATGGGACTCATACAAGCCTCCCAAAGGAATCGATATACAGACGTTTTCCATGGTACCCCAAAGGGGACCGAACATGCCATTAGCAGCAACGTGGGACAAAATTATCAGCAGCTACTTCGGTGCATTCCCGCTGCGGTCGCGTTCACTTTGCTCTACGCGCCATTCTTCCCAACCGCGGCCGGCAGGCTGCCAAAATGCACCGCGTTCCAAGCCTTCGGGCAAATAGCGCTGATCGACCCAGCCTTCGGGATAATCATGTGGATACTTATACACACCGTATTCATCGCTGCCCGGGCGATGGCGATCGCGCAGATAACTCGGCACCTCGCGAAGCCCACTAGAATGGATATCGGCCAGCGCCGCATCGATCGAAGCCTCACACGCGTTGGATTTTGGCGCCAAGCACACATAGAGTGCAGCCTGAGCCAAGTTAATGCGGCACTCGGGATAGCCAATGACCTCGGCAGACTTAAACGCGGCATGCGCCACCAAAAGCGCCTGCGGGTCGGCGTTGCCAACATCCTCAGAAGCGTGAATCATAATACGGCGAGCGATAAACTTAGGATCCTCCCCAGCATCGATCATGCGCGCGAGCCAATAGATCGTGGCATCGGGGTCGCTGCCGCGCATGGACTTGATGAACGCACTGATGATGTCGTAGTGCATGTCGCCGTTTTTGTCATACGTAAAGCCGCGACGCGGGTTGGCAATCTTCACGTCATCCACGGTGATGGGATAGCGCTCCCCCGCCGCGGGCGCTGGCGTTCCCTCGGTATCGGGACGCGTGACGGCAATCTCGCTCGCAAGCTCGAGCGTCGTGAGCGCCGAGCGAGCGTCACCCGCTGCCAGCGTGCAGATGGTCTTGACCGTATCCTCATCGGCCGAGAACTTACCGTTCAAGCCCTGCGGCGCCTCAAGCGCACGTTCAATAAGCGTGGCGATATCCTCATCCTTCAGATGCTCAAGCTCCACGACGCGACCACGTGAGAGCAGTGCCGAGTTGACCTCGAAGTACGGGTTCTCCGTCGTAGCGCCAATCATAATGACGGTACGGTTCTCAACTGCATGCAGCAGGGCATCCTGCTGCGACTTAGAGAAGCGGTGAATCTCATCGATGAATAGAATGGTGCGGCGGTCGTACGTATTCAGGCGCGTCTTGGCCTCATCAATCACGCGACGCAGGTCCTTCACGGTACCCGTGACGGCGCTGACCTCGACAAACTCGCTCTTGGTATGGTTGGCGATAATGTGGGCCAGCGTCGTCTTGCCCGTACCGGCAGGCCCGTACAGAATCACGCTCGAAAGCACGTCGTGCTCGATCGCGGCACGCAGCCATGAACCCTTACCGACGGCCTTTTGCTGGCCCACGTACTCGTCGAGCGAATTGGGTCGCATGCGCACCGCGAGCGGCGCATTCTGAAAGGAACGCTCGCGCGTCGAGGCAGAAAAAAGGTCGTCCATAGCCATCCCGTGCATCAATCAAAAACGTTTTCCACTAACCAGTATACCGAAAGGATACGAACTACCGTTCGTTAATATAGGTACGATGCGGAAACTTTAGACCCGGGAACAGCTTGCTCGTCAGTTCGCAGAAATAACCGTCCGTCATGCTCGCAATGTAATCCACGACCGCCTGGTCCTTATCGTTCTGCCAGGCATAGGCGCGATCGTAGTAGGAAAGCTGCTGCTCGATGCGAGAAATGTGGTGTTTAAAGATATACGAGGACTCGTCACCTTCGTTTATATCCTGCAGGCAACGGTCGTAAAGCTTTTCGAAGGCTTCGCGCAGCTCCGCCTCGGAGTCGCCTTCGATACCGCCCTTGCTATAGATCTTCTCGTAGTTCTCGCGCTTGGCACGGCGGATCTCCTCAAACAGGTCCTCGCTCATCTCGATGCGCGGCTTACCATAGCTATGCTCAACGATATCGATGGAGGCATGCGTGAGGATCCAACTGTTGTAGGCACCGCCCCGGCCATCATCAAAAGCGTCGGGCGAAAGCAGGCCCGCCGCGATCGCATCCTGACGGTCACGACCGACGTAGGCAAGGATATCCGAGATGCGGACCACACAGCCTTCGAGCGTCATGGGACGCAGATGCCCAATTGCGCTATAGCCCGTGGCAATGCAATCCTCAACCGTCTGGTCAAACTGGTCAAAGGAGCTCATGTCCGAGAGCTCAAACACACGCTGCTCGTACTCGCCGTTATGGCATAGCACGCCGTCGAGCGTCTGGAGCGACACGTTGCGGCCGTATAGCGCGTCGAGCACGCGGACCGACTGCACGTTATGGAAAAAATAACGCCCCGTACGCTCATGAAAGATATCGTTGAGGAAGCGCTCGCCGGCATGGCCGAAAGGCGTGTGTCCCAAGTCGTGGCCCAGGCCAATCGCCTCGATCAGATCGCAATTGAGCCCCAGGGCGCGACCGATATCGCGCGCAATGCGCGAGACAAGCTGCACGTGCAAACCGCGGCGTGACAGATCGTCATTGCTACGGAAGCTAAAGACCTGCGTTTTACCTGCATAACGGGTGTACGCCGGAAGATGAAGTATCTTTTCGGTATCGCGCATAAACGCCGGACGCATAAGCGTGCCTTTGTCGGCGGCGCGATCAATACGACGAATAGCCTGATCGTCGTTGCAACGATACGGGTTGACATAGCCCGAAGCACGATCGGCGGCAATGCGCTCGACAAGTTCGGGCGACAACGCCGAGGGGATACGGTCCATGCGCGCCTTAATGACGGCCGTTTCTTGATTAGTTGCCATGGCATGCTCCTTAAGAAGGATGCGCAATCGGTTACAAAGTGCAGCCCACGACCTCGATTATGGCAAAAACAGGCACCAAAAACGGCAGCAATGGCAGGGAGCGTGATTTTGCGATGAGGCAAGCGACGGCAAGGGTCAGGAGCGCAACCGCAAACGCGACAACGCCGCCCAGGGGATCGAAGGTACAAAGGGCAAAGAGTGCCTTGACGTCCCCCATGCCAATGCCGGGGGCGTGGCGAAGGCGACGCCAGAGTGACTCAGTAAGCACAAGGACAAGGTAGACGATGACCGCAAGACCGGCGTGGTCAAGCGCTGTGTTCAAACCGAGGTCGAGCCAAACGCCCGCCAACGCCGCCACGGCACATGCGCCGGCAAGCCCATTGGGAAACCGTCGCTCTCGGGCATCAATTGCCACGCCGGCAAAGATGCAAATCCAAAACGGGATATAGACCATCGGACTCCTCCTCGAGCTGCATCGCAAAAGCAAAAACCACCACAAAGGTGCCTGTCCCCTTTGCGGTGGTTTTGGTGGTGGTTATTTGGCGCCTTGCATGACCTCGTCAAGGGTAACGTTGACGGCGTGCTGCGTCGGCACCCAGTCGACCTTCAGGAACAGCGCGGCCACCGTGATGGGAATATAGCTGAACATAAAGATCGGGAAGGTAAACAGGTTAGTCACCAGACGCCACTTTTGCGCGCAGTGAATGTGCTTATACTCAAAGATAGTCGTGAGCAGCGCCAGGATAAAGAAGGTCTGATACATCATGGCGAAGGTCATAATGAGCGAAGCGGCGCACGCCTGCATCTCGACTTCGGTAGCCAAGAAACCATGCGAAAGGCCACCCACAATCAAGAACGTCGCATTAGCGAGCATCGAGATCAGCGATAGCAGCATACCCGGGGCGATCGTCATGAACATGTCGTAGGCGGCAAAGCGATGATAGCGGAACGTCGACTTGACCAGATGCTTACCGTAGGTAAAGAACACCTGGTAAAAGCCCTTGGTCCAGCGCATACGCTGCTTCCAGGATGCCTTGAACGTCACGGGTTGCTCGTCAAAGAACTCCGCCGGCGCATAGCCAATGCGAATACCGTGAATAGCGCAGAACGTAGTGAACTGAATGTCCTCGGTCAGCGTGTGGAACTGCCAACCGTGCATGCCCTCGATAACGCTTGACGAGATAAGGTAACCCGAACCCGAAACAGCGCAGGACGTCTTGCAGATATTACGCGCGTTGTTGAGGAAGCGCGCCTCGCGTAGATACCACGTGGCATTAGCAGCCGAGATCCACGAGCTGCCGAAGTTCTTGGAATTGCGATAGCTCGTGACCACATGGAAGCCCTGGTCAAAGGCATCATTCATCTTGGAAACGTAATCGCGGGAGATAACGTTATCGGCATCGAAGATAAAGTAGCCCTCAAACGTGTCGGGATACTCGTTGAGAATGCGGTCGAAGCCAAAGTCCATGACCCAGCTCTTGCCCTTGCGGGCCAGGTCATTGCGCTCGTAAACAATGGCACCGGCCTCGCGCGCGAGCTGCGCCGTGTTGTCGGTGCAGGCATCGGCAACGACAAAGACCTCGATAAGCTCGGACGGATAGTCCTGGTCCTTGATGGAGCGTACGAGATTGGCAATTACGGCTTCCTCGTTATGCGCCGCGATAAAGAAGGCATAGCGATGGAGTTTTTTGGCCTTGGGAGGCGCGACCTCGCCACGAAGAGCGCCAATGACAAAGAAGACCACCTGGTACAGAAAGCAGACCGTGAGCAGCGTGACGACAATCTGGTTGAAGATCACGATGGGTGTGTTGGTTTGTAAAAAGGCGAGCATGCAGGCTCCCAGCAACGTGTAACGTAAACAATCGTATATCTTACCGCAGGCTTACCGAGTTCAAGAAACCACCTAATACTGGCTAGGCTTCGAGAAGACCGAGCTGCGGAACGATGTCGTCGCCGGCGGCAGTGCGACCAAGCGAACGCGGGGCCAGATCGTCCAGAACCGCGGCAAGATCCCACGGCAGCTCATCACGGCACTCAATGCGCTTCCCCGTTACGGGATGATCGAACGCAACGCGCCAAGAATGCAGGAACTGCCTGGTCAGGCCCTGATCGGCACGCGCATCGCACTTGCCGTAGAGCGGATCGCCCACGCAGGCGTGGTTGATATGGCGCATATGCACGCGAATCTGATGTGTGCGGCCCGTAAACAGGTGGCACTCAACGAGCGTATAGCCGTCGTCAAAACGCGTGGAATCAAAGCGCTCGAGGACCTTAAAGGTCGTAATGGCCTGACGGGCAAAGGGGTCATCCGAAACCGCCATCTTGACGCGGTCGCGCGTAGAACGGGCGATACCGGTATTGATGGTGCCCTCGTCCATGGCGATGTGCCCGTGGACAAGCGTGATATAGCGGCGGTCGAGCGTGCGCGTGCGGATGAGATTCTGAAGCGCGCGCTGGGTGTCGTCATCTTTTGCCGCGAGCATAAGGCCCGAGGTATCGCAATCCAGGCGATGCACGATGCCGGGGCGGTCCTCACCCTGCACAGTACCAAGATGATCGATGCCGCAGTGGTAGACCAGAGCGTTCGCAAGGGTGCCGCTCTCGTGGCCATGGGCGGGATGGCACACCAGGCCCCGCTGCTTGGAGAGCACGATAAGGTAGTCGTCCTCGTAGCGGATATCGAGGGGAATGGCCTCGGGAATCACGTCGGTCGGGTCGTGCGGCTCGGGCAAGTCGACCGAGATGCGATCGCCGGCGCGTACGGCGTACTTTTTAGAGAGACAAGTCTCACCGTTGACGGCAACGGCGCCTCCCTCGATCAGATGCGCGCAGGCAGAGCGCGTGGGACAGCCATCGTTGGCGCCCAAATAGGCGTCAAGACGCTGACCAGCGGAATCGTCGGCAACAAGAATATGGATGTCGGCCATTAACGCTCATTCCTTTCGCGAATCTTGCGGGCACGCTCCCCACGCTGCTTGGCTTTGCGCTTAGCGCGGGCCTCATCACGGGCATTGAGCTCGGCAGTCGCATCAACCTCGCGGGCCGCGGGACTCAAGAACATGTAGCCGAAGAGGGCGAGCACAACGCCCACGGTAATGCCGATATCGGCCACGTTAAAGACAGGAAAGTCGATGAAGGTGGTGGCAATAAAATCGGTCACGAAGCCAAAGGCCAGACGGTCGATCGCGTTGCCAATGGCGCCGCCCGCGACCATAGCCATGCCCACAACCTCCAAGCGAGCAAGCTGGGGCGCGCGAAGCAAGTACACGGCAATGGCGACAATGACCGCAAGCGCCAGCAAAGCAAACGCAACGCCATGCCCCTCGCCCATGCTAAAGGCAGCACCGATATTGCGGACAAATAGAAAGTCGATCACACCGGGGATAACAGTCACATGCAAAGCGTCGCCCACGGCACGAACCGCAAGCTTGGTCAGCTGATCAAAAAGCAGCACAACCAGCACCACCCCACCAGCAACACCTAACCGCCAGCGCAAAGGCGGCGTCATATCCCCAGCACGACCCAAAGAAATCCCCTACCCTCAAGAACATCGAATTACGTTTAATACAAAGAACTATCTTATATTGCCATACGCAGAACGCACGACATATCCACCAACGCAAGCGAAATAACCAGCTAAAAACGAAAGCGACATTCCGAATAACGGAATGTCGCTTAATAGCTTTCGACTAAAAACGCAAGTCGAAAGAAAGCCTCTAGCTCCAGCAATGGAAACGCCGCGTTATCGTCACCAACAGCGAAAACGTCCCTAAGCGAGCAAGGTGACGTGAAAGGGGAGGGAAGCGTACTTTGGTACGCGACCGACGATTGAACGTCAGATTGCCGCTTAGGGGCGTTTGCAGCGTCGGTAGGTTACGGCGTTCTACGAACGCCGTAACCTACAAAACATCGGCGCAGCGCTTGCAAATATGTGCGTGGCCGTTGTACTCGCCGACGGTGGTGCGGTAGTTCCAGCAACGGTCGCAGCACTCGCCCTCGGCTGCCTCGATAGCAACGGAGAGCTCCTCGCCCTGGGTCAGCTCAACATCGGAGACGATGTAGAACTCGGCCAGATCGACGGCCTTATCACCGGTCAGCAGCGCGTACATCTCGGCGGGAACGACCGCCTTGACGCGGACCTGCTGGCTCTTGGTGAAGGTGCCGGCAGAACGGGCATCCTCAAGGGCCTTGGTCACGGCGCTACGGAGCTCAAGAGAAGCCTCGAGCACGCCCTCAAACTCGTTGGCCTCATCGACCGTGATGGGCGACTTGTACCAATCGAGCAGCGCGGCGTACTTCTGGTGATCGACGCAGCCGGCGGGCGCATATGCCATGGCCTCGTCGACGGTGTAGGACAGGATCGGCTGCAGGTCGCGCATGAGCATCGAGAAGAGCTCGGCCAGCACGGTCTGGGCGCTGCGGCGCTCGAGCGAGCCGGGCTTATCGCAGTACAGACGGTCCTTCAGGGCGTCGAGGTACACGTTGGAAAGCTCGGTAACCACGAAGTCATAAAGCGCACGGTAAGCGCGCGGGAACTCGTAGCAAGAGTAAGCGTCGTCGACCTCGGCCTGAACCTGGGTCAGACGGGCAACCATGAGCTTGTCGAGCGGCAGCAGGTCGGCAAAGGCGACACCGTCGGTCTCAGGCTCAAACTGGCCCTCGAGCTCGGAAAGCAGGAAGCGCAGCGTGTTGCGGAAGCGACGGTAGGCATCGGACGTACGAGCAAGGATCTCGTGGTCGATGGAAACGTCGGAGCTGGTATCGACGGATGCAACCCACAGACGGATGATATCGGCGCCCATCTCGTCGCAGACCTTGTTGGGGTCGATGACGTTGCCGAGCGACTTGGACATCTTGCGGCCCTGGCCATCGAGTGTGAAGCCCTGAGAGACGACCGCCTTGTACGGAGCATGGCCGTTGGCACCCACCGAGGTGAGCAGCGAGCTCTGGAACCAACCGCGGTGCTGGTCGGATCCCTCGAGATACACGTCCGCCGGGTACTCAAGCTCGGGGCGATACTCGCAGACGGCCTTCCAGGAAACGCCGGAGTCCCACCACACATCGAGGATGTCCTTATCGGCCTTGAGGTGATGGCCGCCGCACTTGGGGCAGACGCAAGCCTCGCCCAGGTAGCTCTCGGGAGCGTCAGTAAACCAGGCGTCGGAGCCCTTCTCGTGGAAGAGCTTGATGACGGCGTCGAGCGTGGCGTCGTTCATGACCTTCTCGCCGCAGTCGGCGCAGGTGTAGCTGGGGATAGGCACGCCCCAGTTGCGCTGGCGGCTGATGCACCAGTCGGGACGCTGCTCGACCATGGCGCCAATGCGGTTGGCGGCATGGGCCGGATACCACTTGACGTTCTCGCGGACCTCCTTGCCAGCCTGCTCACGCAAACCGGTCTTGTCCATCGAGACAAACCACTGGTCGGTAGCACGGAAGAGCACCGGGTGCTTGCAGCGCCAGCAGTGCGGATAGCTGTGCGTGATCTTCTTCTCGAGGATCAGGGTGCCGCGCTCGCGCAGGAACTCGATGATATGCGGGTTGGCCTCGTCGGTATCCATGCCGCTGAAGGGGCCGCCGGTACCAAACTCCTCGCCGGTGTAGAACTTGCCGTCGTCATCAACCGGCATGCAGATGTCGGTGATGCCTTCCTTGAGGCAGGCGAAGTAGTCGTCGACGCCGTGGCCGGGCGAGTTGTGGACGATACCGGTACCGTCATCGACACCGACGTAGTCGGCCAGGAGCGCCACGCCCTCAACACCGTCAAAGATCGGCTGCTTGTAGTGGATGTGGTGGAAGGTCTCGGCGGGAACCACATAGGGCTTACCGTCGACCACAACCGGGGTGTACTCCCAGCCAAACTCCTCGCAGCACTTGGGAGCCAGGTCCTCGAGCATGACCTCGGCGCGGCCGTCGTGCTCAACGGCGACGTAGGCGGCGCCGGGCTTGAGAGAAACGGCCTGGTCGGAGGGGATGGTCCACGGCGTGGTCGTCCAGATGATAAAGTCAACCGGGCCGTCGAAGTTCTCGAGGCCGGCGGGCTTGGAGGTCATCTCAAAGCGCACGAAGATGGACGGGCTCGTCTCGTCGGAGTACTCAATCTCGGCCTCAGCAAGTGCGGTATGGCAGTGCTTGCACCAGTGGACGGGCTTGTGGCCGCGATAGATCATGCCCTTGTCGAACATGGCCTTGAAAACCTCGATGTCGGCGGCGTCATGCTGGTGATAGAGCGTCAGATAGGGGTTGTCCCAATCGCCGAGCACGCCCAGGCGACGGAAGCCAGCCTTCTGCAGCTCGATGTTCTCGACAGCGAACTTGTTGCAAAGCTCGCGGATCTTAGCCGTGGAGGTCTGGTTGAACTTCTCGGTGCCGAGCTTCTCCTCGACCTTATGCTCGATCGGCTGGCCATGGCAGTCCCAACCGGGGACATAGGGAACCTCATAGCCCTGCATCATCCAGTAACGGTTGATCATGTCCTTGGAGATCTTGTTCATGGCGTGGCCGATGTGGATCGGGCCGTTGGCGTACGGAGGGCCGTCGTGCAGCACGAACTTCTTGTGACCCTCGTTCTTCTTCAGAACCTGCTCGTAGACCTTGTTGTCCTGCCAGTCCTTGAGTCGCTTGGGCTCGGACTTGGAAAGACCGGCACGCATGGGAAAACCGGTCTTGGGCAGATTCATCGTCTGCTTGTACTCGTTTGCCACGGTACCCCTTTCATGTCGTGGGCGCGCACGCCCGTTGGGCACCAAAAAAGCGCCCGTCCCTACAAGCTGGGACGAAGCGCCACAAAACGGACTGTACGCCCGCAAAAGCTCTTCGTTTAACCACCCAGCTTAGATGCCCTCGCCCGCGTATTCGCGCGCTCGCATCCGTTACTCGGCTGGCCTGTATCGACGACCATCTCGGCGATATCTACTAAGACGAGCCTGTGCGACGCGTCCGTTGGGACCGCAGCTCCGGGGTGATTTTCATCGGTCGCATGCACGGGTTCTCAGCGCTCCCCGCTCTCTGTAACATGCGGACGGCCGACTACTCGTCCCCATCAACGCTTATGCGGAGTATGCTAGCACGTTCCGCGCCGGCGAAAAACCCTCAACACTGGTTTTATACGTTCGAAATTTCTCGCGGCTGTGGACCTTCTCTTGGAGCAAAATACCTGAAAGCACTTTATCGAACGAAAGAAGGTTGCTATGCGAACCATTGGAATGAGTGATTATACCGTCGGCGAAGACTGCTTTGACGAGCTGCCCGGCGCGCTGGCCGAGTACGGAGCGACCAAGGTCGCCATCATCGGTGGCAAGCGAGCCCTGGCTGCAGCGCTACCAGGGCTCGAGGCGGCACTTGAAGATACCGATGTCGAGGTCCTGGAGACGCGCGTCTACGGTACCAACAGTACGCGTGCCAATATCGCCAAGGTCGTAAACTCCCCCGCCTGCCAGGAAGCCGACGTGCTCATTGCTTGCGGCGGCGGCAAGGCGCTCGATACCGTCAAGACGGCGGCCATCGAGCTCAAGAAGATCGTCTTTACCGTGCCGACGATCTGCTCCAACTGCTCCGCCGCGACCGCCATTGCCGTTGTCTACAACGACGACGGCTCGCTCGAGGGCTATTCGTACCCCAACCGCCCCGCGCACATCTTCATCAACCCCAAGATCATCGCCGAGGCACCGGCAGAGTACTTCTGGGCCGGCGTGGGCGATGCCCTGTCTAAGCAGCCCGAGGTCGAGTACGCCACGAGCGCCGGTAATTTGGAGCACACCGCCGGTCTTGGCCTGGCACTCGCCCACACCTGCTCCGAGCCGCTGTTTACCTATGGCGTCCAGGGTCTTGAGGACGTGCGCCAGGACCTGTCGACCGAGGCCGTCAAGCAGATCGCGCTCGACATCGTGGTCAACACGGGCTATGTCTCGAACCTGACCAACCAGAACGATTACTACTACAACTCGAGCGTGGCGCACGCGTTCTACAACGCCACCTGCAGCATTCCACGTGAGGGCACCTACCTGCACGGCGAAGTCGTAAGCCTGGGCGTGCTCGTCCTGTTTGCCTATACGGGCGATACCGAGAACCTTGTGCGCTACGCCGCCTTTAACAAGCAGATGGGCCTGCCCGTGACGCTTGAGCAGGTCGGGCTTTCCGAGGCCGACATCCCTGCCCTGTGCGAATACGCGCACGCCACCAACGAGTGGAAGCAGGGCAACCCTGAGCCCTTCACTGACGAAAAGTTCGCCGCCGCCATCAAGGCCGCCAACGCCTACGGCCACTCTATCCTGGCCTAACCGGCCAAAACCGCCACAAAGGGGACAGTTCCTTTGTGGCGGTTTTTTATTGCTGTAACATGCTCGAGTCGAATTCGCTTACCGGGATCACGCGGTAGCCGTGGCGCAGGAGCAGGTCAACGAAGACACCGTTACCCGTTGTGAGCGTGCCGCTGAAGGATCCGTCGTAGATATGGCCCACGCCGCACGACGGACTACGATCCTGCAAAATGCACGCGGAAATCTCGGACGGCCCACCCGCCTGCTCACACATATCGAGCGCACGTTGAGCGCCCAGGCGGAATTCCCGGTCAACGGACACGCCCTCGCAGGTACGAACCTCGCCGTTCACAATCTCGGACGGCTTGCGCGGCGTGGGCAGGCCCCCAAAGACCTCAGGGCACACCAAGAGGACCTCGGTCCCCGTACGCTCGCAGGCCTCGACCAGCTCGCGATGGTAGTTGTCGAGCCCGTTATACTTGCAGCTCTCGCCCATCAAACAGGCACTCACCACGATCTTCATATGCATCCCTCTCAAGCAAAACGCCCCATTTGAGATAGGCACTCAAATGGGGCGTCGATATTTACTGTCCCGAACGCAACGCTATTGCTGCTTAGGCATCAGCGGATTTTCGCGCGTGAGGAGGTTCATAAACTCCTCGCCGGTGATCGTCTCCTTCTTGTACAGATAACGAGCCAGCTCGTGGAGCTTGAACTTGTTCTCCTTCAGGATCTGCAGGGCGCGGTCGTGCGCATCCTCGATCAGCTTGGCGACAATCGCGTCCACGCGCTCGGCCGTACCGGGGGCGCAGGTGAGCGACGTGTCCTGGTTGAGGTACGCGTTCTGGACGGTACCGAGTGCCATCATGCCAAACTCATCGGACATACCAAAGCGCGTCACCATGTTGCGGGCGAGCTTGGTTGCCTGCTCGATATCGTTGGCGGCGCCGGTCGTCATCTCGCCAAAGATGAGCTCCTCGGCTGCACGGCCACCGCAGTAGACCGCAAGCTTGTCCAGGACCTCCTGGCGCGTGGTCAGGAAGCGCTCGTCCTCCTCGACCTGCATGGTGTAGCCCAGAGCGCCGCTCGTGCGCGGCACGATGGTGATCTTGGTAACCGGCGCGGAACCCTTTTGGCGGGCAGCGACGATGGCATGACCGATCTCGTGGTAGGAAACGACCTGCTTCTCGTGGTCGGAAAGCACCGTGGACTTACGCTGCTGGCCGGCAATGACGACCTCCACCGACTCCTCGAAGTCGTCCTGGGTCGCGCGCTTGCGGCCTTCGCGAACAGCGCGCAGGGCACCCTCGTTGATGATATTGGCAAGGTCGGCGCCCGAGGCACCGGGCGTGGCGCGGGCAATAGCGGTCAGGTCGATCGGCGGCTGCGTCTTCACGCTCTTGGCATGCAGCTCGAGGATGTTCTTGCGGCCAGTCAGGTCGGGCAGCTCAACGGGAATGCGGCGGTCAAAACGACCGGGGCGCAGCAGGGCGGGATCGAGGCTGTCGGGACGGTTGGTCGCAGCGAGGACGACGATGCCCTTGTGGTTATCGAAGCCGTCCATCTCGGTCAGCAGCTGGTTGAGCGTCTGCTCGCGCTCGTCGTTGCCACTAAAGCCGCCGCCATCGCGCTTCTTGCCGATGGTATCGATCTCATCGATAAAGACGATACACGGGGCCTTTTCCTTGGCCTGCTTAAACAGGTCACGAACCTTGGCGGCACCGCGGCCGACGAACATCTCGACGAACTCAGAACCCGAAATGCTAAAGAACGGAACGCCCGCCTCACCGGCAACGGCCTTGGCGAGCAGGGTTTTACCGGTACCCGGAGGGCCGACAAGGAGGGCACCGCGCGGCAGCTTGGCGCCAATTTCCTCGTAGCGCTGCGGCTTCTCCAGAAAGTCGACGACCTCCTTAAGGGATTCCTTGGCCTCTTCCTGGCCTGCAACATCCTTAAAGGTCACGCCCACATCTTTGGAGGCGATAACGCGAGCGCCGGACTTACCCAGTCCGCCGCCGCCAAAGCCACCACCGCCAAAGTTCATCGACGGACCGTCTTCGCCCATGGCCTTCTTCATACGGCGGTTGAGCCACCAGCCGATGAGGAAGAAAATCGCCATGGGAAGAATGAGGGTGAGCAGGTAGTAGGTCATCAGACCCGAGTTCTTATCGGGAACGACCGACTCAAGCGAGGCACCAGATTCAAGCACGCGATCGGTAAAGCCCGCATCATTCGGCACACCGGTCGTCTTGTAGGCGATGTTCTCGTCCTCGCCCTTCTTGGTGTAATAAATCGTGTAATCGTCCGTGTTGTACTCAACCTTGTCAACGCTCTTCTTATCGAGCGCTTTGACAAACGTCGAGTAATCGGTCTTCGTAATCTGCTGCGTGTGACCGATGTTGGGGAACAGAACGGTCGAGAGCACGAGGTAGACGACGAAGGCGATGAGCACGTAGAGGATCATATTCCGTCTACGTTTGTTGTCATCCATCTCCATCTGCTTGAACTCCATCTACTGGGGTTGATAATGCTAACTAGAATACCCAACCCGGACGGCGATAAACCGACGCCGGGCACGAAAGGACAGAGATGGCATCACTTGAAGTCGGCAAGGTTCAGATCTATACGGGCGACGGCAAGGGCAAAACCACGGCTGCGCTGGGATTGGCGATGCGCGCCAAAGGTTATGGGCTCGACGTACTCATGCTGCAGTTTGCCAAGAAGCTGCACTGCGCCGAGCACGACACCGCGCCGCGCCTGGGACTGCGCATTGTACAGGCCGATCGCGACACACCCGAGGCCTGCGCCGAGCAGATCATGGAGCTCGCACGCGAGCAGATATCACAGGTCGACGTTCTGATTTTGGACGAACTCGGCGAAGCGATGCGCCGCGGATTCGTGACGCGCGAGGATGTGGAGGGACTGATCGCGCTGAAGCCTGCCACCACGGAGCTCGTGCTCACCGGCCGCGGGCTGCTGCCTCTCGCGGACCTCGCCGACCTAGTCACCGAAATGCGCCCCGTCAAACACTACTTCGACGAAGGCCTCCTAGCCCGTCAAGGCATCGAATACTAATTGATCCAAAGGGGACGGAGGAAAACGGACCATCGACATCAAGACGGAGAGAAATGATCCGTTTTCCTCCGTCTCATACGGATCATTAGGCGGTGGCGCGGCCGAGCCAGTTGCCGCTATGGTGGTAGATGGTGAACATCGTGGCGGTGATGAGCCAGGTTACAGGGTAGACCAGCAGCAGGTGCTCAAGCGACGGATCGAACGGCATAATCGCAAACACCCAGATCACCCTGAGCACGACGGTGCCAAAAATCGTGAGCAGCATGGGCTGCAAGCTCACGCCGGCACCACGAATGGAGCCCGACGCGTTCTCGATAATCGAGAAAATCGCGTAGAACGGCGCAATGAAATGAAGAATCGTCGTGGTATACGCCGAAATCGAAGCATCGTCGACAAACAGACGCGACAACGGACCCGAGAATACCAGCAGCACGGCAGACAGGCCGCCAATGAGCATAAACGACAGCACGAGCGACGTATGGTAGCCCTTGCGCATGCGCTCGTAGTTGCGCGCGCCAAAGTTCTGTGCCGAGAACGTGGTGATCGACACGCCAAGCGCCTCGGTAACCATCCAGACGATGCCATCCAAGCGGCCCGAAAGACCCCACGCCGTGGTGACATCGGCACCAAACGAATTGACCGACACCTGAATCAAAACGTTGGAAATCGAATACGCAGCAGACTGAAAGCCAAGCGGCAGACCACACGAGATCATGCTCTTGCAAATGCCAGGATCAATGCCGAGTTTGGACAGTGAAAGCCGCCACGCACCCGGTGCGTGCATCATACGAATCACGATCATCGTGGCGTTAGAGCAAATGGTCAGTGCCACCGCGATACCGCAGCCCAGAGCCTCCATATGAAGCACGGCAACGAAGATGACATCCAGCACCGCATTAACAAGGCAGCCGGAAGCGATAATCACAGCAGGCCCGCGCGTGTCGCCCACGGCGCGCAGCAGTGCCGTTCCCATATTGAGCAGCAGCGCCGCAACCATGGCGGCAAAATAGCAACGAGCATATGCCACGCCCTCGGCCAATAGTTCATGCGGCGTGTTCATAAGCACCAGCATGGGCTCAACGAACACTATGCCAAGAATCGAGAAAACGATACCGCCCACCAACGCGAGCGTCATGGCCGTATGGACCGAACGACTCAGCCGCTCATCATCGTGCTGGCCAAAATACTGACCGGTAATGACCGCGCAGCCGGCGCCAACACCAACGCAAAAGCCAATGCAGAGCTCGGTAAGCACCATCGTGGCTTGAATGCCACCCAGTGCGAGTTTGCCGCCAAACTGGCCGACGATATACGTACCGATGAGCGTGTAGGCCTGCTGAAAAAACGAACTAAAAAAGATGGGAACGCACAGCGAAAGCAGCTGCTGCCAAATAACACCCTGCGTTACATCGATAGCCGTAGATTTCTTAGCCACACGCCCTCCCCAAAAGCGCACGTCAACCGACAAAACAGCAAATTAAGGCCAACGCCAATACCAGCTTAGCACCGACCGGCGTCGACCGAAACACCCCGAATAAGAGCCCGGTGCGAACTATCTGCCTAGTGATACAGCCCCGGCTGGTAGTGGTACTCATTACTCACGTGCGGGCACAGCTGCCAAAAGGCGACGGCACTCGCCGCTGCCACGTTAAGCGAATCGACCCCGTGCGCCATCGGAATGCGCACGGCCCGGTCGCAGCCCGCGATAGTCTTGGCACCCAGGCCGGCACCCTCGGTACCCATAAAGATTGCCAGGCGGTCAATCTCCTGCAGCACGGGATCGTCCAGCGATACGGAATCGTCCGTCAATGCCATGGCAGCACAGGAAAAACCGGCTTCGTGCAGTGCCGCCAGGCCATCGTGCGGCCACACACGAGCCTCGCTGCCAATGCGCGTCCAAGGCACCTGGAAAACCGTGCCCATGCTCACGCGGGCCGAGCGACGGTACAGCGGGTCGCAGCACGTAGGGCTGACCAAAATACCGTCAACGTTCAATGCGGCCGCCGAACGGAAAATCGCGCCCACATTGGTATGGTCGACAATGCCCTCGAGCACGCACACACGCACCGGACGCTCCCCCGCCGCCTCGACGACGCCGTCGAGAAACTCATCAACCGGAATCTGCCGCGGGCGACGAAACGCCGCGAGCGCGCCGCGCGTCACGTTAAAGCCCGTCAATTGCTCCATGAGCTCCATGGAGGCAACGAACACAGGAACCGGACCTGCGCCCTCGCGCACAACCAGGCGCTCAAACAGCGGCATCATCTGATCAAGCCAGCGTTCGCCCAAAAGAAAGCTCACCGGCTGGTATCCGGCGCGCACCGCGCGCTCGATAACCTTGGCACTCTCAGCGATAAAGATACCCTTTTGGGGCTCCAGCACGCAGCGAAGCTCGCGCTCGGTCAGTCGCACGTAGGCGTCGAGCCGCTCATCCGTAAGCGAATCGATTCGCAGAACCTCAACGGCATCAGTCATAGCAGCCAGCCCGCACCCTTCTTAACAGCACATCTATACCAAACGAGGCGACGCGAAGCGCCGCCCCATGCATTCAATCAACCCGATAATATCGTTCACGCTAGGCGATTCACGCCTCAACGCGACGATATGTCACGAACTCATAATCGAGACCCTCGTCACCCTCGCCCGCGGCAATCGTGGCAACCCCGCCAGCCTGCGAAACTTCCCATGCAGGATCGGCGTCCAAATTGGGAAAATACGTGTCCACGGGATGAACGCAGTGGTTATGCGTGACCTCGGCCTCCACGCAGTACGGCAAAAACTGCCGATAGACATCGCCACCACCGATCACCCAGGCAACGGGCTCATCGGCAACCGCGGCGAGCGCCTCGTCGATACTATGCACCACGTCGACGCCCTCGGGAGCAAAGCTCTCGTCGCGGGTAAGCACAATATTGCGGCGGTTCTTGAGCGGACGCCCGCCGGGAAAACTCAGCAGCGTCTTGCGTCCCATAATGACCGGGCAACCTTTGGTGCACGCCACAAAATGGCGCATGTCGGCGCGATTGGACACCACCATGTCGCCCTCGCAACCAATGCCCCAATCATCACACACGGCGACGATGGCAGAAAGCTTACACGTCATAAGCGCCACCTACACCGCAATGGGAATGTTCTTGACCTGCGGGCCGTGCTCGTAGCCCTCCACGATAAGGTCATCGGTCGTAAACGCGTAGAAATCATGCACGTCGGGGTTAAGCGTTACCTTAGGCGCCGCAAACTGCGGACGCTCGATAAGCTCACGGACGATATCGACATGACGGTCATAAATATGGGCATCGGCGATCACGTGCAGCAGCTCGCCAGCAATCATGTCGACCGACTGCGCGACCATCATCAGCAAAATGGCGTACTGGCACACATTCCAGTTGTTCGCGGCCAAAATGTCCTGGCTGCGCTGGTTGAGAATCATGTTGAGCGTGGGCTTATCGTCATGCGGGCGCTGCGTAACGTTATAGGTCACGCTGTACGCGCACGGATACAGGTGCATTTCGGACAGGTCGCTAAACACGTACGTGTTGGTCATGATGCGGCGGCTGTACGGCGTATGCTTAAGGTCGTACAGCACGCGGTCCATCTGGTCGAAATCGCCCTCGGCATAATGGCTCTTCTGGCCAATCTGATACCCATAGGCCTTGCCGATGGAGCCGGTCTCGTCGGCCCACTCGTCCCAAATATGGCTGTTGAGGTCATGAACGTTATTGGACTTCTTTTGATAGATCCACAGGATCTCGTCCATCGCAGACTTAAGCGCCGTGCGGCGCAAGGTAAGCGCGGGGAACTCCTCGCGCAGGTCGTAGCGTGCCGTAACGCCAAAGTTTTTAATGGTATAGGCAGGGGTGCCATCCTCCCACACCGGACGGACCTTTTGCCCCTCGGTGGTGGTGCCATGGTCCAGAATATCGCGGCACATGGATACAAACTGTTGATCAGCCTTGCTCATTGACCCTCCTGTCAGTCGCCTATAAGCGAGATTCATTGTAGCCCAGGCGCACGCAGCCCCACAGCCCAAACATAAGCCCTCATTTTCTGACATATGCCAGAAATTCCTTGCTCAAATCCGCATATTCGCTATTCTATTATTGACATATGTCAGATAAGGAGCATGTATGGCAGGAAGACGCGAAAAATTGCGCCGCGTTGGGATCATCCCCGAATATCGCGGCTTTACCCCTGACGGCCTTGCCAGCGGAGACGCCATCGAGATGACGGTCGACGAGCTCGAAGTCCTGCGGCTGTGCGACCTGGAAGGCCTCAATCAGCAGACCGTCGCCCAGCACATGGGCATCGCTCGCGCCACCGTGGCGGCCATCTGCAGCCGCGCGCATCGCAAGGTGGCAAACGCGCTGGTCAACGGGCGCGCGCTGAGTATCGAGGGCGGCAATATCGCGTACTCCCCCATCACCACGACGACGGCCGCATGGCCAGCAAAGGAGGTCGGCACCATGAGGGTGGCAACGACGTACGACAACGGCAGCATCTTTATGCACTTTGGCCGCAGCGAACAGTTCAAGATCTACGACATCCAGGATGGCAAGGTGCTCAACGAGCAGGTCGTAGGCACCGGCGGCACCGGTCACGGCGCCCTGGCGGGCCTGCTTGCCAACGGTGGCATCGACGCGCTCATCTGCGGCGGTATCGGCGGCGGCGCCATCAACGCGCTCACCCAGGCCGGCATCACCGTCTATGCGGGCGCCCAGGGCAGCTGCGATGCCTGCGTCGAGGCCCTCATTGCCGGAACGCTCGCTCAGACCGGCGAGGCCACCTGCGACTGCCATGGTCATGACCACGAGCACACCCATGAGCATGGCGAGTCCTGCGGCTGCCACGGTCATCACGACCACGACGGACATGAGGGCTGCAGCTGCCACTAGCGGCAAACCCGCGCGTCAGAACGCTTCCGCACATGCAACAACCTGCAAACAAACGGCGAAGGCCGCCTGGAGTACCATCCAGGCGGCCTTAGCAACACACGACTCAATCAGTCGTTATTTTTTATTGCGCATCTGCGCTTCCATCTGACGCAGCAGGTCCATATCGGACTTAGGACCACCCGCTCCCAGTCCGCCCATGCCGCCCAGACCCATGGCATCCAGACCGGGAATATTGGGCATGCGCATCTTTTTGCCCTTCTTACCCTTCTTGCCCTTCTTGCCGCCGGCCTGCGCCTGATTGGCCATCGTGCGCATGCGGCCCATCATCTTATTCATCTCGCCCCACTGCTTCATAAGGCTATTGACCTCGGTGGGGGTCACGCCGGCGCCCTTGGCAATGCGGGCACGGCGCTGGCCGTTGATGATGGAGGGGCGAAGGCGCTCCTCCTTGGTCATCGACATGATGATGGCCTCGTTCTTGTCGAAGATGCCCTCGTCCAGGTTGCCGCCCATCTGGTTGAGCGCGCGCTGGCCACCGGGAAGCATACCCAGAATGCCCTTCATGCCGCCCATCTTCTTGACGGCCTTCATCTGGTCGAGCATATCGTTCATGGTAAAGCCCTCGCGCAGCATGCGCTCGGCGGCCTCGAGCTGCTCGGCATCGGCGGCCTCCTGGGCCTTCTCGATGATGCCGACGACATCGCCCATGCCCAAGATGCGCTTGGCCATGCGGTCCGGGTAAAACGGCTCCAGCGAATCGGGCTTCTCGCCCATGCTCACGAACTTGATGGGCTTGCCGGTCACCTGGCGCACAGAAAGCGCGCCGCCGCCACGGGCGTCGCCATCGAGCTTGGAGATGATCACGCCGTCAAAGTCGGTGCGCTCGGCGAAGGTCGAGACAACGTTGACGATATCCTGGCCGGTCATGGCATCGACGACCATCAGCACCTGATCGGGCTTGACGGCTTTCTTGATGTCCACGGCCTCCTGCATCATTTGCTCGTCGATCTGCAGGCGGCCGGCGGTATCGACGATGACCACATCGCGCAGGTGGTCGACAGCCTCCTGGATGGCGCCCTTGGCGATATCGACCGGGTGCTCGCCGTCACCGCGGAAGACCGGAACGCCGATCTCTCCACCGAGCGTGGCCAGCTGGTCGGCAGCGGCAGGGCGGTAGACATCGCACGCGGCGAGCAGGGGCGAGCGGCCCTGCTTCTTGAGCAGGTAGGCCAGCTTTACGGCCGCCGTGGTCTTACCGGAACCCTGCAGACCCACGAGCATGATGACATTGGGGATGCGGTTGCTAAAGACGAGCTTGCTCTCGGTGGAGCCGAGCATCTCGGTGAGCTCGTCGAGCACGATCTTGACGACGTTTTGCGCCGGCGACAGCGACTCCATGACCTCGGCGGTCATGCAGCGCTCCTTGGTCTTGGCGACAAACTCCTTGACGACCTTGAAGTTGACGTCGGCCTCAAGCAGCGCCATGCGAATGTCGCGCATGGCCGAGGTGATATCGGCCTCGGTCAGCTTACCCTTGCCGCGCAAGCGGTCAAATGTGTCGTTGAGGCGATCGCTCAGGGAATCAAACACTGGTTACTCCTTAGTTGGACTCGCCCACCAGGGCGCGGCAGAAATCTTTGGCATTGAACTCCTGCAGGTCATCGACCTGCTCGCCCACGCCCACGCGCAGGATCGGGAGCTTGAGCTTCTCGGCAACGGCCATGGCGATACCACCCTTAGCCGTTCCGTCGAGCTTTGTCATGATAATACCGTCCAGACCCAACGCCTCGTTAAACTCAAGCGCCTGGTTCAGACCGTTTTGGCCTGTCGCGGCATCGATTACGAGTACAACCGAGACGGGCATGGGGCCGGCGGCCATATTGGCGGCGCGCTTACGCGTCACGTTGACCACCTTGGCAAGCTCGCGCATGAGCTCGGGGCTCGTGTGCAGACGGCCGGCGGTATCGATAAGCACCAGGTCGCTGTCGCGCTTGTCGGCCTCGTCGAGCACGTCGTAGCAAACGCTTGCCGGGTCGGAGCCGCGGTCGCGCTTGATGACAGGGACGCCGGCGCGCTGGCCCCACACATCGAGCTGCTCGATGGCGGCGGCGCGGAAGGTGTCGGCCGAGCCGATCACGACGTTCTTGCCGCGGGCAGCCATGGCGCTCGCAATCTTGCCGACCGTCGTGGTCTTGCCGGCACCGTTAATGCCCACAAACAGCACGCAGCTCGGCGTGTCGGAGAACGGATCGCGCTCGACGGGCACAAAATGCTGCTCGAGCTGCTCGGCCAGGGCGCGACGGAGCTGCGGGGCGGTCTTAAGGTTCTTCTTGGCCGCGGCATCGCGCAGGTCATCGGACACCTGGATCGCGACCTCGGCACCCATGTCACCCATGACGAGGGTGTCCTCTAGGTCCTCCCAAAAATCCTCATCGACCTCGCCGCCAAAGTAAAAGACCTCGTTGAGGGCCTCGCGGCTGCGCTCAAGTCCGCGCGAGAGAGCATCGAAGAATCCCATTATGCATTCACGACCTTTCCGGTTTCGCGATCGAGTTTTTGCGAGACGACGCGACTGACGCCGTCGGCTTGCATCGAGACGCCGTAGAGGACGTCAGCGTCCTCCATAGTACGGCGCTGGTGCGAGATAACCAAGAGTTGCGTATCGGAACGCAACACATCGAGCGCGCCGATGAGCTTGGACAGGTTGGCGTCGTCGAGCGCCGCCTCGACCTCGTCCAGCACATAGAACGGCACCGTACGCGTGCGATACACGGCAAAGAGCAGAGCGAGCGCCGTCAGGCTCTTCTCGCCGCCCGACATGAGCATCATCTTGGTGATGCGCTTGCCGCGCGGCTGTGCCACGACCTCGATGCCCGTCTCAGCCGGATGCTCGGGGTCGGTCATCTCCAGATGTGCCTGGCCTCCCGGGAACAGCATGGCGAAGATCTCGCGGAAGTTAGCATCGACCTTCTCAAAGGTCACCAGGAAGGCCTTACGCATCTTGCGGTCGATGGCCACCGTGATCTTGGTGAGCGCCTTGCGCGCGCTCTCCAGATCGGCCAGCTGCTCCTCGATGTAATCGGCGCGGCGCTTGAGCTGCTCGTACTCCTCCATGGCAACCTGGTTCACAGGGCCCAGGTTGTTGATCTGGCGCACGAGCTGGTTGAGCTCGCGCTCGGCGGCGTCGCGGTCGGTAGGCGCAGGAAGCATGAGCGCTTCCTCGAGCACCGTGGTGCCATCGGCGGTAATGGCCTTGATGGCCGCCTCTACCTGCACCTCGAGCTTGCCGCGTGCGACCTTGAACTCGTTTTGCGTCGCGGTGGCGGCATCGACCCGCTCCTTGGCGCGGGAGACCTCGGCCTTGGCATCCTCGATGGTCTTCTTGAGCGAAGCCGAGTCCGCCTCCTCGAGCGAAGCCTGGTCACGCAGACGCGCGGCCCAATCCGATGCGCGCTCCAGCAGAGCAGAATAGCGCTCGTGCATGGGATCGACGCGCAGGCGCAGCAACTCGAGTGAGCGCGAGGCCTGGCGTGTTCCGCGGATACGGCGGTCGATGCCCTCCAGGCGATGCTCCAGGTCGGGCACACGGCCCTTCAGCGAACGCAGACGCTCGCTCGTCTGAGCCAGGCGGACCTTGGCATCGGCGAGCTTACCGGCTGCCTCGGAATCGTCACGGCGCACGCGATCGAGCTCGTCGTTGGCTTCGGCAATCTGGAGACCCAGATCGCTTGCCTGCGCACGGGCCTCGTCGCGCGAACGGGTGAGCTCGTCAACTCGCGGACGCGCAGCACGAACGGCCTCGGCGGCCTGCTCGCGGCGCTTGGAGATGCGTACGCGCTCGACCTCGGCATTGTTGGCGCTTTGCTCCAAGCGGCCGATCTCGGAGAGCAGCGAGCGGCGCTCGCCCTCAAGACGAGCAATCTCGCCGGCGGCATCGCCCTCGGCAGCACGCGCCCCCTCGACGGCCGCATTGGCCTCGACTACCTGATCCGACACATGCTCAAACACGGCAGCCAGATCGGGCTCCAGGCCCTCCAGCTCACGGATACGACGCTTGCGCTCCAAGGCACCCGAAGCCTCGCCGGCATCGAGCCCCACGCGCACCAGGCCGCCACAGCTCACCCGAGCGCCATCGGGCGTCACGTAGGTCACACCGCCAACGACGGGCGCGGCCAGGGCGGCAGCCAAATCGTCGACCACGTAATAGCCGCCGAGCAGGGCCTCGACAATCGGGCCATAACCGGCACGAACGGACAGACGATCGACCAGACGCGAACCGGCAGCGCCCTTAGCAGCAGCACCGCCGCTCACGTCGCGCGCCATCAGCAGTGCCTCGCCCGAGGCCTTCTTTTGGTCCAGAGCCGCACGACCGGCACGCTCAAGCGTGGCTGCGTCATCAAACAGTAGGGCATCGATGTCGCCGGCAAGCAGCTGCTCGACCAGGCCCTCGAGCTCACGAGGAGCCTCGAGCACGTCGCCCAGGCGACCCGAGACATCATCGCCCAGCGCGCCCATCAAACGGCTCACCAGCGGCGAGCTGTCTGCTATGCGGGCGTCGAGCTTCTTTTGGCTCGCGAGCTCAGAGCGAACCTCGGACAGTTTATTGCGCGCCTCGCTCTCGCGATTACGCAGGTCCTTCAACGCTGCACGGGCGACCTCGGTGGCCTCACGCGCATCGATCTGGGCCTGGCGGGCCTGATCAAGCGCGCCGTCGAGCTCCTCAGCGCGGTCGCGACGGCTCTCGAGCGAGGCCGTGACCTCCTCGAGCTGCTCGTCAATCTGCTCCAGGCGCGAGGCGTACATGTTGTCCTCGACCTCGGCGTTGCTCAAAGAGTCCTTCACCTTGGCAAGCTCGAGCGCGGCGTTATCGGCCACACGCTGCACATCGCGCTGCTCGCGCGTAAGCTGCGAAATCTGATTGTCGAGCGCAACGCGACGCTCGTGAAGCTGGGCGGCGGCAGGTCCGGCGGCGTCAACGTCGTCCTGGGCCTGCATGTGCGCACCGGTCACTTCCTCAAGCTGGGCACGCGCATCCTCGAGCTCCTCGACCACGCGACGGCGCTGATGCTCGGAGCTCGAGATCTGGCCGCGCATGTCGGACAGGCGCGACACCATGTTGTGGCCCTTTTCCTCGAGTAGGCGCATATCGGAGTTGATGCGGCCGACCACGTCTTGCATATGGCGGCGCTGCTCGCCCAGATCGCCCACAAACAGGCCCTTTTCCTCGAGCATAACCTGGAGCTTCTCGAGCTCACGCTCCTTTTCGCCCAAGCGGTACTGCGCAAGCTCAAGCTCGGCAGCGCCCTCCTTGGAGCGGCTCTCCAGGTCGTTCCACTGCGACTGCAGCGAACGAAGCTCGTCGACGGCCAACATCTGCGTAAGCTCGTTCGCGCGCGAGGACAGCTCTTTATACTTGCGCGCGCGATCGACCTGACGCTCCAGCGGCCGCAGCTGACGGGCGATCTCCTTATTGATATCGCGGGCACGGGTCAGGTGCTCGTCCATCGATTTAATCTTTTTGAGCGCACGCTCCTTGCGGCGCTTGTGCTTGGAGATGCCAGCAGCCTCCTCGATCAGGGCGCGGCGCTCCTCGGGGCGGCTCTGCAAAATGGCATCGAGCTTGCCCTGGCTGATGATGGAATGCGTATCCTTGCCCAGGCCAGAATCGTGCAGAATGTCCTGAATGTCCATCAGGCGGCACGGGCTCGAGTTGATGAGGTACTCGCTTTCGCCCGAGCGATACATACGACGGGTGATGGCGACCTCGTCAAAGTCGACGGGCAGCATATGGTCCGAGTTATCGAGCACCAGCGTTACCTCGGCGACGCCCACCGGCTTGCGCGCCGACGAACCCGAGAAGATGACGTCCTCCATGGCCTGGCCGCGCAGCTGCTTGGCGCTCTGCTCGCCCAGGACCCAAAGAATCGAGTCGGAGATGTTCGATTTTCCCGAGCCGTTGGGGCCGACGATGACGGTCAGGCCCGGCTCAAACGTCATATGGGCGCGGTCGGCAAACGACTTGAACCCTTTGAGCGTGAGGGACTTGAGATACACGGTTCCTCGCTTACACGTGCTTCTTGTTCAGAATCACGCCGTTGGTGGTGTAACCCATGCGGTCGAGCGCTTCGAGCGCGGCAGCACCCTCGGCTTCCTTCTTTGAGGAGCCGGAGCCGCGACCCTGGCGAATACCATCGATCAAAACCACAGCGGTAAAGGTGGGCGCATGCGCCGGGCCCTCGGAGCCAACGAGCTTGTACGCCGGGGGCTCGTGACCGTCGGCTTGCACGCACTCCTGCAAGAACGATTTGGGGTTCGCGGGGTGCTCGGCACGCTCGGAAGCCAAATGCGGCTTAAGCGTACGGTGGATAAACTCCGCCGCAACGTCCCAGCCGGCATCCAGGTACAGTGCGCCCACGAGCGACTCGTAGACGTTCTCGAGCGCAGAATGCAGGCCACGCGCACCGGTACCGGTCTCGGAGGCACCAAAGATGATGATGTCGTCGATGCCCAGCTCGTGAGAAACCTCGGACAGCGTGGCGCCCGAGACGAGCGACACCTTCAAGCGGGTGAGCTTGCCCTCGTCAAACTCGGGATAGGACTCAAACAGGGAGCGTGCGACCACGGCGCCCAAAATGGAATCGCCCAAGAACTCAAGGCGCTCATAGCTGG
This sequence comes from Collinsella sp., assembly GCA_048500675.1. Taxonomy (GTDB): domain Bacteria; phylum Actinomycetota; class Coriobacteriia; order Coriobacteriales; family Coriobacteriaceae; genus Collinsella. The sequence goes on from DBFSAO010000017.1 coordinate 45,565, forward strand.
CAGAAACCGGCTGGCCCTCGACTGCCGAGGGATGCGTAAGCGCCGCGCGCAGCAGCACCTTATTGTTGAACTCGTGGCCCAAGATTTCCTGGGCGCGCGTAAGTCGGTCGGATAAAGCCAAGACTTAGGCCTCCTTGGCAGCTTCGATAGCGTCGACGGCGTCGGCGACAGAGTTGAGCGAGAGCAGGGTCTCGTCATCGATCTCGAGGTTGAACTCGTCCTCGATAGCCGTAACCAGCTGCAGGCGCTCGAGCGAGTTGGCATCGAGGTCGTCAAAGGTGGTCTCATCGCTAATTTCGGCAACATCGACGCCCAGAACGTCAGCAGCGACCTCGGCGATCTTGTCGAAGATTTCGGAGCGGTCCATAGCGCTTCCTCTCATAGTGCATGAATACCAAAAGAATGGTACCGCCCGGGCGGTACCAAGACACGGTTCTGATTCTACCCCACGACGTGCGCCGCGAAGCACATAACAGCACTCTTACTCGCTCTTATAAAACGATACCGTCCATAGAGTTGGCGACATTCTCGACCAGCCCGGCGCGCACGGCTTCGGCCGCCGCAAGCGTACCGTTTTTAACAGCCTCGACCGAGGTGGCACCATGGCCGATCAGGACCACGCCGCGCAGGCCCAAAAGAATCGCGCCGCCCTTGGCGTCGCCCGAAAGCTTGGCTTTAATCTCGCGCATCTGCTTTTTGATGAGCAGCGCGGCGATCTTGGTGCCGAGCGAGGCCATAAAGGCACCCTTGAGTTCCTGCAGCAAAAACTTGGCAGCGCCCTCGGTGGCCTTGAGCGCGATGTTGCCCGACATGCCGTCGGCGACCACGACGTCAAAATTGCCCGACGTAAGATCGGTGCCCTCGCAGTTACCAACAAAGCCGGGAACGGCGGCTTTCATGGCCGGGAAGCAGGCCTTGGTAAAGTTGGAGCCCTTCTCGTCCTCGGTGCCGTTGGCAAGCAGGCCCACGCGGGGATGCTCGATGCCCAGGACGACGCGGGCATAGGCGCTACCCATCTGGGCAAAACGCACCATGTCATCGACCTCGACATCGGGGTTGGCGCCCATATCGCACAGCACCGTCAGACCGCCGGCGCGATTGGGCAGCGCATTGGTCAGACAGGGGCGCACCGGCTGCTTCTTGCCTTCGGCCTGATACCTAAACGGCGTCACATAGGCGGTGGCGGCGGCGGTCATGGCGCCGGTGGAGCCGGCAGAGAAGAACGCGTCCGCATTACCCTTCTTGATGGCGCGACACGACAGCACGATCGACGACTTGCGTTTGGTCATCACGGCGCGAATGGGATCGTCATCCATGGCGATAACGTCAGGTGCCTCAAGGGCCTCAACACGTGCATGGGAAGCGGCAAAGGGATTGACGATTTCGGCGGGGCCAGCTGCCAAGACCTCGATATCGGGATCGGCGGCAAGTGCAGCCTCGATACCATCGAGAACAACCTGAGGTTTCTCGTCTCCGCCCACAACGTCTACACAAACGCGAACGTTACTCATATACATGCTCCTTATACAAAAATGGCCGACTCATTGAGCCGGCCATTGTGGTTCCATTTGGAACGGCATCGCATCCAGAGTATACCGTTACTCGGTAACGATAACCTCGCGGTCCTTGTAGAAACCGCAGCTGGGGCACACGTGGTGCGGAAGCTTGACAGCGCCGCAACGGGGGCACGTGGACTGAGCCGCAGCCGAGATCTTCATGTTGGCGGAACGGCGGGTGTGAGTGCGGATACGACCCTGCTTTTGTTTAGGTACGGGCATAGTGACCTTCCTTATGAACTATCCAGTGTGGCGATTACGCGCAAGTAGCGATACTACCACAGTTTTACTCATCAAGCTTGAGATTCTTCAATGCTGCAAATGGATTTTCCGTGGCAGCGGCCCATTCTGCCTCTGCCTGGGCGGCGCAATCGCATTGCTCGACGTTGAGATTGCAACCGCATGTGGGGCACAGACCGCGGCAATCGGGCTTGCAGAGCACCACAAACGGCGTGTCCATGACGACCGCGTCGTTGATGGGCTCACCCAGATCGACGATGCGGTCCTCACACAGGAGCTCGTAGCCGTCCTCGTAGGCCTCGGGATCCTCGGGCTCCTCAAAGAGGTAGAACTCCTCGATCTCGCCGGCGATATCAAACGAGGCGGGCTCCAGGCAACGGTCGCACTCGCCGGTGGCGTGCGCGCGGACCATGCCCGTGAGCAAGACACCGGTACCGGCATTGGTAAAGACAACGTCGTAGTCGATGCCGTCCTGAAGCTGGTACTCCTTCTCGCCCACCGTGTAGGTGGCGACATCGACCTTACCGGTCAGCGGATACGAATCTCCAGGAAACTCGAGCTGCTCGGAAAGATCGACGGTAACGCTCGGGAACTCAGCCATTACCACTGACCATTCTGTTGGGCGGCACCCTCGTTGAGCTGCTGACGGCAACGGGTAACGGTGCCAGTCAGGCTCTTGAGGTTCTCCTCCAGGTGCGTAAAGACCTGCTCCGCGTAGTCCTCGGCAGCATAACGCGTCTCGCGCTCGTACTGCTGGGCACGATCGCGGATGTCGTCGGCCTGCTGCTGCGCAAGGCGGACGATCTCCTGCTCACCGGCAATGGTGAGGGCCTGCTGCTGAGCGTCGGCGATGATGGAATCGGCCTGAGCGGCGGCGGAAGCCATAAGCTCCTCGCGCTCCTTAAGGATACGGCGGGACTTCTGCCACTCCTCGGGATAGCTCATGCGGATCTCGTCGAGGATATTGAAGAACACGTCGGCGTCGATGACCTTGAACTGAGCGTTCTTGCCGAAAGGCGGCTTGGCTTCCTCGATCAGCCCTTCGAGCTCATCGACCAAGCTGACGATCCTATCGCCAGGAAAATTCTCGCCCGGCATCCGGTCTCCTTTCATAGGTAACATATCATCGTGCTAGTTTACCACATGCCACCAGGCAATAAAAAACGTCACGAAAAGCGATGTCTGAGCGCTTCGACCACGTTGGGCGGCACAAACGTCGATACATCGCTGCCGAGCGAGGCGATCTGGCGAACGACCGAGCTCGAGATGTAACCGTACTGCGGAGCACTCATGACAAAGATGGACTCCAGCTCGCTATCCAAGCGATAATTGAGGTCGGCCTGCTGCAGCTCATACTCAAAGTCGGTCATGGCGCGCAGGCCCTTGACCACGGCCCCCGCCCCCTGCTCACGAGCGAAGTCGACCAAGAGGCCGGTAAAGGGCAGGACTTCGACGCCGTCGATATCACCGAGCGCCTCGCGGGCCAGCGCCACGCGCTCATCGAGCATAAACGTGGTGCCCACACCGTTTTTACCCTGCGACTCTGCAACAGCGACGATCACACTGGGAAAGATGCGGCGGGCGCGGCGGATCACATCGATATGGCCAAACGTGATGGGATCGAAGGTGCCCGGGACGATCACGCGGTTGATGGTGTCATTCATGGGCGTCCTCCTGAAACGTCGTGGCATCGTTGTTATCGGCATCGGTGACGGCACTATCGTCCTCACCGTCGTCATCGCCGACCCAACGAAGCAGGTCGACCGAGGTAATGCCGTAGCGCTTCTCACGTACAGTCTCAAAGCCTGCCGGATGCGCGCCCGCATCGGCGGAGGCATGCTCAAACAGGGCATAAGCGCCAGGCGCAAGCAGACCCTGCTGAGCCAGGTTCTGCAGCATTTCCTCGACCGGCTCGGCACCAAAAGCATAGGGCGGGTCGAGCAGGACCAAATCAAAGGGGCCGCCCGGTACACGACCGCGCGAGGCACTTGCCAGCATGTCGCCCGTGACCACACGCCAACGCGCACGGTCACGGCAGAGCGACTCGATATTCTTGGTAATGAGCCGCGCGGCGTTGCGATCGATCTCAAACGTCGTGAGCGAGCGGGCCCCACGAGAGAGCATCTCTAACCCTAAGGCACCGGAGCCGCCAAAGGCGTCCAGCACACGAACCTCGTCCAAATCGAAATCGAATGCCGACATGACCATAGATGCGCACGCCTCGCGCACGCGATCAGTCGTGGGGCGGGTGACATCGCGACCACGGGGCTCCTCGATCTTACGACCGCGCCATTCGCCGCCGATGATTCTCATCCTCCGCTGACCTCCTTAAAGATATGTCGATAACGCATGGCGACCGCCTCGCGCAAGGGACGCGTCGCCACAGAGTCAAGGTTGCAAGCATACCGCAAGAGCTCGACCGCGTCCAAATGGGCCCATTCGATAAGATCCTCGTCGGCGTCCAGGTCCACAAAGCGCAGGGTCACGCCGCCATGCTGACGGTAGCCCAGGATTTCGCCCTCATGGCGCAAACGCAGGTCCATCTGGGCGAGCGTAAAGCCGTCTGAGGTCTTTTCGAGCGACTGGAGGCGGTCTTGTGCCGCCGACGCGCCGCCGTTGCCCTTGGAGTGCGTCATGACCAGGCAGGTGCCCGACACGCTGCCGCGGCCCACACGGCCGCGCAACTGGTGCAGGGCCGCCAAGCCAAAGCGCTCACCGTTCTCGATGACCATGACGGTGGCGTTGGGCACGTCGACGCCCACCTCGACCACCGTGGTCGAAACGAGCACGTCGATCTCACCGCGCTTGAAGGCATCGATCACGCGGTCCTTCTCCCCCGCCGGCATGCGGCCATGAAGGCGCTCGATAGTAAGTCCCGGCAACGCCAGGCGCAGCCGGTCGAGCTCGGTTGCCGTATCGTGCAGCGGCACGGGGACGGTCACGCGGCCCTCATCGTCGCGGGCGATACCGGGGACATCCTCAAGCTCATCGGCCGAGTCGCTCGGCTCCACAAGCGGGCAGATCACGTAAGCCTGCTGGCCCTTTTCATGCGCCTCGCGAATGGCGCCGTAGGCCAGGTCGCGGCTCGACTCGGTGAGCACACGCGTCGTAACGCCCGCCCCCGGAACAGGCCGATGGCGGATGATGCTCGTGTCAAGGTCGCCGTAGACCGAGAGCGCCAGCGTGCGCGGAATCGGCGTCGCCGTCATAACGAGCAGGTCGGCACCCGGGCCCTTGGCACGCAGGGCATTGCGCTGGCCCACACCAAAGCGGTGCTGCTCGTCGATAACGACAAGCGACAGATGCTTAAACGCCACGTTATCCGAAAGGACCGCGTGGGTTCCAAAGAGGACGTCGAGCTCGCCCGATTCAAGCTGCACATGGATCTGCTCACGCTCTGCCGCCGGCGTGGCACCCGTCAGGAGCGCCCAGGACATGCCGGCCTGCGAGAGCAAGGGGCCGGTCTTATCGGCATATTGGCGCGCTAGCACACCCGTTGGCGCCATAACGCAGGACTGGGTGCCGCTATCGGCCGCAACGGCCAGCGCGCAGGCGGCGACGGCGGTCTTGCCGGTTCCGACGTCGCCCAGCAGCAGGCGGTTCATCACGCGCCCGCGATCGCACATGTCGTGCAGGATGTCTTGGAACGCGGCCTCCTGCTCGTCGCTCAGCGAAAACGGGAGGGCCTGCTTAAGCGCGGCCAGATGCTCGCCCGCGGTGTGGGCGTAGGGAACGACCTCGACCATGCCACCGTCGTTGCGCAGACGCAGCGCCAGCTGAAGGTAGAGGCACTCCTCGTAGGCAAGCCGTGCGCGCGCGATATCGCGCTCGGCCATGCTCGATGGAAAGTGAATTGAGCGCAGCGCACGAGCATTGCTCATCAGGTGGCGCTTGACGCGTAAGCGTGCGGGAATCGGGTCGAAGGGATTGCCGACAACCTCGAGCGCGCCGCCTACGATGCGGCGCATCCACGCCTGGCTCACGCCATCGCTCACATAATGGACCGGCAGTATGGTGCCCGCGGCACGCCCATCCTCGAGCTTTTCGAAATGCGGCGAGGCCATCTGCTTAAAGCCGTAGGCAAACTCGACCTTACCCATCACGGCCAGGCGGTCGCCCTGCTTAAACTGCTGGGCAATCCAGGGCTGACGGAAAAAGGCGACCTGCAGCACGCCCGTCTCGTCCACCAGCGAGACCTCGGTCACCTGCATACGCGGGCGGGGCTGCTTTTGAACGATACGATCGACCGTGGCGACAATCGTGCACACGGTACCGATGGGCGCCATCTCGATGGACCAGGAGCGCGTAAAGTCGAGATATCGGTGAGGGATATGGAGGAGGAGGTCCCCCACCGTCCGAATTCCCAGACGGCGAAGGGCCTCCTCACGTTTACCCGAAACATATTTGAGTCGCGCGATATCCTCGTCGAGCGCATTGCTCTGGGCAAAGCGCTCCGAGACGCGCGGCACGGAGCACGGCTCGGACATGGGTAGATGCCTACTCGATCGAGAAGATCACGGGATAGAGCGGCTGCTCACCACGATGGGCGTCAATCTCCAGGTCGGGCTGAGCCTCCTCGATGGCGTCGACGATCTCCTGGAAGGCCTCATCGGACAGCTCCTCGCCGGCCAGAATCGTCAGCGCGTCGCCCTCCTCTTCCTCCTGCATGCGGTTGATGCAGTCGAGCGTGACCTGTTTCACATCGGAGCCGACCACGTCGATGGAGCCGGCAATGATACCCATGACGTCACCGGAGTGAATTGGAGAGCCGTCAGAGGCGCTGGAATCGCGCACGGCACGGGTGACCTCGCCATCCCGAACCTCGCTGATGGCGTCGACCATGGCGGCGACGGCGTCCTCGAGCTCGGAATCGGGCAGGACTGCGAACAGCGCAGAGAACGCCTGCGGGACGGTCTTGGTGGGAACGACGGAGACCTTCTTGTCGGTGCAAGCAGAAGCGGCAGCCTCGGCAGCCATGCGGATGTTGCCGTTATTGGGCAGGATGATGACCGAGGTCGCGTTGACCTGGTCGACGGCGCCCAGCAGGTCGGCAGTCGAGGGGTTCATGGTCTGGCCACCGGAGACAATCACGTCAACGCCGAGGGACTTGAGGATGTCGGCCTCGCCCGAACCGGCGGCAACGGCGACAAAGCCCAACGCCTTGGCAGGCTCAGCGGCCTTTTCCTGGTCCTCATGAATCTTGGCGGTACGGTCGTGGGCCTCCATCTCCATGTTGTGGATAAAGACCTCGTAGATCTGACCAAGCTGCAGCATGTGCTCGAGCACCAGGTTAGGCGTGTTGGAGTGCACGTGAATCTTGTAGTCGGGGTAGGCACCCACGAGCAGCTCGCAGTCGCCCATGGAGCCCAGGAACTTAAGGCACTCGTCCTCGTCAAACGGGGCGTCGGCCTTAAAGAGGAACTCATTGCAGTAGCGGAACTCCGAGCCCTCCCAGTCGTCGTTGGCCTCAATCTCAACGCGACCAAGGGCCGCGTCGCGGGCAGAGCCGGCTGAATCAAACGTGGCGGAGAAATCCTCGACAACGGTGCTGCGGCCAAGCGCGGCGGCAACAAAGTTCTCCAGGAAGATGGCAAAGCCAAAGGCGCCGGAGTCGACCACGCCGTTCTCCTTCAGAACGGGCAGCAGGTCGGGCGTGCGGGCGACGGACTGGTAGGCCTCGACGACGATGGCATCGAGCGCGTCCTCGGCCGAGAACTTCTTCTTTTCGCACTCGTCGGCCTTGGTCGAAACATCTCGCAGGACCGTGAGAATCGTGCCCTCGATGGGCTTACGGACAGCCTGGAAGGCGACCTTGACGGCGCGGCGGAAGGCGAAGGCGATGTTGGCGGACGTGATAGGCTCATCGGCGGAGACGAGACCCTCGGCCACGCCGCGCAGAATCTGCGAGGTGATGACGCCGGAGTTGCCGCGAGCGCCCATCAGGGAGCCGTGGGTGATGGCGCCGGCGATGGCCTCCATATCGGCATCGGCGGGAAGGGCGGAAAGCTCCTTGGTCACCGAGGCGAGCGTGAGCGACATGTTGGTACCGGTGTCGCCGTCGGGCACGGGGAAGACGTTGAGCTTGTTGATCTCCTCGGCCTTGTCGGAAACGGCAGCCGCAGCGATCGGAAAACAGGTGCGAATGGTCTTTGCAATCATGGGTATTTGAATCTCCGTTTTCGGATGCTAGTTCAGACGGCTCTTGAGCGCGTCGATGTGGATGCCGATCTTAAGGCTGGCGGGATCGATCTGGGCGATCTCCTGCAGGGTGAAGGCAACGGAGCTCGAAAGATTGTGGCAGACGGACTTCATGTTGACGCCGTTCTCGAGCACGACGTGAAGATCGACCGTAAGGCCGTTCTCGTCGGCGGAGACAAGCACGCCCTTGCGGAGGCGCTGACCGGCAAGCAGGCGCACGCTCTCGGCGCCCTGGAGCTGCTCAGCCATGCCGACGACGCCATAGCACGTCATCGCGGCATAACCGGCAATATCGGCAATAACGTCGTTCGAGACGCTCAGGCTGCCGTTAATGGTCTCAGACACAAGAATCTCCTTATCTGGTGCTCGCGGCACCATGTCGTGGGAGCAATCATTGCAATATTCTACAACGACCGCGCCATGTTGAGGTGGCGGGTCACGGGATTACATCCTCGACACGAAATGTTGATACGGTAACGTTCGCGCCAGGCGATCGCGGCATGAAAAAACCCGCCACATAAGCGACGGGTTTTACAACCTGGCTCCCCGGGTAGGACTCGAACCTACAACAGCGCGGTTAACAGCCGCGTGCTCTACCATTGAGCTACCGAGGAATTAAAAAGCCCAACGGAAAGGGCTGGAAAATTCTGGCTCCCCGGGTAGGACTCGAACCTACAACAGCGCGGTTAACAGCCGCGTGCTCTACCATTGAGCTACCGAGGAATAGGTGCGTGCTCTCAAGCAACGAAGTTTATTATACGGACGAATCAGCTTAGGGCAAGAGCTTTTTTGAGAATTTTTCCGACCCAGTCATTGGGGACGTTCTTAAACGACCAGTCATTCAAGAACGTCCCCAATGTCTACATGAAAGCGCCCCCAAGCGGATGTGCTTGAGGGCGCCTCTTGCTTGACTAGCTCTCGATATAGTCCTTCAGCTTACTGCTACGGCTCGGGTGGCGAAGCTTGGCCAGAGTCTTGGACTCGATCTGGCGGATGCGCTCACGCGTGACGCCAAACTCGCGGCCGACTTCCTCGAGCGTACGGGGATGTCCGTCAACAAGGCCAAAGCGCAGCTCGATAACCTTGCGCTCACGATCGGCAAGCGAGTCGAGCACCTGGGTGAGCTGCTCCTGCAGCATGGAGAAGCTGGCGGCATCGGGCGGAACGATAGCCTGGGAGTCCTCGATGAAGTCGCCCAGCTGGGAATCCTCTTCCTCGCCGATAGGGGTCTCGAGCGACACGGGCTCCTGCGAAATCTTCTGGATCTCGCGGACGCGGTCGGCACTCATGTCCATCTCGGCACCGATCTCCTCGGGGGTCGGATCGCGACCCAGGTCCTGGAGAAGCTGGCGCTGCACGCGGACGAGTTTGTTGATAGTCTCGACCATGTGCACGGGAATACGGATGGTACGGGCCTGGTCGGCGATAGCGCGCGTAATGGCCTGACGGATCCACCACGTGGCGTACGTGGAGAACTTAAAGCCCTTCTGGTAGTCGAACTTCTCGACGGCGCGGATCAGACCGAGGTTGCCCTCCTGAATCAGGTCCAGGAACAGCATGCCGCGACCGACATAGCGCTTGGCGATGGAGACGACCAGACGAAGGTTTGCGCTGATGAGCGCCTGCTTGGCTTCGAGGCCCACGTTCTCAATGCGCGTAAGACGACGCATCTCGGCACGCGTGAGTTCGAGCTCACCAGCATCGGCAGCCTCGAGCTTCTCGGTAGCCTCGAGACCGGCCTCGATCTTCATAGCCAGATCGACCTCTTCGGAGGCGGTCAACAGGTCGACCTTGCCGATCTCCTTGAGGTACATACGGACCGGGTCGCCGGTCAGCATCACCGTGGAGGCATCGATGCCACGCACGCGGGAGCGTGAACGGGACGTGCGCACGGTGCGCTTCTTCTTGTTCTTGGAAGAACCCATCTCAGCGTCGGCCTGACGGGCCATCTTGAGCTCGTGATCGTCGAGCGAGCCGGAATCGTGCTCGTCGTCGTCATCGAAATCGTCGGTATCGGTATCGGTATCGTCATCGTCGACACCCATGGGGGCGTCGTCGTTACCGCTCGCGGAGATAATCTGGATGCCGCTGTTGCGCAGCGCGGAATACACCGCGGTGAGCTGCTCGTCAGAAACATCGATATCCTTCAGGGCGACCTGAATCTCGTCCTCGGTTACCGAAGTCCTGTTTGAGCCGTTGCCCATGAGCTTTGCAACGTAGGATTCCAGCCCAGTACCCGTGCTCTCAGTCTTTTTTGGCACAGATTCTCCCTTCATAGTCCACAGGACTCAATACTTTAGCACACACATTGACGTCTATACCCAAAAAGAAGACTGGATATAGGCGAGAATACGCTGGTTGGCCACAACATCTAGGCTTGTTCGGTGCCCGCGGCCTCCAGGCCGATCAAACGGAACGGGTCCGCCACGCCGCCGATCGACTTTTGCAGTTCGCGTTGACGTTGCGAATCCTGCGCGGCCTGCACGGTCAGCGCGCGACGGGCCTCATCATCGAGTGAACGGTCCTGGCGCAGCTTGGCCTGTGCGGCACGCATGCGACGCTTGATGGTGTAGAGCTCAAGCGTATCAAGCATAAACACGATGTTCGTCTCGGTGGGGTGCTTGCTCGTCGCGGAGATGCGCCCGGCACTCACAAGCGTTGCCGCATCGGGACACACTGAGCGCGCCGCATCCATGCAGGCTGCAGGATCGGTTCCCGGCGGCGTTGCCAGAACGGCCCATGCAATGGACTCGTGACGCGGGTCAACCCACTCGATGGAGCAGATGCGGTCGGCATACGTGCGGAACAGGTCGGGGTAGCTCGTGAGCATCGTCAACAGCTCGCGCTCCCCTGCCAAGGACTTGCGTTCAAGATCGGTAAGAACCATCGGCGCCGCCGCAGCCGGTGCGCCCGAACCGTCAGCCACAGGCACAGCGCCCATACCATCAGGCACATCGATCGGCGGCAGGTCGTCGACGACCTCCACGGGCGCGGCGCCGTAGGCATCGAGCGGGACGTAGTCGTACGGCTCTTCTTCGACCGGCGCGGACACCGGCGGCGTCGCGCCCGATGCCCAAGCACCGCGACCGGCATCGCGAGAACCCGACGCCCGACCGCCCGCGCTACCGGACCGCTCAGTCTGTGCCCGCTGGCGCTCATAGTTCTGCTCACGACGTCGTTCCGCATCCTCGCGCTTGGCGACATCGCGAAACACACGACCCGAGCTCGCGCGCACCGTCTCCAGATCCAAACCCAGCAGATCGGCAATCTGGATAAAGTACGTGTCGATCATATAGCTGTTGCGCAACGGATAGATAAGCGTCAGCGCATCTTCCAGCGCCTTAGCGCGACCGCCCGGCGTGGTGATGTCACTCGACTCCTGCAGCGAACGGTAGACAAAGTCCATAAGCGGCTCGGCAGCGTCGATGCGCGTCTGCAGTGCCTCGCCACCATGTGCGGTGATGAACTCCATGGGGTCGTTGCCGTCGGGGAGCACCACGCAGCGCAGGTCCATGGAATCCTGCTCGATAAACTGAATCGCGCGACGGGCGGCCTTCTGGCCCGCTGCATCGCCGTCGAACATATACACGATGCGCTTGGCAAAGCGAGTGAGCGTCTTGACGTGATGCTCCGTGAGCGCGGTGCCCAGCGTGGCGACAACGTTTTTAATCCCCGCCTCCCAGCAGGCGATGCAATCGGTATAGCCCTCTACCACGATGGCGGTATCCTGCGCGACGATAAACTCCTTGGCCCAATTAAAGCCGTAGAGGTTTCGCTTTTTATGAAACACGCTCGTCTCGGCGGTGTTGAGATACTTAGGCTGGCCGTCGCCCATAATGCGACCGCCAAAGGCAATGTTGTGACCCTGCTCGTCAAAGATGGGGAACATCACGCGGTCGTAAAAGCGGTCGGCAAGCTGCCCGCGCCCGCGACTCACGGCAACGTTGGCGTCGATCATCTCCTGCGGGGTAAAACCCGCCTGGGACAGGTGCGACACCAGCGCGTTACGGCCCGGTGCAAAGCCCAGGCAGTAGCGGCGGCAGACGTCGCCGCCCATGCCGCGGCTGGCAAAGTACTCGCGCGGACGGCCGTCCTTACCGCGCATGAGCATGGTGTGGTAGAACTGGGCGGTCTCGGCGCACAGATCGTAGATGCGGGCACGCTTGGTGCCGCGCTCGCGGCGATCTCCGGTGTCATGCAGCTCAATACCCGCGCGATCGGCCAAGTAACGGATTGACTCGGGAAAGCTCAGGTTCTCGCGCTTCATGATATACGTGAAAACGTCGCCACCCTCGCCGCAACCAAAGCAATGCCACACCTGCGTGGCGGGGATAATGTGGAATGACGGCGTCTTCTCGCCATGGAAGGGGCAGCATCCCCAAAACTCATGGCCGCGAGGCTTGAGCTCGACCGTTTCCTGCACGATGGCAACCAGGTCAGACGCAGCGCGTACCTGGTCTTTTTCCTCATCGCTAATCACGGATGCTCACCCCCTGATCGCCCAAGTTGTGACGAATATCCTCGATATTACCCTCGACGGTCGCGATCAACTCATCCAGCGAATCGAACACACGCGAGGGACGCAGCCAGCGCGTAAACGCCAGCGAAACGGAAGCGCCGTACAGGTCGCCCGTATAACCAATTAAATTAGCCTCGAGATGCGCAGATGCCGCATCGTCAGCATACGTTGGCGGCAGGCCGACGTTCACAGCAGCGGGCCACGCGGTGTCATCGACCAGCACCAGACCCTCATACACGCCATCGGCTGGCACCTGAATGCCGTCGGGAACCTGCAAGTTTGCCGTGGGAAAGCCCATGCCAGAACCCTCGTGACGGCCGCGAATAACACCGCCACGCACCATATACGGACGGCCGAGTAACCCAGCAGCAAGCTCCACATGGCCCTGTCCCAGCTCATGACGAATGCGGGTGGCGCAAATGGCCTCACCGCCCTCGCAAAGCAGGTCGTGACCATACACGTCAACGCCGTGCTCGGAACCCCAGGAGCGCATCTCGGCAACACCAGAAGCACCGCCACGACCCAGCCTAAAGTCACTGCCAACGCGAATCGATCGAATGTCGACCAGACGCGACACCAGCGAGAGAAAATCAACATGGTCAAGCGCCGCAACCTCAGGCGTAAAGGGAACGGCCACCACCGCATCGACCCCGGTTTGAGCCAAGGCATGCAGACGGTCGGCCGTCGTCATCAATTTTTGAGCGGGCGAAGGGCTCACCACAACGTCCGGGTCGGGATCGAAGGTAACCACGACCGCCTTACAGCCATGGGCACGGGCATCACGGACAAGCGCTTCGATGAGTTCCTGGTGTCCACGGTGAACGCCGTCGAACACGCCAATGGCGATTGAAGCGGCACCCAAGTGCTCACACTCATCAAACGTATCGGCAGCAACGATGCGAGCCTCGTCCGACTCGCCCGCGAAAAAGACACGCGCGAGCTCGCGAGCGGACAACATCATCGAACACCGCCGATTGCCTGCGGAAACACGTGCTCCATGACAAAGCGGCCGCCCTCAATGCGGGCGAGCGCCTTGAGTCCCCCATCGAGCACCAACGCAAACGGCGCCTTCGAGGAATCGAAATCGGCAAGCGCACGCTCAACGGGAATGCGTCGGCCGCAGAGCAGATCGTCGGCAAGATTGCCCGGCAAGTCAACACGTGTGGCGCCCAGGGCCGCAATGGGATCCAGGGCAAAGCCAGCCGCGGACTCGGGAGAAAGCTCCTCGACCGCATGACAAGCGCCAATGGAAACAACACCGGAAGCCGTGCGGCGCAGCGCGGAAATATGCGCGGCGCTATCGCAAGCGCGGCCCAGGTCGCGAGCGAGCGCACGGATATAGGTGCCCTTGCTCACCGAGAACGCCACGGTCCACACACACGTATCACCTTCGCCGCCCACGGCGATCAGGTCGGCGGCATAGACCTCGACGGGGCGCGGAGGTAGGTCCACCGCATTGCCCTCGCGAGCAGACTTGTAGGCGCGAACGCCATTGACCGAGATAGCAGAAAACGCCGGCGGCACCTGCATCTGCGGGCCCAGCATGGCGGCCAAGCGCTCACGAGCATAGGCAGGATCGTGGAGCTCGTTGGCAACAGCCACCGTGCGAACGGTCTCGCCCTCCGCGTCATCGGTATTGGTCTCGGCGCCAAACGAGATGTCGGCGACGTAGCTTTTGGTATCGAGGGTTAGCATGCCCAGCAGACGAGTAGCCTGGCCCACGCCCACCACCATGACGCCGGATGCCATGGGGTCGAGCGTGCCGGCATGGCCGACGCGCCGCTCATGGAGGGCGCGTCGGCATTGCGAGACCACATCGTGGGACGTGCAGCCCACCGGCTTATCGACGGCGAGCAGCATATTCAGTTGAGAAGGCGTACGACGAGCCATGTACCATCCAAAAAGTTAAAGCTCGACGGTCACCGAAGCGGGATCCTCCCCCACCAGCTCGGCCAGCATGGGAAGTGCCACGGCGAGCGTCTCGCGAATTGTTCCGTTGTTGGAAAAGCCGGCGGCGGCATGATGCCCGCCACCGCCAAAGTTGGCAGCGATCTCGGACACATCGAGGTCACCCTTGGAGCGCAGGTTGCCGCGCACCTTGGTATCGCCGTCGATGCCCTTTAAGAACAGGCAGACCTCGACGCCCATCACCGAACGCACCACATCGACCAGACCGTCACATTCATCCGAGGTGACGCCGCAGGCCTCAAGGTCGCTCTGGAAGGCATAGCTATACGCCACGCGCCCGTGCGCGACCGTCTTGATACGGCCCATGACAATGGACTTGAGGTGCAAAAACTCGACGCGCATGCTCTGGTAGACCTCGAGTGCCACACGCGCCGGATCGGCACCGTGGGCAACCAGTCGCGAGGCCGCATGGAACGCGGCGGCATCGGCGTTTTGGTACTGAAAACGGCCGGTATCGGTAACCAAGCCACACAGCAGGCAGGTCGCAACGCCATCACGTGCGACAATGCCGCAATTGTCCAAGAAACGGTCGATGATCATGGCGCAGGCCGCGGCATCGACGCGCCTCAGGCTCAGCTCGGCAAACTCCTCGCGCGCCGGATGATGATCGAAGCACACCACATGCTTGGAGCGACGAAGCACCTCGGCGGAATTATTGAGGCGCTCGACGACCGGTACGTCCACCGAGATGAACAGGTCCGGATTGCCGGCGTACGCAGATGCCGGCACCAGGCGATCGGAGCCTTCCATAAAGCGGTAAATGCGAGGAACCGGGTCATCGTCTGCCAGCAGCAGCGCAATGTCCTTGTTGGGGAAAAACTTCATGAGCGAAAGGCCCAGACCCAATACGGAGCCCAAGGCATCGCCATCGGGAGAAGTATGTCCCGAAATCGCAATGGAGGACGCACCCTCGATGAGCTCGAGGATGCGTCGCTGAATATCTGCAGACTCGCACGAGGCGAGGTCGGCGGAATTAGTCATCTAAAGCTGCCTCCTGGGCGGCATCCGCTATCGGATAGCCGTCCTCGTCCTTTTCGATCGCAAGCGTGGCGGGAACGTTTTCCAGCGCACGCGTGATGCGCTCGGCCTCATCGGTCGAGCGATCGATGCGAAAATCGAGCTCGGGCGTGACACGCCAATCGAGCGAGCGAGCCAACAGGCTACGAATGCGGCCCTTGGCGCTTGCGAGCGCCTCCATGACCTCGTCGTAGCGGCTCGCATCGCACGACACGTACACACGCGCGAACGAACGGTCCACCGCGACCTCGACCGCGGTCAGGGTGACCAGGTCGAGTCGCGGATCGGAAACCTCAAAGAGCAGGATATAACCGAGCTTCTCGCGGAGCTGCTCGCCCAAACGGCGGGTTGCCTGCGTTTGCTTCATAGCGCTACCCCCTACTCGGTACGGGCAACCTGGTCGATGCGGTAACCCTCGATCTGGTCGCCGGGCTTGATGTCCTGGAAGTTCTCCAGGCCAATGCCGCCCTCGGAACCGCTCTTGAGGCTCTTGGCCTCGTCCTTGTAGTGGCGCATCGAGGCAATCTTGCCGTTGAAGACCACAATGCCGTCACGCACCAGGCGCACGGAATCGGTCGCGGCGATCTCGCCCTCCTCCACGCGGACACCGGCGGCGATACCGACTTTGGGCACCTTGAAGGTGTCCAGGACGGTCGCGGTACCCGTGGAGACCTCGACCTCGGTGGGCTTGAGCATGCCGATGCGGGCAGCGTCGAGCTCCTCGAGGCACTTGTAGATGACGTCGTAGCAACGGATCTCGACGCCCTCGCGCTCGGCAGCGGAGCGGGCCTTGCCGTCGGGACGCACGCCAAAGCCGATGATAATGGCGTTGGAGGCGTCGGCCAGGACGACGTCGGTCTCGTTGATGGCGCCGACAGCGGAGTGGATCGTGTTGATGCGGACCTCGGACTGATCCATCTTGTCGAGCGAGTCCTGAAGAGCCTCGATGGAACCCTGGACGTCGGCCTTGATGATCAGGTTGAGCTCCTTGACCTCGGCGTCGGCGATGGTCTCGAAGAGGTTCTCGAGCGTGACGTGCTTCACGCGGCTCTGCTCCTCGATACGGGCCTTCAGCGAACGCTCGTCGGCCAGGGCGCGTGCCTCGCGCTCGTCCTCGAACACGCGGAACTCGTCGCCGGCGTTGGGCACGGACTGCAGGCCCAAAATCTCGACGGCGTCGGAGGGACCGGCCTCGGTGACGGCGCGGCCCTTGGGGTCGAGCATGGCGCGGACGCGGCCGTAGGTAAGGCCGGCGACCAGCGTATCGCCCACGTGCAGAGTACCGCGGGTCACGAGCACGGTAGCGACCGAGCCGCGGCCCTTGTCGAGCTTGGCCTCGAGGACGTTGCCGGAGGCAAAGGTGTCCGGGTTGGCCTTGAGCTCGAGCACGTCGGCCTGGAGCAGCACGGTCTCCAGAAGTTCGTCGATACCGATCTTCTGCTTAGCCGAGATGTTGACGAACATGTTCTGTCCGCCCCACTCCTCGGGGATGACTCCGTACTCGGTGAGCTCCTGACGCACACGGTCGGGGTTGGCGCCCGGCTTATCGATCTTGTTGACGGCAACGACGATGGGTACGCCAGCAGCCTTGGCGTGGTTAATCGACTCGACCGTCTGGGGCATGACGCCGTCGTCGGCGGCGACGATCAGGATGACGATGTCGGTCACCTTGGCGCCACGGGCACGCATAGCCGTAAAGGTGGCGTGACCCGGGGTATCGATAAAGGTGATCTTGCGGTCGTTGATCATGACCTGCGAAGCGCCGATGGCCTGCGTAATGCCGCCCGCCTCGCCGGCAGCGACGCCGGTGTGACGGATGGCGTCGAGCAGCGACGTCTTGCCGTGGTCGACATGGCCCATGACGGTGACGACCGGGGCACGCGGCTTGAGGTCGGCGGGATCGTCGTAGAACGAGAAGGTGTTCTCCTCCTCGGGGGTGATGATCTTGATCTGGCGGCCCAGGTCGTCGGCGACGAGCTCGACGAGGTCGTCGGACATGGACTGCGTCATGGTGAGCGGCGTACCCAGCAGGAACAGGCGCTTGATGATGTCGTTGGCCGGAACGTCGAGCGCCTCGGCAAGCTCCTGGACGGTAACGCCCTGGGAGACCTTGATGGCGTCGAGGTCCTCGGGGTTCACGCCCTGGGCCAGCGCCTCCTCTATCTTGCGCTCCTCCTGAGCCTTGGCAGCCTCGCGCTCGCGCTTCTCCTTACGCTTTTTGCGGCGACCAGTGGACTCGCGAGAGGCCTCCTCGACGGCGGCACGAGCCTCCTCGAGCACCTTCTCGCGGCTGTACTCCTCGGCCTCGCGAGCCATGCGGCTGTAGTGGTCCTCTTCGTTGTTGTGACCGCCCTTGCGCTTCTTGCCCTTGCCCTGCTTATCGGGGTTGGGGAAGTCCATACCGGCAGCGACGTTGTTGCTGGCATTGGTGCGATGGCTGTGGGGACGGTTCTCGGAGGCATTGCGCTCGGAGTTGTTGTCGGAGGCGTTGCGATCGTTACGACGGCCACCGCGACGGTCGTTGTTTCCGCCACGACGGTTACCGCGCTCGGCAGCGCGCTCGGCCTTGGCCTTCTCCTCGGCGTCTTTCTTCTCCTTGAGCACGGTCTCCTGTGCGGCGATCTGGTCGAGCAGCGAACGGAAGCGCGAACCGGAGTCGGAAGCGGGTACGGCGCGGCGCTGGGCCTCGCGGGCAGCCTCCTCCTTCTCGCGGGCAAGGCGCTCCTGCTCGGCCTTCTTCTTGGCCTCGGCCTCGGCGCGAGCAGCCTCCTCGGCAGCCTGGGCGGCGGCAAACTGGCGGCGCTCCTCCTCGCGTGCCTTCTCGGCGGCGATGCGCTCGCGCTCTGCCTCGGCAGCGCGTGCTGCCTCCTCGGCGGCAGCGGCCTGCTCCTCGGCCTGCTTGGCGGCCTCGACTTCCTGGGCGCGGGCCTCGATCACCGAGGCGAGCTGCTTGCGGACCATGGCGACGTAGGCGTCCTCCAGGGCGGAGGAAGCGGACTTAGCGGGAATCTTCATTTCGGCGAGATGACCCATCAGTTCCTTGGAGGTCATGCCGAACTCTTTGGCCAGGGTGGACACACGGACTTTTGCCATATGACTTCACCTACCCTTTCTGGCACCTTGGGTGCCTAGAGACTGAACGAGCGTGGGGGATGCGCCGGGACCCGCCCGGCGCGACCGCGCGCTAGATCAGGTCCTCCGCATCATCGAAGGCGTCGGTGTCATGGACACCGCAGAAACGGGAGCCGGGACGGGCCTGGTTGCGGCACTGGATGCCGTCCTCGGACACGAACTCGCAGCGACGGACGTCCTCGTCCTCCTCGTCACCGATCAGGTCGGCGGCGGGCTCCTCGTGAACGGGAACGTTCTTGAGGATGTCAGCGGCAAGGGTCTCGGACTTAATATCGATGTGCCAGCCGGTCAGGCGCGCGGCGAGGCGGGCGTTCTGGCCCTCCTTGCCGATGGCGAGGGACAGCTGGTCGTCGGGCACGATAACGCCGGCATAGGCCTTCTCCTCGTCGATGAGAACGCGGGTGACCTTGGCAGGCGACAGGGCGTTGGCGACGTAGACGGCCGGATCGGCATCCCACAGGATGACGTCGACGCGCTCGCCACGGAGCTCGCCCACGACGGCGCGAACACGGCTGCCCTTAGGGCCGACGCAGGCGCCCACGGGATCCAGGCGATCGTCGAGCGAGTGGACGGCGACCTTAGAGCGCTGACCGGGCTCGCGGGCGATCGACTTGATCTGGACGGTGCCCTCATAGATCTCGGGCACCTCCTGCTCAAACAGACGACGCATGAGCTCGGGGTGGGTACGGGAGATGACAATCGGCGGACGGCTGTGCTCGCCACGGACCGGCTGCAGGTTGGAGTTGGGGTCGCGAACGTCGATGATCACGGCCTTGATGTGCTGGTTGTGCAGGTAGCGCTCGCCCATCGGGCGCTCGTTGCGCTCGTTCTCGTAACGGCGCTGGTCGAAGTGCGGAAGCTCGGCCTCGACGCCCTCGCGAATCTTGACGATCGTGAAGTCGGGCGTGGACTGCAGCACGGTACCGCTGATGAGGTCACCGATGCGGCCGGAGAACTCCTCGTAGATCTGCTCGCGGGCGGAGTTGCGCACGATGGCGTTGATCTCAGCCTTGGCGTGCTGGGCGGCGATGCGGCTCGTGTTCTTGGGAGTGACGTCGATCTCCTCGAACTCGGTGAAGTTGCCCTCCTCGTCCATGGAATCGTCGATCGGCTCCAGGCGGTAGACGTAGATCTTACCGGTGGTGCGGTCGATGGTCACCTTGGCGCCCCACTCAAGATGCAGGATCTCGGCATAGCTCTTGGCGAGCGACTGCTCCAGGCGGTCGATCAGGTAGAGCTGGTCGATGTGCTTCTCCTGGCAAAGCTCCATCAGGGCGGACATCATGTCGGATGCTGCCATCTTACTTTCCTTCCTTCGCGGGCTTGAAGTCATAGGTGGGCTTCAACTTGCACTTTTTAACATCAGAGAAATCGAGGGTGACGGACTCGCCGTCCTCGAGCTCGAGGGTCACGTTCGTCTCGGTGGCGGCGGCAATCTTGCCGGCGTACTTGCGACGGCCCTCGGTGGCGGTGGAGGTGAGCTCGCAGTTCTCGCCCACAAAGCGGGCAAAGTCACGCGGGCGGCGCAGCGGGCGCGCCATACCCGGGCTCGACACCTCGAGCGTATAGCTCGAAGAGATGGGGTCGAGCTCCTCGATCACATCGCCGACCCATTTAGTGTTGGCCGTGACGTCATTGAGCGACAGGCTCTGACCCTCGGCACCCTCGATACGCACGCGCACGCAGGGAGCCTTGGTGGCACCCACGAGCTCAACGTCGACGATGTCGACATCGTGCTGGGGAGCAACGGCCTCGAGCGCGTCGATGATCGCCTGCTCGGTCTTGGTCTTGACCATTGCGGCACCTCCATCCATACAAAAAAGAAGCGGGGCCGAAACCCCACTTCTTTCAATTACAACTTCATTTGCAAGCAAACTATAGCAATACCTGCGCAAACGTGCAACCACAACACAAACCCGCAGGTCAGCGTGAGCACAGGTTCTCCACAAGAAATGGATAATTGGGTGTTGTCGCAAGCATCCATAACCAAAAAGAGGGGCGACTCCCTGTGGAATCGTCCCTCGCTTTTTATGTCAACTATGCGCGCAGCGCTTACTTGACCACCAGGTTAACCAGCTTGCCGGGCACACAGATGGCCTTGACGACCGTCTTGCCCTCGAGCCACTTGGCGACGGCGGCCTCGGCGGCAGCCTGCATATCCTCATTGGAGGCATCGCGGGCAACGTCGACGCGGCCGCGGACCTTGCCGAGCACCTGGACCACGATCTGCACCGTGTCCTCAACGGACTCGGCCAGGTCGAACTCGGGCCAGGCGGCGGTGTAGGCGTTGCCCTCGCAGCCGAGTGCCTCGTGCCACAGCTCGTCGGCCCAGAACGGACAGATGGGGGCAAGGACGCTCACGATATCCTTAGCCACGCTGTAGCACAGCGCCTTGTCGCGGGCGATACCCTCGGTGGCGTTGAGGTAGGCGCTCGCCGCGTTGACGAGCTCCATGACGGCCGAGATGGCGGTGTTGAACTGGCCGCGATCGAAGTCCTCGGTGCACTTGGCGATGGTGCGGTGACGCTCGCGATAGAGCTTCATCGCGGCCTCGTCGAGCGTGGCCTTGTCGAAGGCCACGTTGGCGTCGCCGGACTGGACGAGCTGCCACACGATACGCCAGGCACGCTTGATAAAGCGGTTGGCGCCCTCGACGGCCTTGGGATCCCAGTCGAAGTCCTTCTCGGGCGGGGCGATAAACAGGATCGCCAGACGCATGGTGTCGGCGCCGTAGGGCTCGATGACCGAGCTCGGGGGCACGACGTTGCCCTTGGACTTGGACATGGTGTCGCCGTTCTCGTCCTTGACCATGCCCTGGCACAGCAGGTTGGTGAAGGGCTCGTCAACGCTCAGCAGGCCCAGGTCGCGCAGTGCCTTGGTAAAGAAGCGGCTGTAGAGCAGGTGCAGAATGGCGTGCTCGATGCCGCCGATGTAGTTATCGACGGGCATCCAACGGTCGGCGGCCTCACGGGAGAAGGGCAGCTCGGTGTTGTGCGGATCGGTATAGCGCAGGTAGTACCAGCTGGAGCAGGTAAAGGTGTCCATGGTATCGGTCTCGCGCCTGGCCGGGCGACCGCAGACCGGGCAGGTGGTCTCGTAGAACTCCTTGCACTCGGCGAGGGTTTCACCGGCGCCCAGGTCCAGGTTCTCGGGCAGCGTCACCGGCAGCTGATCCTCGGGCACGGGCACGATGCCGCAGTGCTCGCAGTGGATGGCCGGGATGGGGTTGCCCCAATAGCGCTGACGGGAAATGAGCCAGTCGCGCAGACGGAACTCGACCTTGCGACGACCACAGCCCATGGCCTCGAGGTCGGCCACGATGGCAGCCTCGCCCTCGGAGTGCTTACCGCCGCGCATGCCGGTGTACTTGCCGGACTGGACGAGCGTGCCCTCGGCAGCGTGAGCGCAATCCCAGTCGACGGTCTCGGCATGGAAGGTATCGATGGTCTCGCCGCTGGCCTCGACGGCAGCGCGATCGCCATCGTCCAGGATGATCGGTACGATCGGCAGGTCGTACTTGCGGGCGAACTCAAAGTCGCGCTGGTCGCCGCAGGGAACGGCCATGACGGCGCCGGTGCCATAGTCGGCAACGACATAATCCGCAACCCACACGGGGACCTTCTCGCCGTTGACGGGGTTCACCACGTAGCGGCCGGTAAAGGCACCGTGCTTCTCGAGGGTGCCCTGGGCACGCTCGACGGCAGAGATATGCTTGGAATCCTCGACGATCTTGGTGACGGCCTCCTCGTACTCCGTGCCCTCGACGAGCTCGTGCAGACGGGCGTACTCGGGAGCCAGGACAAAGAAGGAGACGCCAAAGAGGGTGTCAGCTCGCGTGGTGAAGACGGTAATCTTACCCTCGTCGCCCTCGATGGGCTCGCCATCCTGGTCGCACAGGGTAAAGTCGACTTCGGCGCCCTCGGAACGGCCGATCCAGTTGGCCTGCATCTGCTTGACGCGCTCGGGCCAGCCGGGGAGCTTCTCCAGATCGTCGAGCAGCTCCTGGGAGTACTCGGTGATCTTGAAGTACCACTGCTCCAGGTCGCGCTTCTCGGGCTCGGTGCCGCAGCGCCAGCACTTACCCTCGGTGACCTGCTCGTTGGCCAGAACGGTCTTGCAGTTAGGACACCAGTTGACCGGGTTCTTCTTGCGGTAGACCAGGCCCTTTTCCCACATCTTCTCAAAGATCCACTGACCCCAGCGGTAGTAGTCGGGGCTGCAGGTCTTGACCATGCGATCTAGATCGTAGGAGAAGCCCATGCGCTTCATCGTGGCGAGCGCCTGGTCCATGTTCTTATACGTCCAGGCGGCAGCCTGCGTATTGTGCTTGATGGCGGCGTTCTCGGCAGGCAGGCCAAAGGCGTCAAAGCCGATGGGGTGCAGCACGTCAAAGCCGCGCATGCGGGCCTGACGGGCCATGGCATCGCCGATGGTATAGTTGCGCGCGTGGCCCATGTGCAGGTCGCCCGACGGATACGGGAACATCTCGAGCACATACTTTTTGGGCTTGCTGTCGTCGGTGTCGACGGCAAAGAGGTTGGAGTCCTCCCAGGCCTTCATCCACCTAGACTCAATGGCCTGCGCGTCGTATGCAGGGATCTCGTCCTTATGATCTGTGCAATCGCACATATCAGCTCCTTTGTTATCTCGGTTGGGGCGGGGCGTTCTTACCTTTACTCGCTGCTGCGGACAGTCCTGCTCGCACGAAGAGCACATTAAGTGCTCTTCGGCTCGTGCGGAACTTGCAGCGAGCAAAGGTAAGAACGCCCCGCCACATCGTTAACTCGCATGATGATAGCAAATCACAAAAACCAAGGTGCCTGTGACTTTAAACATAACAAGCTATCGAATACTCCAAGTTAGCTGGTTTGAATTTTTATATCTCGAATACGGGAACCCTTTGAACATCTCTTTATTGTTGTCCTTGGACTTAGAGATGTCTTTTAGAATTGCCCTGCCTATAGCCTCTCCCAAAGCAATGGGAACAGCGTTGCCGATTTGCCTATAAATATCGCTAATATCACCTCGGAAAATCCAATCTTCAGGAAAGCCCTGAATGGCACGATATTCCTCAATTGAAAGAGGGCGATCTTCTGTGGGATGGCACAAATCAGTAGCAGGCATTGTCGGGCTTGTAACCAAAGTTGGAGAAGGACGATCGTTCCATATTCTTCTATAGAAGCCCGTTTTACCACCTCCAAGCCGATACGCCTTTCCCATAGCCTCTTCCTGAATGTCCTCGGGTAAATTCTTCCAATACTCACCTTCTTTAAGTAAATGAAAATACTTAAGCCTTTTTTCCGGAAACTGAACGTAATGTTGTTCGCCTTTTAATCCCCCGACGGCATCTGAAAAAGTTTTCCAAGTATCAAGTTGCCACTTGGGGTCATTGGAATTGGTAGGAGTCAACCAATCGCAGATTGAGCCGTCTCGTTTAGCAATCAAGACAACTCTCTCTCTAATTTGAGGCGCACCAAAGTTCGCAGCATTATACAAATTGAAGCTCACACCGTAGCCCATTGATTCAAGTTTATTGAGAACCGTTTTCATAGCGCCGCCGTGTACGGGCTCTCCGCCAGCTTCCAAAGGATATGCCGTAGACAAGAGCCCCCTGACATTTTCAATTACCAAATACTTAGGTCGAAGATGGTCAGCAAGATCGAGATACTTTAGAAATACGTTGCCCCTAACGTCATCGAAGGCGCGACGCGCTCCAGCCGTAGAAAATGCCTGACAAGGAGGCCCGCCAAACATAACATCTATACCCCTTTTCGGGCTAATGCCCGAATAATCAAATACCCGATCGGGAGTAACCTTATTAATATCTCCTAGCAAACCAACATTAGGCCGATTGGACGCAATAGTCATTCGGCACTTCGTGTCATTTTCACAGAAAAGACTGGACGAAATACCGGTCCTCTCCATTCCATAATCCAAGCCAAGCGCCCCAGAAAAAAAAGAAACCGCAGTTAATGTCGAATCAACTACTTCAGTAGCGCGATGGTCTGCGGGAGCGAAGCATAGATTTTTTTTCCTCATAAAGCTGATAACATCGTTCTCTCTATAGACTCTACGCTTACCAACAAGCGCATAATTGAGCTCTCCGTTACGAGATAGTCTTGTAACAGTCTGAGATGTCACCCCGAGACGGCTCGCAACTTCCGCGGAAGACAGTATCGCCTCATTTTCCAAAATGGACTCCAGTAATTAAGTAATTGAACATTTTTTAGTCCATTTTAATTCAAATATACGCTTGTGTATAGGTTTTATCTAGTTGAAAATCAACACAAAGGAGGCACGACCATGACTAAAAACGCAAAACGTGAGGATGTCAAAAAGAAATTATCGGAATCACTGAATTACTGCAACTCGCATCACATTCCGGCGCAAGAACTCTTTGAATCCATCGCGGACCGAACAATTAACAACGAAACCTGTCGCTATGACGCCGAGGAAAGAAAAAGGGAAATGAAGTCACTATTTCCCATTCTTCTCCAAGCCGAAACCTCAGCAATGATTCCCTCGATTCCAATGAAGCCAGATATACTCGAATTAGACTCGAAAGCATTTTTGGAACTTTGGCTAAACAAATGGATTTCAAAATTTCTTTCGGAATGGCAGTCGCTTCCAAGTGATTATGTCGCGAATCCCAAAAAGACGGTTACCGATGAAGCACTGATACATATGGTAATGGACGCAAAACACGCAGGATCAAAAGAGCGCGCTTACGAGTGGGCGGCGCACCACAATTTATTCATGAGTGCTGAAAATATAGGTGGCAACCTATTGGAGGAGTACATATATTCAAAAATTAAGCCATATGGATGGATTTGGTGCAGAGGGAAGATTCTCACGGCAATCGACTTTTGCAACGATGAATGCACTGCCATGTTTCAGGTAAAAAATAAAACGAATACTGAAAATAGTTCAGGAAAGGGATTCAGGGAATCCTGCGGCGCAAAAGCGTGGAATCGAATGAAGGCGGAGCGTCGTAACGGAAAAATTGAAACGTATTGGCCAAAGTTGATTGAAATTGTTCGAGAGGGCAGTACGGTAGATAAACCTGTTCCGAATGATCTCGTCACCGAAGCAGACTATTTGGATTTTGTTTCAAACACGGTCAGAAACAATCCTTATCTGATTAGCGAAAGAGAAGGAGACCTATAACAAAATGGGGTCGCAATCCAACAGACACGCGACCCCATTTTCATCATTTTTTTAGTAACTAGCGATAACTTACGGACTGCTGCGAATCCTTTACGACGACGTCGTGGGCGCCGCCTTCGACGATCGAGGTCGAGCTCACCAGGGTCAGGCGTGCCTTTTCCTGGAGCTCGGGGATCGAGAGGGCACCACAGTTGCACATCGTGGACTTGACCTTGTAGAGCGTGCCGCCCACGCCGTCCTTGAGGGAGCCGGCGTAAGGAACGTAGGAGTCGACGCCCTCGACGAAGCTGAGCTTCGCGGCGCCGCCCAGGTCGTAGCGCTGCCAGTTGCGGGCACGCGCGGAACCCTCGCCCCAGTACTCCTTCATGTACTGACCGTTCACGTTGACGCGCTCGGTCGGGCTCTCGTCGAAGCGGGCGAAGTAGCGGCCCAGCATCATAAAGTCGGCACCCATGGCAAGAGCGAGCGTCATGTGGTAGTCGTAGACGATGCCACCGTCGGAGCACACGGGCACATAGACGCCGGTCTCCTCGTAGTACTCGTCACGAGCGCGGCAGACGTCGATCAGCGCAGTGGCCTGGCCACGGCCGATGCCCTTGGTCTCGCGGGTAATGCAGATGGAACCGCCGCCGATACCGACCTTGATGAAGTCGGCACCGCAGTCGGCCAGGAAGCGGAAGCCCTCAGCGTCGACGACGTTACCGGCACCGACCTTGACGTCCTCACCGTAGTTGGCGCGGATCCACTCGATGGTGCGCTTCTGCCACTCGCTGAAGCCCTCGGAAGAGTCGATGCACAGGACGTCGGCACCGGCCTCGATGAGCAGCGGCACGCGCTCGGCATAGTCGCGGGTGTTGATACCAGCGCCGACCATGTAGCGCTTATCACCGTCGAGAAGCTCGTTGGGGTTGGTCTTGTGGCTGTCGTAGTCCTTGCGGAAGACGATGCCCATGAGGTGATCGTTGTCGTCGACGATGGGCAGGGCGTTGAGCTTGTTGTCCCAGATGACGTCGTTGGCAACCTTGAGGCTGATGTTCTTGTCGCCCACGATGAGCTGCTCACGCGGGGTCATGAACTCGGAGACCTTCGTCTGGTGGTCATCGCGGCTGGGGCGATAGTCACGGCTGGTGACGATGCCAAGGAGCTTACCCTTGGGAGTGCCATCGTCGGTGACCGGCATGGTGGAGTGACCGGTCTTCTCCTTGAGCTCGATGACCTGCTCCATGGTCATGTCGGGGGTCAGCGTGGAATCGGACTGAACGAAGCCGGCCTTGTGATCCTTGACGGCCTTGACCATGGCAGCCTCGGACTCGGCGCTCTGGGAACCGTAGATGAAGGACAGGCCACCCTCGGTAGCGAGCGCGACACCCATGTCGACGCCCGAGACGGACTGCATGATGGCGGAAACCATGGGGATGTTCAGGGTGATTGCCGGCTTCTCACCGCGCTTGAAGCGGGTCAGCGGCGTCTTAAGAGAGACGTTGTTGGGGATGCACTGCGAGGACGAGTAGCCAGGGACCAGCAGATACTCCGAAAACGTGTGGGACTCACCGGGAAAGAACGTAGCCATGTTTCTCCTTTTTCCATGCGACCGGTCGGCTGCAGGCCTCGTAGGACCCAGCCCAACCTTGGGCGCCCAATACTGGGGAAGTATCTTAACGCACTTTGACTGCTACAATGCATGATTTAAGAAGAGCACACGAGGGTTTGACGCAGGCTTTGCGTTTGCCCAGCAAACACTTTAGCGG
>DBFSAO010000018.1:0-2927 GCA_048500675.1 Collinsella sp.
GGCGAGATGTCGCAGCAGGAACTCGGCATGCACTTTGACCTCAAGCCGGGGTCGCTTTCCGAGATCCTGTCCAAGCTCGAGGTCAACGGCCTCATCGAGCGCAGCCGTAACCCCAAGGATCGACGGCAACTCACCATTCGCCTGACCGAAACCGGCCGGGAAAACGCCCGCATCGACCAGGCGGCCCGCATCCGCTTTAGAGAACGGGCCTTTAGCGCGCTCACCCATGACGAGCGCGAGGACCTCGCCGAAATGCTCGATAAAATCCGTGTAACCTGGGAGGAACTGGATGATTAAAACCCTCATGGGCAGCATCCGCGACTATATGAAAGTCACCGTTGCCACGCCGTTGCTCGTGCTTGGCGAGGTACTCTGCGAGATGCTGATTCCATTTATCACCGCCAACCTGATCGACGCCATCAAAGACGGCGCCACCGTAGCCGAGATGCTTCCCACCGCAGGCTTTTTGGTGCTCATCGCGCTAACATCCCTTGCTTTTGGCGCCGCTGCCGGCGTTACCTGCAGCCATGCGAGCTGCGGCTTCGCCAAGAACCTGCGTCACGACCTGTTCTACAAGATCCAGACGTTCAGCTTTGCCAACATCGATGAGTTCTCGAGCTCCTCGCTCGTCACGCGCCTGACCACCGATATCAACAACGTTCAGCAGGCCTTTATGATGATCATCCGCATCGCCGTGCGCGCGCCGTTGGTATTGATCTTCGCCTTTACCATGGCGTTTATCATGGGCGGCAGCGTCGCCATGGTCTACCTGATCATCATTCCGCTGCTGGGCTTTGGACTGTTCTTTATCATCTTTAAGGTGCGCCCCATCTTCTCGCGCGTGTTCCACAAGTACGACGCCCTTAACGAGTCCGTCGAGGAAAACGTCACCGGCATGCGCGTAGTCAAGAGCTATGTGCGCGATGACTTTGAGAAGGAGAAGTTCGCGACCGCCGCGCGCGACGTCCAGATGGACTTCACTCGCGCCGAGAAACTGCTCGCCTTTAACAACCCCATGATGAACATCTGCGTCAACGGCGCGTTTGTCGTCATCATCTACCTGGGCTCCAAGCTCATCATCACGAGCCAGGGAACGCTGTTCGACGTGGGCCAGCTCTCCTCGATCTTTACCTATGGCTTCCAGATCCTTATGAGCCTGATGCAGCTGTCGATGATCTTTGTCATGGTGACCATGGCCGACGAATCGGCACACCGCATTACCGAGGTGCTGGCCGCCGAGCCCACGATCGCCGATCCCGCCGAGCCCGTGCTCGAGGTCGCCGACGGTTCCATCGACTTTGACCACGTGAGCTTTAAGTATTCCGCGCATGCGAAGCGCCAGGCGCTCGACGATATCGACCTGCACATTAAGAGCGGCGAGACCATCGGTATCATCGGCGGTACCGGCTCAGCCAAGTCCACGCTTGTAAACCTCATCGCCCGTCTGTACGACACCACCGAGGGCACCGTGCGCGTAGGCGGCGTGGACGTACGCGACTACGAGCTGGACGCCCTGCGCCACCAGGTCGCCATGGTGCTGCAGAAAAACGTGCTGTTTAGCGGCACGATTGCCGAGAACCTGCGTTGGGGAGACCCGAACGCCACCGACGAGGAGGTCCGCGAGGCCGCGCATCTGGCCTGCGCCGATGAGTTTGTCGATGGCTTCCCCAAGGGCTACGACACCTGGATCGAACAGGGCGGCTCCAATGTTTCCGGCGGCCAGAAGCAGCGCCTGTGCATTGCGCGTGCCCTGCTGCGTCGCCCCAAGATCTTGATCCTGGACGACTCCACCAGCGCCGTCGACACCAAGACCGACGCCAAGATTCGCGCAGGGCTGGCAAGCTATCTGCCCAACACGACCAAGCTCATCATCGCCCAGCGCATCAGCTCCGTGCAGGATGCAGACCGCATCATCGTCATGGAGGGTGGCCGTATCGCGCAGGTCGGCAACCATGACGAGCTGCTCAAGACGAGCGAGATCTACCGCGAGACCTTTACCTCGCAAAACAAGATGTCTGCCGAGGGCGAAGGGGCCGTCGAGGCCGACACCGAGGCATCCGCAACGCAAGCTCAGACCCAGGAAGGAGGCGAGGCACATGAGTAAGGCAACGACCGCCGAGCGCGCGCTCAACCGCAAGGGCGGCACCATGTCGCGCCTCATCAAGACGCTCTTTGGCTTCTACCCCGTGCTTTTGCCCCTCGTCGTCGTCGGCGTGGTGCTCTGCGCCATCATCAACTCCATCGGCGCGACCTTCCTTCAGAGCGCCCTGCAGATTATTAGCGAATCGTGGCAGTCGGGCGATTGGACGACCGCGCAGCCCAAGATTCTGCAGCTCGTGACCACCCTCGCCTGCATCTACGGCGTCGGCATCCTGTCCTCGCTCTTCTGGAACCGCGCCATGGCCATCGTCACGCAGGGCTCACTCGAGAAGCTGCGCGAGAAGATGTTCAACCGCATGCAGGACCTGCCGATTCGCTACTTCGACACGCACCAGCGCGGCGACATCATGAGCCACTACACCAACGACATCGACACGCTGCGCCAGATGATCAGCCAGTCGCTGCCCAACCTGCTCATGACGACCATCGTCATCGTCACGGTGTTCTTTATCATGCTGTACTACAGCGTTTGGATGTGCCTGGTCATTGTGGCCGGCGTCGTCTTTATGACCTTTATGACCAAGCTGCTCGGTTCCAACTCCGCGCGTTTCTTTATTGCACAGCAGACCGAGCTCGGCGTGGTCGAGGGCCATATCGAGGAAGTCATGAACGGCCAGAAGGTCGTCAAGGCATTCTGCCACGAGTCTGCCGCCGAGGCCGATTTTGACGAGCGCAACGAAAAGCTCTTCGAGGTCTCGCAGAAGGCCAACATGTACGCCAACATCCTCATGCCTATCCTTATGAACCTGGGCAACCTGCTCTACGTG
>DBFSAO010000019.1:0-7527 GCA_048500675.1 Collinsella sp.
GGATTCGAACCTCGGTCGAGGCGCGGGCGTAAAGAAAACGCGGAGCGTTTTTAGCCCGCGGGCGAGCACGCCGGCAGGCGGGCGAAGCCGGTGCGGATCCGCGCAGCGGATGCGCGGAATCCTATACGCCGCACCAATTGAACTTGAAGCCTCCGGCAACGGGGGCTTTTCTTTTATGCCGCCGCTGCATGGATTCGAACCTCGGTCGAGGCGCAGGCGTAAAGCGGACGATTTCCTGTCGACTCGTGTAAGATTCCGAGTAGGTGTCGCGGCCCGTCCGCGACCACTCCTTCTCTCAACGACCGATCAGGGTGATATTTCGTGGCAGAGCGTCCGACATACAGGCTCAGGTTTCTCGATCCCAAAAAGCGCTTTCCGGCGATGCCCGAGCAGCCTGCGGGGCGCTCATATGGCGTGGTCTGGAAACTCTTTGGCGAGGACCAGCATGAATCTTGTTATGTCGTCGAATTCGTTGGCAAAAGTCATGTGTCGCTTTTGGGCTACGTAAGCGTTTCGGGTGAGGTGTACAAGGTGGACCGCCCCGTCTGCGAGGCTCCGCTGCCCAACGATCCCGACATGGAACTGGTCCTTGACGAGTCGGATTCCAGTATTGGTGAGATTATGGTAAGGGAAGCCAACGGTGCAATGCGCGCGTGTGCGCAAACTGCCGGCTCTCCCGAAGGCCCCATGCGCGAGCAGTCCGACCACGAGACATGGAATTCGACCCGCGCCCTTCCTTACGGCGAGTTCATGGCCTCGATGTTCTTGCGCTACGTGATATTTGCCAACTCCGAAAGCGCTATTGTGAACACGGCGGACGCCGGCGGACTCGACGAGGGTATGCAAAACGTAGTCGACAAGATCAAGCTCGTAAAGTTGCCCGAGCCGGTCGAGGTGTTTTTGGGCTTTAACACGGCACCGCTCCCCGATGCTATCGAGACGCTGCTTTACCGCGTTGACCATGCCGAGAATCCGAGCGGTATCGAGCGCTATGCCGCCGCCCTTATGAGCGAAATTGACTTGCCCCGCCTGCGCACCATCGCTGCCAAGTCCGAGATGAGCCTGGCTCGCATTGATCGCTCAAAGATTTTCTATCTCAATTTTGATCGTAGCCTGCTGGACCAGGACGAGATTGACATGCTGCTTGCCGTCGAGTGCCGTCTCAACCGCCTCTCCGGCATCCTTGAGCGCATCGGGGCCGGATTGGTCCCTACGGCATCCTCGCCGAGCCTTGAGGGCTGCGCGCTCTTTGATGCGTGGCATATCGCCAAGACGACCAACGATGTTCCCCGACTGCTCGATACGGCTTCGAGCGATAACCCGTGGGGCAAGCCGGGTACGGTGGCTTGCCAGCCGGGCGGCGAGTGGGACGTGCGCACCCGTTTTGCGCGAATCGTTGAGGCGCTCAACGTGGTCACGCGGCTCGACTATACCTATCGGGCAAACGTTGCCGAGGGGATTATGCTCGTTCGGTTTGGGCAGTCTGTCGTTGATGCCATGCCGCAACGTGAATACGACGCTCAGGATGACGCCTGGCGCGAGCTGGACGAGGACACGCGGGCGATCTGGGCCGCGGAGCACGATGCGCGCGTGGCACTCACGCTTGCGGCAGCGTGTTTTGCCGCGGGCACCTGCATCACGCGCTGCTATGTGCAGATTGCTGCTACCGACAGTGAGCAGGGCGAGCGCGTTGTCGCAACGTATTTCTTTGGGCGTGCGGCCTATCTGGCCGATTGCGTGCCTGTCGCCAAGGATCTTGAGAGCATGGACATGGACGATATGCCGTGCAAGCGTGTGCTTGAGGCGTATGAGTCAACCGCTCCGGAGACGATTGAGCCTGCGGAGGTTCATGCTCGTCCGCGTGATGACCATCGCACGCTGCCGCCGGCGCTGCGCAATCTGCTGCTTGCCGATACGGCTGACGAGTTGGAGGTCATGGAAGAGGACGACGACCCATACGTGGCCCGTGTTGTTGAATTGCGCGAGCAGGCAAAAGTCGACCGTACAGGTGCTTTTGAAGGCTTTTCCCGTCTTGTCGAGGAGTTGGAGGCTAAGTGCGCCGTCGCCGAGCTTTTGGCGACAGGTCCGGTTCAAACGCAGTTTTGCGATAACCAGCTGGTGCGCATGGTGCTACCGGTGTTGGAAGAAGACCGCTCGGTGCGGATCCTTCGTGCGCCCGATGCGCTGTACTTTGCCCAGCACGAGATTTGCAGCTTTTACGCCGAGCAAGAGGACTTTGAACGAGCACTGCCCGAGGTGCGCCATCTTTACGATCTGGCGCGCTCGTCCATGCAATCGCACTTTGCGCTCATCAACGTGCTTGCGCGTCTGGAGCGCTTTGACGAGATTATCGAGGTGGCGCGCCACGGCCTACGTATTGCCAGCGATCGTTCTGCAATTGGCTACCTGTTCTACCGCTTGGCGTTTGCCTATTGGAATTGCGATCAGCTCGACCTGGCGCTGGCTTGTTACCGTCTGGTGCCGCGCGGTGAGGAATCGGGCAGCAGCGCGCTGGAAGAAATGCAGGGCCTTATGAACGAGATGGGCGTCAGCGAGCCTCCGACGTTCGAGGAAGCGGTCGAGACCATCCGCAAGGCTGGACTCGAGCTGCCGCCAGTGTCCGCCGTGACGAATCAGCTTGCAGATGCCGCTGTTCAACTGGTCGACAACGGCTTCTTTTTCCTGGCACGCGGTTGCATCTTCCAAATGTGGCGCACCATGGGCAACGACGAGCTCGGCTCCTTCAACCGCTCGCTGGGGTAGGCGAAGCCTCCAAGGAGGAAAGGATGCTAGGCAATTAGAAAATTTCCTCTTGCCCATCCTTGGCTGTTTGGTTACTATAGAACGGCTGTTACGGAGAGCTGACCGAGAGGCCGAAGGTGCTCGCCTGCTAAGCGAGTATGCCCCAAAAGGGCATCTGGGGTTCGAATCCCCAGCTCTCCGCCAGTTTAACTTTAAAGAAGGGTCCCATCGGGGGCCCTTTTTTATTATCGAGAAAGGGCGCTGGGGATTCGAACCCTCAAAAAAAGGAGGCATCCTTTCGGACACCTCCTTTCAGCGAGTGTATTGTTCTTCGATCTTACATCTCGGGCGCCTTGGCGACGGTCTCGCTTTCTGCCGTGAGTGGGCGGTTGTCGATGCGGCGGCCCAGGCGGTCGAGCTTCACAAGGAGCCACTCAATGGGATTCGGCCCTGCGCCTTCCTCGTCGGCAACCAGGTCCATAACGGCGATTTTGGTGCCGTCCTGCTTGAGAGTAACACTGCCCACCTTGTCGCCCACATGCACCGTGCCCGAAAGATCGTCGTAGCTAACCTTTTCGGTCACCTCGCCGGCAAGAGAAAACACGGTCGCTTGCGCCGTGGGATCGGCGAGCGTGGCGTCGATTGTCTTGTCCGTCCAATCTGTCTGGCTAATGCGTGCCATAAGCGGGTTGCCGTTAGCGGTCTTTTCCTGCGTGTTGGCGATCGCGACCGTGACCTTGTGGCCGTAGTACCAATTGGCAAGGGTTGCGGTATCGGTAAAGCGCTGGTCGGTGGTGGTGGAGTTCAAAACGACGGTGTAGATCTCGTCGCCGTCGCGGTTGTAGGCGCTCGTAAAGCAATAGCCCGCGTCGTCGGTGGTGCCGGTCTTGCCGCCGATGTTGCCATCTTGGCCCAGCAAATAGTTATGCGTGTCCATGGAATGCGAATGGTCGGTGCCGTCGGCGCCCGTGACCTCGATCCAGGAATCCTCGCTCGCTACGACCTCGCGGATCGTGTCGTTTTTCATGGCCTCCTGCATCATCAGCGCCACGTCATGTGCGGTTGAGTGCATATCGCCAGCCCACTCATCAAAGTCCAGACCATGCGGGTTTTCAAAAAGCGTACCGGTGCAGCCGAGCTTCTTAGCGCGCTCGTTCATGGCCTTCACAAATGTGGCCTCGGCGTCTTTGGTCTTAGGGTCGATCTTCTTGCCCACATATTCGGCGAGCACGATGGCGGCGTCGTTGCCCGAGGGAATCATCAGGCCGCGCAGTGCCTGCTCCACGGTAAGCTCGTCGCCTTCGAGCAAGCCGGCGGTCGAATTACCCACGGTGGCTGCGGCGTTGCTTACCGTGACCTTCTCGTCCATCTTGCAATTCTCGACGGTTAGGATCGCGGTCATGACCTTGGTGATCGAGGCGATCTTGACCTGCTCATCGGCGCCACGGGCATAGTAGACGGTGCCGTCTTTGCCCATGACGAGGGCATTGGTCGCATCGATATCGGGCAGGTTTTCGGCCGTGATGCCGCGCGCATCGGCGGTTTTGCCGCAAACATTGTCGGTCGTGAGCACTTGGGCGCCGGCGACGGTGGGCACGCCAGCGGCAAGGGCGATAGCGCAGACAAAGCCGGCGGCAAGCTGGGCTGAGCGCTTTGCAAAAGAGGTGAGGGACTTCACGGATTTCGCTTTCGACGGGATGGTCTCTTCTGGAACTAGAGTATATCGTTTGCCGGCGTCGGCGATCATCGCGTGCGTGCGTGGCCCACATCCGCGCCCGAACGGGCACAAGGGTGCTTAAGGCCGACTTAATCACCCACGCTTGTTGTGTGTGGCATGCGTCGCCTCGGGCATAATGGAGCGCGAGAGGAGCACGCATGAACGAGCGCATTTTGGTAGTTGATGACGAAAAGGCCATCGCCGACTTGGTTGGTATCTACCTTACAAAAGAGGGCTTTGATGTCCAGATTGCCTATAGCGGGGCCGATGCCGCCAAGGCAATCTTGGAGCAGGAGTTCGATCTGGCGCTGCTGGATGTCATGCTGCCCGATATCGATGGGTTTGAGCTGCTGCGTACAATCCGTTCCAGCCATACCTATCCCGTGATCATGCTGACGGCGCGCGATGCCCAGCAAGACAAGATCGAGGGCCTTTCGCTTGGCGCGGACGATTACGTGGTTAAGCCGTTCCGTCCGCTGGAGCTCATCGCGCGCGTGCACGCTCAACTTCGCCGCTACACCAGCTACGGTAGCCGTGCACAGGCGGCCGAGTCGCCGACCATTCAGCTCGACGGCCTGGAGATCAACCGCGATGCTCGTTCCGTGACAGTGGACGGTTCACCGGTTCGCCTCACGCCCATCGAGTATTCCATCTTGCTGTATCTGGTCGAGCATCGCGGCAGCGTGGCGGCCGTGGAGGACCTGTTCCGCGCGGTGTGGAACGAGGACTTTATGCCCGGCTCCAACAATACGGTGATGGTGCACATTCGCCACCTGCGCGAAAAGATCGGCGACGACGCACAAAAGCCGCGCTTTATCAAAAACGTCTGGGGCGTCGGCTACATAATCGAATAGCGCCTTTGATGGTGGGGAAGTGGATATGACAAAAGACGATAGGCAGGCATTCGAGGTGCCCGATCGACTCTTTGAATACGTGAGGTCGGTCGTCGACAACCGCGCGCTTGCAACGGTGCTGCTCTTTTTGCTGAGCCTGCTGCTGATTGGCATCGATAACATCGCCGGAATCTTGGCGGTGCTGCTTATCGGCTTTTTGCTGATCGATCGATTTGAGATCGTTCGCCGCTGCGTGGTGATTGGCGGCGCCGCGTGGGCCATGACGTTGGCGATTGGCGCCATGGCGCTCGGCGGCATTGAAGGGCCGGTGCTGTTCGATGCCGGCTTTGTATTCAACATGCTTGGCTTTGTGCTGGCGCTTGCCGTGTGCGTGCTGTTCTTGTGCGGCCGCGCCCTGTACTACCAGGGCTACGAGCAGGGCGAGCAGCATGCCGATTGTGTGCTGGCCGCTCGTATTCAAGATCGCCTGATCGATCACCCCGACACCTGGGACAACATTGACGGCGACTTCTTGGAGGTCGAGGGCGCCCTTAACCGCGTGCGTGACCGTGAGCACAAGGTGCAGCAAGCTCTGCGTGACGAGTCTCATCGCAAGGACGATTTGGTCACGTACTTGGCACATGACCTACGCACCCCGCTTGCCAGTGTGGTGGGCTATCTTTCGCTGCTGCAAGAGGCTCCCGAGCTGCCGGTTGAGCAACGTGCGCACTTTACGGGCGTGGCGCTCGACAAGGCGCACCGGCTCGATGCACTCATCGAAGAGTTCTTCGATATCACGCGCTTTGACTTCCACGATATCGTGCTCACGCGCGGCTATGTTGATCTGGGGTTGCTGCTGGCTCAGGTGGCTGACGAGTTCTATCCCATCCTCAACGAGCAGCATAAGGAAGCCCAAGTTGATATTCGCGAGGACCTGACGGTGCTCGTGGATGGCGACAAGATGGCTCGCGTGTTCAACAACATCATGAAAAACGCCGTTGCCTATAGCTATGAGGGCTCGACCATCACGATCGAGGCCAGACGCCGGGACGGCGGTGGCGTGCGCGTGCGCTTTATCAATCAGGGCGATCCCATCCCTGAGGCAAAGCTCAAGGTGATCTTTGAGAAGTTCTATCGCCTGGATGCGGCGCGTGCGACCAATCGCGGCGGCGCTGGACTGGGGCTTGCCATCGCCAAGGAGATCGTATGCGCGCACGGCGGTACCGTTGCATGTGAATCGACGCCCGAACACACGATATTCACCATCGAGCTGCCCGCCGCATAGCCAGTGTGCCCTTACAAACACTTGACAATGCGCTCACGTGCATATGAGCCGCGATTCCTACTATCGATACTGCTGAATTGATATCGATGTGGAGGTATGCGGTATGACGGCTGCTGCGGCTGTGGAGCCCACGGAGCTTGAAGAACTCATGAAAGCGCAGGCCGAGGCCGCGCACGAGCGCGAGGTTGGGGATGCGACTCGCCCCACGGCAGAGGATCTTGCCGCCTCGCCGACGCGCATCGATGTCGAGGGCCTCGACCTGTTCTATGGCGACCATCATGCGCTCAAGGACGTGAATATCAAGATCCGCGACAAGCAGATCACCTCATTTATCGGGCCTTCGGGCTGCGGAAAGTCTACGTTGCTGCGCTGCTTTAACCGCATGAACGACGGCATCAAGGATTGCCGCATCGAGGGCAAGATTGCGCTCGATGGTCAAGATATCCTGGGCGATTACGACATCTGCCGTTTGCGCCAGCGCGTGGGCATGGTGTTCCAGCGCCCCAACCCGTTTCCCATGAGCATCTACGACAACGTCGCCTATGGGCCGCGCGGCATGGGCGTGCGCGATCGCGCTGTGCTGGATGGGCTGGTCGAGGATTCCCTTCGTCGCGCTGCGCTATGGGATGAGGTCAAGGACAAGCTCAAGGAGTCGGGCCTGGGTCTTTCGGGTGGACAGCAGCAGCGCCTGTGCATCGCCCGCGCACTTGCCGTGCAGCCCGACATTCTGCTGATGGACGAGCCGACCTCGGCACTCGACCCTGTGTCGACGCTGGTGGTGGAGCAGCTGGCCTGCGAGCTCAAAGAGACCTGCACGCTCGTGGTCGTTACGCACAATATGCAGCAGGCGGCGCGTATCTCCGATTCGGTCGCATTCTTTTTGCTGGGTGAGCTGGTGGAGCACGCGCCCACCGCGCAACTCTTCAAGAATCCGACCGATCCGCGCACGG
>DBFSAO010000002.1:0-7714 GCA_048500675.1 Collinsella sp.
ACGTCGGCGGTTATTATCCTCGGAATTACCGCCAAAACCTACGCATCGGAGCGAATGGCACATTCAGATGCGTCAACGGTACAGACGCAAAACAAAAAGGTCTCTGAATCTAAAGTCACCGCAAGTCAAACCCTGTCGACAGCGAACCTCAAGACGGGGCTTTCGAAGGCGGACTTTAACGATATTCCCTCAGGCGATACCGTGCAGACCTTCTCACTGGTTGATGACCAGATCCTCGCCCTGGAGGATGAGAACCTCGCCGCACTCCAGAATGCGCTTGACCAGGCGCAGGAGCTGGGCGATGTGGGCGTGGTGTTTTACGACCTGTCGAGCGGTAAGGGCGTGACGTATAACGCTGATGTCGAGGTGTACGGTGCGAGTAGCTACAAGGCACTCTATGCGTTGTACATCTGCGAATCTCTGGTCGAGACGGGCCAGGTTTCACTCGATGACTTCCTTGGCACCTATGGTGGCTACAACATGGGTTGGCAGACGGTACGCGACTTGATCGAGGCCGCGGTCGTTTATTCAGACAACGATTCGTTTATTGCGTTACGTGCGGCGTTTGACCGTGTCGGTTACGAGGATTGGATTGTCGGTCTTGGCATCGGTTACGATACGGCACTGAATCCGATGAGTGATTTTCCGACCTACTACCCGCGCACTTCTGCGAGGTTATGGCGTGAGATGAGCGAGTATCTGAGCATGGATACCGAGACTTCACAGTGGTTGTCGGGCCTTCTGGCATCAACATCGCGCTCGTTTATTCGCGATGGCATTGCGGACGAGCAGGTTTTGGTGCGCAACAAGGCAGGCTGGATTAGCGAGGATGGTTACTACTCGACATGCGATGCGGGCCTTATCGACATCGATGGCTGTACCTATGTCATGGGTATCATGACATCGATGCCGTGGAGCGACCGCTCGAGCGAGGTTACGGCCGCGATTGCAAAGGCTCTGTTTGATACGCGAGCTGCACTGGCTTAGCGTGTTCGTTTGACGAGGTCAAACAAAATGCTGGTACCATACCGTGGTTGAGAATTTCGAATAGGTTTGGGGAATGGCATGGCTACCATTGCGATTATCGGTGCGCTCGAAAAAGAGATCATGCAGATTAAGGAAGAGCTGAGCGACGTTTGCGAGGCACGGGAGGCAGGCTTGACCGTTGTGAGCGGTGAGCTCGACGGCCTGACAGTTGTCGCCACAACGGCGGGCATGGGCACGGTGAACGCCGCCGCTGCAACACAGCACCTCATTAGCAAGTATGCTCCGCAGGCTGTTGTGTTTTCGGGCATTGCGGGCGGTTTGAACCCCAAGCTCCATATCGACGACGTGGTCATTGGCAAACGCCTACGCTATCTGGATACCGATACCGCGCTTATCGCCGAGTCCGCACCGGGGCTCGAGGAGTTTGGCTCGACGCCCGCGCTGGTCGATATTGCCGCCGACGTGCTTGCTGAGCGTGGGTTTGTTGACGCTTCGAAAAATGCAGTCGCTTCGAACGAGGGCACCAAGCAGTTCCTGGTCGGCACGATTGCCACGGGTAACCGCTTTGTGACGGGCGCTACCATGCGCAACGACGCTATCGAGGCGACGCATGCCGATTGTGTCGGCATGGAGGGCGCGGCAATTGCCCATGTCGCAACCAAAAATGGTGTCGATTGCCTGGTGTTGCGCGCTATCAGCGATAATTGTGACGAGGCGTACGATGCAATTTGCGAGCGCGAGTTCGATCTGTTCGAGTACGCGCGTGTCGCAAGTGACATCACGCTCGATATCGTCCGCCGCATTGCCGCTGCGCAATAGCGCGTCTATTTGTAAGAACCTACGACCAAGGAGTGTCCATGGCCGATTCCATTAACTATCAGCTTGCCAAGTTCGTCGCCAGCTACGGCAAGGTTTCGCAGATCCCCGAGTCCACCTGCCCCGAGGTGAGCTTTGTCGGCCGCTCCAACGTGGGCAAGTCGTCCATCATGAACAAGCTCTTTGGCCGCAAGAACCTGGTGAAGGTTTCGAGTACGCCGGGCAAGACGAGCAACATCAACTTCTTCGAGGCCGACGACGTGCACTTTGTGGACCTGCCAGGCTACGGTTTCGCCCGCCGTTCCAAGGCCGAGCGCGACCGTTGGGCCGAGCTCATTGGCGACTTCTTCGACTCCGAGCGCAGCTTTAACCTGGTTGTGTCGCTGGTGGACATTCGCCACGACCCCAGTAAACTCGACCATGACATGATCGACTACCTGCAGGGCAACGAGTTCAACTTTATCGTCTGCCTCACCAAGGCCGACAAACTCAGCCACACCCAGCAGGCCCGCCAAGCAGCAGCCATCAAAAAGCAGCTCAACGTCCCGGCCGAGAATGTAATCATCACGAGCTCCCAGACCGGCGTGGGTATCGACGAACTAAAAAAGCGCATCGCCGAGGCCTGCCTCTAGTCAGGGCTCCAGCCTAGCAAGAGCCCCTATCAATAAAAAACAAAACTATCAGCCCGGAGCCCCTTCAAAGCGTGGGTCCCTGTAGACATCCTCAGCAAGGTGGGCGCAGGGACGGTCGGGATGTTCCCTCAAAATCATTCCGCAGCGCGAAGGCCCCTTGTCCGTCGCTCCGCAGGAGCAGGACAAGGGGCCTTCATGCGCGAGGACGATTTTGAGGGAACATCCCGACCGTCCCGGACAGGTATATGAGGAGGATGTCTACAGGTACTCGATTTGAGCGCCTTCCGTGTCGCACGTCAGAATATGCGTATCACACTTAGGGAACTGCTCGCGCAGCTTGACCTGCAGGAACTTTGCCACGATGGTATCGTCGGTCACAGCCATAAGGGTCGAGCCCGAACCGCTGATCCAGATGGTCTTGGCACCGCCGTTAAGGCAGGTGTCGCGCACAGCGTTGTAGTCGGGAATCAGACGGCGACGATAGGGCTCCTGGATGCGGTCGTCGTTGGCGGCGGCAATCAGGTCAAGGTCGCCAGTCTCCAGGCCGCGCGTCATGCCGGCGATGCGGCCCATTTGCCATACGGCGGTGGAGAGTGGAATTTCCTGCGGCACAACCTTGCGCGCCTCGCTCGTATGCACCTCGTAGGGCGGAATCACGGTAATAAAACGCAAGCGATCGCTCACCTCGTAGCGCAGGCACTGGGGGAGCGAATCAGTCGGCGTAAAGGAGCAAACGGCACCGCCCAGGATAGCGGGGGCGACGTTATCGGGATGGCCCTCGACCTCGGTGGCGATGCGGACGAGCTCGGCGCGGTCGACGGTATGGCCCGTCAACGCGGCGGCAGCCATGATGCCGGCGACGACGCAGGTGGAGCTGGAACCCAGGCCGCGGGCGACGGGCACGTCGGTCTGAATGTCGATGGCAACGGGAAAAGCCGGCTCGCCCCAGGCGGCCAGAGCATCGACAAAGCTTACATAGACCAGGTTATTCTCGTTTTGGAACTCCTCGGGGCAGCCCGTGATGGTGAGCTTGTCGGCGCGCTCAAAGGTAAAGTGCGAGTAGAGGCTGACGGCCATGCCGAGGGTATCGTATCCAATGCCCAAGTTGGCGCTTGTTGCTGGGACGGTGATTTTGATCATGTGGGTCCTCCTGGGCGGGTCTGGCCGTTTAGTTCGCTGCTCGGGCAGTCCTGGCTCGCTCGGAAAGCACATTAAGTGCTTTCCGGCTCGTGCGGAACTCGCGACGAACTAAACGGCCAGACCCGCATGTCAGCTCGTCATCATCCCGGTGGGTATCTGATAAAAGAAGGTGCGCCGGCTTGCGCCGGCGCTTAATAAGGGGTTTAGTCGGTAGCCATCTTTTTTGCTGCAGACTCGACGTAGCTTGCCATCTCATCGACGTCGCAGACGTCTTCGAAGCGGACGGGTTTGGACTCGAGTTCGGCGAGCTGTGCCGGGGCGACCGTGTTGGTTGCCTGCTCGAGCACGCGCATGGCCTCAAAGTCGTCTTCGGGAACGTTAAGCCCCAGGGCGTCGCAGCAGGCGCGCGGGAACTTGTAGGGGCTGGCGGTCGAAAGCAGCACGCGAGCCTTGGCGCCCTCGGCGGGAGCGACCTTTTCAAAGACGTGATAGCCGCAAGCGGTGTGCGGGTCGATCACGTAGCCGTTGGCGTCCCAGCAACTCTTGATGGCAGCGCGGACCTCGTCCTCGCTGGCCCAGCCGCAGCCAAAGACGCTCTGAATCTTGGCCAGCAGCTCGGCGGGTACCTCGTAGCGACCGGTATGTGCCAACTGCTCCATAAGGCCGGCAACGAGTTCGCAGTCGCCATCGGACAGGAAGTACAGCATGCGCTCCAGGTTAGAGCTGATGAGGATGTCCATCGACGGCGAGATGGTCGTGAAGAACGGGCGGTTACGGTCGTAGACGCCGGTGGTCAGGAAGTCGGCAAGCACGTTGTTCTTGTCGCTCGCGACGATGAGCTTGGCGACGGGCAGGCCCATGCGCTTGGCGTAGTAGCCGGCCAAGATATCGCCAAAGTTGCCGGTGGGCACACAGAACTCTACGGCGTCGCCAGCCTCGATAGCGCCGGCGCGCAGCAGCTGC
The DNA here is from genome assembly GCA_048500675.1 of Collinsella sp. Lineage (GTDB taxonomy): Bacteria > Actinomycetota > Coriobacteriia > Coriobacteriales > Coriobacteriaceae > Collinsella. The sequence continues at coordinate 4,539 of DBFSAO010000002.1, forward strand.
GCATAGGCGGCAAAGTAGTAGACGACCTGCGGTACCAGACGGCCGACATTGATAGAGTTGGCGCTCGAAAGCACCGTGCCGGCGGCTTCCAGGCGCTCGGCAAGCTCCTTATCGGCAAAGATGCGCTTGACGGCGCTCTGGGCGTCGTCAAAGTTGCCGCGGATGCCGCAGACGGCGACGTTGTCGCCCTCCTGCGTGGACATCTGCAGGTTCTGGACGCGGCTAACCTTGCCCTCGGGATAAAAGACGGTGATGCCCGTGCCCGGAGCGTCGGCAAAACCGGCGAGCGCAGCCTTGCCCGTGTCGCCCGACGTGGCGGTGACGATCATGATGCGCTCGGCGCCGCCGTCCTTGGCGGAAGTGCGGGCCATCAGACGGGGGAGCATCTGCAGGGCGACGTCCTTGAAGGCGCTTGTAGGGCCGCCAAAGAGTTCCATCACATAGGTCTGAGGGGCGTCAACACCCGGCGCAGCGTCGAGTTTGACGAGCGGCGTAACCTCTTCACTCGCGAACGTGCCGCGGTATGCCTCGTCGACACACGCCGAAATTTCTTCGGCCGTGTAATCATTCAGTAACATTCCCAACACATCTTGAGCGATTTCAAAGTACGATTTAGCTGCAAGCGAGCTGATATCGACCTGCTGGGTGCCGAGCTCGTCCGAGACAAACAAACCCCCGTCGGGAGCGATGCCGGTACGGATTGCCACCTTACTTGAGCACGATAAAGTGCGTCCTCGTGTACTATGATAAGTTCCCATATAACACTGCTCCTCGGATGCCTTGGTCCCAATCGGTGAAACCATGGTATCAGAGCACGCAAAATAGGTTCGCAGAGGCTTTTTAGAAAGGTAACCTCCAGCCCATGATTAAGATTGCCAAGTTTGGCGGCTCGTCGGTCGCCGACGCCGAACACTTCAAAAAGATCAAGGCCATCGTCGACGCCGACCCTGCCCGCCGTTTTGTGGTGGTTTCCGCCTGCGGCCGCCGCTTTAAGGGCGACACCAAGGTGACCGACCTGCTCTATCTGGTCAATGCGCACGTTAAGTACCACGTGTCGTGTGAGGAGCTGCTCGAGGACATCGGCCAGCGCTATTTTGATATCGCTGATGAGTTGGAGCTCACCTATCCCATCCGTGAGGAGTTCGCGGCCTTTGCCGAGCGCGCCCGCTCGGGCGGCTACTCCACCGAGGAGCTTGTGAGCCGTGGCGAGTACTTTACCGCTCGCCTGATGGCTGAGTACCTGGGCCTACCGTTCCTGGACGCCGCGACGGTTGTGGCGTTCCATCACGACGGTACGCTCAGCATGAATCGCACCTCCGAGCTGGTGCAGGAGTATGGCCAGCAGGGCGGCTTCGTTATGCCTGGCTTCTACGGCGCGACGCGCGAGGGCCAGATCAAGCTGCTCGATCGAGGCGGTGGCGATATCTCGGGCTCGATCTTGGCCAAGTGCCTGGGCGCCGACCTGTACGAGAACTGGACCGACGTCTCGGGCTTCTATTCTGCCGATCCGCGTATTGTTCCCGAGGCTCAGCCCATTGCGCGCGTTACCTACGAGGAGCTGCGCGAGCTTTCGTACATGGGCGCAAGCGTCCTGCACGAGGAGGCCGTGTTCCCCGTGCGCGAGGCGGGTATTCCGCTGGTCATCAAGAACACCAATGCGCCGCAGGACCCCGGTACCATCATTAGCGAGACGGCTGATGAGGGCGAGGCGGAGCCCATCATTACCGGCGTGACCGGCAAGCGCGGCTTTGTCGCCATCAACGTTGCCCGCGACCGCACCAAGCCCCGCGTTGGCTTTATGCGCCGTGCGCTTTCGGTGTTCGAACGCTATGACGTTTCCGTCGAGCACATGCCCACCGGTGTCGACCGTTTTGGCGCCGTGGTGCAGGAGCAGGACGTGCACGATTCGCTGTACTCGCTCGTTGGTGACATTCAGCAGGAGGTCGAGCCGCTCGAGATCGAGGTTGTCGAGGGTCTGGCGCTCATCGCGACCGTCGGCCGTAACCTGCGCGGTCGTGCAGGCATCTCGGGCCACCTGTTTGGCATGCTTGGCCAGGCCGGCGTGAGCGTGCGCATGATTTCGCAGAGCTGTGACGAGATCAATATCATTATCGGTGTCGAGGAGAAGGACTTCGACCTTGCGATTCGGACCATTTACCGTGCCTTCTCCGATGAGAACGGCATTGTGAAGGTCTCCGATCTGGAGGCTCCCGCGCCGGCCGATCCCACCCTGGCCGCGCTCAAAAAGTAGCGACTGCTCGGTAGATTTTTGGGTCATGTCTCAAAAATCTACGGCGGGGCGTTTCGTTTCGGTTTCGTTTCGACGGGGCGGGTTTCATGCCCGCCCTGTTCTTGTATAAACTGGCAACAATAATCGGCCTGCTCGGCGTGCGGGCAAAAGCCACAACCTTTAAAGGGGGAAGCATGAAACAGTACACGGTTGCTATTTTGGGCGCGACGGGAGCCGTGGGCACCCAGATGCTCGAGTGCCTCAACGAGCAGGAGTTCCCGGTCGGCAAGCTCAAGCTGTTGGCAAGCGCACGCTCCGCGGGCAAGACCGTCGAGTTCCGCGGCGAGCAAATCGTGATCGAAGAGGCTTGCCCCGAGGCCTTTGAGGGCTGTGACATTGTGCTTGGCGCTGCCGGCGACGATATCGCCAAGGAATTGCTGCCCGAGGCCGTAAAGCGCGGCGCCGTCGTGGTCGACAACAGCCATGCCTTCCGCATGGATCCCGAGGTGCCGCTGGTCGTGCCCGAGATCAATGCCGACGACATCAAGTGGCATCACGGCCTTATCGCCAACCCCAACTGCGCGACCATCATCGGCCTGGTTCCCACGTGGCCGCTGCATCAGCTTGCCGGCGTGAAGCGCATGATCGTCTCGACGTATCAGGCGGCTTCTGGTGCCGGTGCTCCCGGTATGGCCGAGCTCGAAGCGCAGCTTGCTGCCCTGGGCCGTGGCGAGGAGATTCCCGAGCCGCGCGCATTTGCCGCCCAGCTGGCGAGCAACCTGATTCCGCAGATTGGCGGCGTCAAGGAGGAGGGCTTTACCTCTGAGGAGATGAAGCTACAAAACGAGGGCCGTAAGATCATGCACCTGCCCGAGCTGCGCGTGAACTGCACCTGCGTGCGCGTGCCTGTGCTGCGCTCGCACTCCGAGAGCATTACGCTCGAGTT
>DBFSAO010000020.1:0-11237 GCA_048500675.1 Collinsella sp.
GAGACCCCCGCGAACTTCGCGGCGGCGGTCGGCCCCATGCCGTCCTCCGTCGCCAGGAGGAAGAGCTCGACCTTCTCCCTGCTGTACATGCGAACCTCCAGTCCGGACCGCCCCGCGGTCCAACTTTCTGTCCGCACCCCCAACAGTCCGTATTTCACCGCAACTTATTGGTGGGGATCCGATTAGCGCTTGCGGGGGACGAGTTTGGTGCGGCGCAGGTGGATCATCTCGGCGGCGATGGAGATGGCGATCTCCTTGGGGTCCTCGGCCTCGATGGCAACGCCGATCGGAAGGTGCAGCTCGTCGATCTGGTCCTGCGTAAAACCTTCCTGCTCCAGGCGGGCACGCACAAAGGCCGTCTTGCGGCGCGAACCCAGACAGCCCAGATAGGCAGGCTTGGCACGCATGGCCTGAATCACCACGTCGATATCGGACTTGTGACCCGCCGTGGCGACGACCACCAAGTCGCGCGGACCGATGGGACACAGCTCGCTCAGGTTCTTGTAATCGACCAGGCGACGATCGTAGACACCGGGCACCCATTCGGGCGTCAACGTGCCGGGGCGGTCATCGCAGGCCACGACGGCAAAGCCCGCCGCCGTGAGCACGCGCGCCGTCGCGGCGCCCACGTGTCCGCAGCCAAAGATGTAGGTCAGGCCCTCGGGGCAGAGCGTCTCGATGTGCGCCGCGGGAATCTCAGAGGCAGCGTTGGTGTAGGTGACGTTACTCCCCTCCTCCACCAGTGAAAGCCCGGGGCAGCCCGCAATGGTATGGCGCGATGCCTCGCCATGGTACTCGGCCACATCGCCCTCGAGCGCGCTCGCGATAAACGGCTCAAAGTCGATGACGAAGTCGCCGATGCGCCGATAGACCAAGACGTCGGCAATTTCCTGGAACAACGGTGCCTGGGTCGCATCCAGATGCAGATAGCACAGGCAAATGGCTCCGCCGCAGATCATGCCGGTATCGGAGTTCTCGCCGCCCATGGTGTAGCGGACAAGACGCGACTGTCCCGCGCTCAGGAGTTCGCGCGCCTCATCCAGCGCAAAGAGCTCAATCTTGCCGCCGCCGATAGTGCCCGCCTGGCTGCCGTCGGCAAAGACGGCCATCCAGGCGCCCACGCCGCGCGGCGACGACCCCGCCGTGCCGGCCACGACCACGAGCTCGCACGTCTCGCCAGCACGCAGGGCGGCAAGCGCCGCATTCACAACATCGAGCTTTTCCATTGCCGCCTTCTATCCTCTAAAGATATCGGTGAGCATAGCGAGTGCCTCGAGCACGCCGCCGCCGACCGACGTCGCCTTGTCCGAAATGTAGTTGATATAGCTGGCATCGCCGCGCGGATCGACATCGGCGCATTTAAAGCCCTCGGTCACCTGCACGCCGTTCGCCAAAAGCCCGCGCAGACAGCCATCGATCTGCGTGCGCATGGGCGTATCGCCCGCGTAGCCAATCACGTCTCCGGCGCGCACGATGTCGCCGATTGCGCGGTCGGACCGAAACACGCCGGCGGCGGGGCTGTGGATAACACGCTCTTTGCCATAGCCAGCGATAATGCCCGGCACGCCCGTGTTGGGCTGGGGTGAACCTTGGGTAATGACACGGCCCAGGAAATGCCCGCGCATGGTCTCGACCACGGCGTCGCAATCGACCGGCGCGGTAAAGCCCGGCCCCACGGCGATGACGGTAGGCGCCATGTCGCGCGTGGTGCCCAGGTTGCGCTTGGCCAGAATCGCGTCGACCACAGCCGCGGGTTTAAGCTCATCGAGCATCTTGGCCTGAGGGTCCACCACGACGGCAACATCCCCCGCTTGGGTAATCTCGAGCGCCTCTGCCGGCGTCTGCGCCAAGCGAGCGCGAATGCCCTCGACCTGGACCTCGCCCAGGCGAATAGCCTCGCAAAAACTGATTGTGCGGCGGATGCACGTGGGAACCGCGATATCGGCCATAACGACCGACACGCCGGCGCGCACCAAGCGAGCGGCGACACCCGTGGCGATATCGCCGGCGCCGCGAACATAAACGAGCATTCCCGGGGCACCTCCCTGTGCTACGGTTTGAGCAGAGCAAAAGCGGTTCGACCGCTACTCTGATGATTATTTATTATCACAGTATTATACGGCGGTGAACAGATGGAAACGGTTAGCGGCAATCTTGCCTCGGCGCTCAGGATCGAGCCGGGCATTACCGCGATTATCGGCAGCGGCGGCAAGTCGACGTTGCTCAAAACGCTGGGTCTTGAGCTCATGCGCGCTGGCGGCCGCGTGCTCCTCTGCACCACCACGCATATGCTTCCCGTTGCCGGCGTGCCATGGGACGGGTCGAATCGTCGCCTGGACGCCGCGCCTTGGAAGCCAGGTGCCCCACACGCCCCAGGCTGCACCTGCGAGGCCTGCGTGGGGCTTGCACGCGGAGGCATCTGCCAGGCAGGCATCTTGGACCCGGAGACAGGCAAGCTCTCCGCCCCCGCCGAGCCACTCGGCGAGCTGGCACAGCGCTTTGACTATGTGTTGGCCGAGGCAGACGGTAGCAAGCGACTCCCGCTCAAGGCGCATGCCGCCTGGGAGCCGGTAATTCCCGCCGCCACGGCAAACGTTGTCTGGGTCGTCGGCGCCTCGGGACTGGGCAAACCCGTCGCCGAGGTTGTCCACCGCCCCGAGCTCTTTTGCGAGCGTTGCGGCTGCGAGCTCACCGACACTGCCACCCCAGAGCGCGTCGCCCAGGTGCTCAATGCCGAGCTGCGGATGCTGAACCTCAACAATGCCCGCATCATGCTCAACCAAGTCGACACGCTCAGCGACCCCACGATGGCCGACCGCTTCGAGGCAGCTCTCGACCGCCCCGTCGTCGCCAGCAGCCTCAAGTAGCCGGCCCCATCTCCTCAGTTGCGGTGAAATACGGACTGTTTGGCCGCCCGACGGCCGCAAACAGTCCGTATTTCACCGCAACTGAGGAGGGGACACGGCATCTTTGCTGCTAGCGGGGGACGTAGCGGCCGGGCTGGGCTCCGGTGGGCTCGCCGTCGCGTGCCGCCAGCACGCCGTTCACAAACACGGCCTTGGCGCGGCCATGTGCCTCAAAGCCCTCGAGCGGCGTGTAGTCCACGGCCTGATGCTGTGTCGCGGCGCTGATCGTCCAACGCGCGCAAGGATCCCACACGCACACGTCGGCATCGGCACCCTCGGCAAGACAGCCCTTGCGCGGGTACATGCCAAACACGCGCGCCGGGTTCTCGCTCATCAAGCGGCAGAGGTCCTCGGGTCCCAGCTGTCCCTCAAAGCTCGTGGCAATCGCGACGGGACGATGCTCCACGCCGGGCCCGCCGTTGGGAATCGCGCGGAAATCGTCGCGCCCGCGGTCCTTTTGCCCGTGCAGGTTAAAGCTGCAATGATCGGTCGCAATCGTATCGATCTCGCCGGCCACAAGCGCCTCGCGCAGTGCCGCACGGTCACCGGCATGGCGCAGCGGCGGGCTCATCACGTACTTGGCGCCCGCAAAGCCGTCCTCGCCCTGCTCCAGATAGCAGGTGTCGTCAAGCATCAGATATTGGGGGCAGGTCTCGACATAGATATTCTTCTGCCCGCGCGCTTTGGCAGCACGAATGGCCCCGAGCCCCAACTTGGTCGAAAGGTGCACCACGTTGACTGGGGCGTCGCCGGCCAGGTGCGCCAGATACAGCAGGCGGCTCACGGCTTCGGCCTCACACACGTCCGGGCGGCTGAGCGCATGCCCCTCGGGCCCATGAATCCCCTGCTCGTACACGCGCTTCTGCAGCTCATTCACCAGCGTACCGTTCTCGCAATGCACGCACAGTATGCCGCCAATACGCTTGAGCTCCTCGAGCACCTCGAGCGTCTCGGCATCGTCCAAGCGAAGGTGGTCATAGGCAAAGTAGGTCTTGAACGACGACACGCCCGCCTCGCGCATGGCCGAAAGATCGGCGCGGTTGCGCTCATTCCACTCGGCGAGTGCCATATGAAAAGCGTAGTTGGCCGTACAGGTTCCGTCGGCGCGGCGATGCCACTCGGCCAAGGCATCGGGCATGGTCACGCCGCGATCGGCCGTCGCGTAGTCCACAATGGTCGTCGTGCCGCCGCAGGCAGCCGCGCGCGTGCCGGTCTCAAAGCTATCGGCTGTCCAATCCATGCCAGTCCAGCACTGCATGTGCGTGTGGCCGTCGATAAAGCCGGGAAACACCCAGCAGCCCGCGGCGTCCTCGACGGTATCGTCGGCGCCCGGCTCAATCGCTACGGCGATCCGCACGATCTTATCGCCCTCCATGGCAAGATCGGCGCGGCGAAGCCCCTGGGGCGTCACGAGCGCGCCGTTTTTGATGATGATCATAATTGCTCCTTATTGATTGATGCAGTTGGCCACGTGATCAAAATACGAGCAGGCGGCAATATGCTCCGTTATGCGTCGCTGTCCCTTGACGGTATCGACGTCCCACAGCTCGTAGGCACGCGCTTCGACCAGCGCAACGTCGACGCGACCTTTGAGAATCGAGCCCCCGCCGTCTTTGCCCTCAAGACACATAAGCGCATCGAACAGTTCCGCCGGAAAGAGCACCGGGCTCGAAGGCTCACCGTTGCACGCCAAGCGCACCGGATGTTTGCGGCCACGTTCGTCAAACGCGTGAACCAAAGCCTCAAAAGAATCCGAACTCACGAGCGGCTGGTCGCCCGGCAAAAAGAGGCAGCCTTTCCAGTTGCGCTCGACTCCCCACGAAAGGCCCGCACGGACGCTTTCGCTGCGCAGCTCGCCATCGTGCAGCACGCACGGGCAATGTTTGTCCTCGCAAATCCGGGCGACCTCGGGCCAACGCGTCGAAACCACAACGTCAAAGCCCCGGGGAACCGAATCGATGGTCCGGGCAATCAGCGGCTCGCCATAGATATCGGCAAGCATCTTGTTAGAGCCAAACCGCTTGCCCTCGCCCGAAGCCATAATGACGCATCCAAGTTTCATGGTGATACCTCCCCTGAAACCATCGTACCCATAACTCGCGCCGCGGGCATCCACATCGAAAGCGCTTATCCCGCACGCCCGCGATGCAAAAAAGGGGCACCCCGCCGGTTGGCAGAGCGCCCCCTTTACATGGCTTACCTCAACCCGGCTTTAGGCCTGGAGCCAACGGGCGGTGTTGCGCTCGTCGAGGGCCTTGAGGGTAGCGGCGGGATCGGCAACCTTCTGCAGGAACATCATGGCAGCGATGGCGTACGGCTTGTAGCTGGCCTCCTTGTACATGCCCACACGGTGCATGTCGAAGACGTCGGCGTTAACCTCGCCGTGCTCGCAGGAGACACCGGAGATGTCGGCGGGCAGCGGGTGCATAAAGATAGTGTCCTGGCCGTTGGCGGTATTCTCCATGAGCTCGGTCGTAGAGCACCAATCCTGATGGGTGGCGTTCTGGGCGAGCAGCTCCTTCTCGAGCGCAGCGATGCCGGCGTCGTCGCCCTCGGCGTACAGGTTGGTGCGCTTCTCCATGGCGGCAAACGGAGCCCAGCTCTTGGGGATCACGATATCGGCGCCCTCGAAGGCCTCGGCCATGGTGTTGACCTGCTTAAAGGTGGTGCCGGACTCGGCGGCATAGCCCTTGGCGCGCTCAACAACCTCGGGCATGAGGTCGTAGCCCTCGGGGTGAGCAAGGGTGACGTCCATGCCAAAGCGGGGCAGCAGGCTGATCAGCGACTGCGGGCAGGACAGCGGCTTGCCGTAAGAGGGCGAATAGGCCCAGGTGACGGCAACCTTCTTGCCCTTGAGGTTCTCAAGGCCGCCAAACTCGTTGATGAGGTAGAGCATGTCGGCAGAGGACTGCGTGGGGTGATCGGAGTCGGACTGCAGGGAAATGAGCGTGGGACGGTGATCCAGAACGCCGTCCTCGTAAGCCTGCTGGACAGACTCGGAGACCTCGGCCATGTAGGCGTCGCCCTTGCCGATGTACATGTCGTCGCGGATGCCGATGACGTCGGCCATGAAGGAGATCATGGTAGCGGTCTCGCGGACGGTCTCGCCGTGAGCGATCTGGGACTTCTTCTCGTCCAGGTCCTGCAGCTCAAGGCCGAGCAGGTTGGCGGCCTTAGAGAAGGAGAAGCGCGTACGGGTGGAGTTATCGCGGAACAGGGAGACGGCCAGGCCCGAGTCGAAGATCTTGGACGAGACGTTGTTCTCGCGCAGCTCGCGCAGGGCGTCGGCGACGATGTAGAGCGCCTTGAGCTCATCGGTGGTCTTATCCCAGGTGTGCAGGAAGTCGCTGCCGTACATACCCTTAAAATCGAGGCCGTTCAGCTGCTCGACGAGCTCGGTAAACTTGGCGTCCATGTAAATGTCCTTTCTAAAGGTGAAACGATCGCAATGAGTAGATGTGCTCCGGCATGCGCGTGTGGCTAGAACATGCAGAGCGCTATGACGAGGACCCGCTACCGTTGAGGAAGCATGGGAGATAACGACCGCGGGCCCCAAGTCAACAGGAGGCGCCGGGGGCATAAACTGCCCCCGGCTCAACAAAATCGAGGAATGGGACTAGTCGATCTTGTTGTTGGTCAGACCGGCGCGGAACACGGTGGCGTCGCCATCGGCCTGGCTCGGATCGTAGAGGTTCAGGGCAGCCACATACATGGCGGCAGCGGTGACCAGGTCGTCCTTGTAGGTGACCTCGTTGGGAGCGTGAGCCTGAGACTCGGCACCCGGGCCAAAGCCCACGCAGGGGATGCCGTAGCGGCCCTGGATGGAGACGCAGTTCGTGGAGAAGGTCCACTTGTCGCACAGCGGGCGACCGGTGCGCTTGTCCATGCTGGGCTCGCAGCCGATGCGCTCGTCACCAAACATGGCCTTGTGGGCGTCGACGAGGGCCTTGACGTGCGGAGCGGTCTCCTTGTTGATCCACGTGGGGAAGTAAGCCTCGGTCTCGTAGACCTCGCCGGTCCAGGACGGACGGTCGTACATGTACATGGAGACCTTCACGTCGTCACCGTACTTCTTGGCTGCCGGCAGGTTGCGGATCTCGTCCAGGCAGGACTCCCAGGTCTCACCGGCGGTCATACGACGGTCGATGGAGATGGCGCAGGAGTCGGCCACGGCGCAGCGGCTGGGGCTGGTGTAGAAGATCTGGCTGACGGTGCAGGTGCCGCGGCCCAGGAAGCGGGCATCCTCGAAGTGCTCGGGATTGTACTTGGGGTCGAGCATCTTGACGAGACCCTTGATGTCGGTCGACTCGTCGCAGCCGTTGTTGTTGAGGGCGCGGACGTCGGCGATGATGTCGGCCATCTTGTAGATGGCGTTGTCGCCGCGGTCGGGCGCGGAGCCGTGGCAGGAGGTGCCGTGAACGTCGACGCGGATCTCCATGCGGCCGCGGTGACCGCGGTAGATGCCGCCGTCGGTGGGCTCGGTGGAAATGACGAACTCGGGCTTAATGCCGTCCTTGTTGTAGATGTACTGCCAGCACATGCCGTCGCAGTCCTCTTCCTGGACGGTGCCGACGACCATGATCTTGTAGCCCTCGGGGATGAGGCCCATGTCCTTCATCATCTTGGCAGCATAGGTAGCAGAAGCCATGCCGCCCTCCTGGTCGGAGCCGCCGCGGCCGTAGATGATCTCGTCGGTCTCATAGCCCTCGTAGGGATCGGCATCCCAGTTCTCGATGTTGCCGATGCCGACGGTGTCGATGTGGGAGTCGATGGCGATGATCTTGTCGCCCTCGCCCATAAAGCCCATGACGTTGCCCAGACCGTCGACCTTGACCTCGTCATAGCCAAGGCTCTCCATCTCGGCCTTGATGCAAGCGACAACCTCACCCTCCTCGCAGGACTCAGAGGGATGGGAGATCATAGCGCGCAGGAAACGAGTCATATCAGCACGATGAGACTCAGCAGCAGCCTTGATTGCGTCAAAATCGAGTTCTTTAGCCATTGTTCATAACCTTTCAAACGAAGGAATCTACCTGTGAGGTGGCGGAGCGATACCTATTTACTCCGCCCCAACGATTAGCAAGTGGGATATTCGCCTTCCCAAACAATGCGGCGATACTGGTCGGGGTCCGTGTCGCCCTCGGTGGAGAAGCAGAGCACGGAGCTCGTCTTGTCCAGGCCGATGAGTTCCTTGAGCTCGGCATACTCGGGATCGAGCATGAGGGTCTCGACCAGGCCGGTGGTCACAGCGCCGGACTCGCCGGAGATGACGCGCGGGTCGCCCTTCTCGGGAGCGCCCAGGGTGCGCATGCCGCGAGCGGTGACCCAGTCGGGGCAGGACACGAAGGCGGTGGCGTGGTTGCGCAGGATATCCCAGCCCAGGATGTTGGGCTCGCCGCAGCACAGACCGGCCATGATGGAGGGCATGTCACCGTCCACGATGCGCGGATCGCCGTCGCCGGCGGCAGCGCCCTTGTACAGGCAGGCGGCAGGCGCGCACTCAACCACGACGAAGGTGGGCGGGTTATCGGGATACAGGTTGGTGAAGTAGCCCACCACGGCGCCGGCGAGCGAACCCACGCCAGCCTGGACAAACACGTGCGTCGGGCGGTTGATGGCCATCTCGCGCAGCTGCTCGGCAGCCTCGGAAGCCATGGTGCCGTAACCCTCCATGATCCAGGACGGGATCTTCTCGTAGCCCTCCCAGGCGGTGTCCTGAACGATGACGCCACGCTCGCAGGCGTCAGCCTCGGCGGCGGCCATGCGCACGCACTCGTCGTAGTTGACCTCTTCGATGGTCACCGTGGCGCCCTCGGCGGCGATGTTATCGAAGCGGGGCTTGGTAGAACCCTTGGGCATGTGCACGACGGCCTTCTGGCCCAGCTTGTTGGCAGCCCATGCCACGCCGCGGCCATGGTTGCCGTCGGTGGCGGTAAAGAAGGTAGCCTGGCCAAAGTCCTTGGCCAGCTGATCGGAAGTCAGGTAATCGAAGGTGCACTCGGCAACGTCCTTGCCGGTCTCGTCGGCAATGTAGTTGGCCATGGCAAACGAACCGCCCAGGACCTTAAAGGCGTTGAGGCCAAAGCGATAGCTCTCGTCCTTAACGCACAGGTTGGACAGGCCCAGGCGCGCGGCCTGGCCGTCCAGGCGGGCAAGCGGAGTGACGGTGTACTGGGGGAACGACTGGTGGAAGGCACGGGCCTTCTTCACGTGGTCGAGACTCATGATTCCCAAGTGCTTGTCATCGCTCTTGGGCATCGTGTTGCTCGCCCACTGGATCTTATCGGCCATACGGTGAACTCCTTAAGTCCTCTCTTGCCGGCCCCCGCATACGCGTTTCAGCCCGATCCCATTCACACGGCTGAACTTTTATGTGGATGCCAAACAAAAAGTTTGTTAGTAATGTTCTATCACACTTTTTGATTGGCATACCTAACGAATTGTTTGTTGCCGTAATCGGTACTTTTTCGCCGCCGAACGGTCATGAATTGCCTTGTTGATGGATTTGTTTGCGGTCAAGTGTGGTTTATGGCAAAGTGTGCCCAAACTAATTTTTAGGAAGGCACCCATGACCCCCGCACAGATTGAGTTTTACAAGCGCCTAGCACACGGCCTAGCGCTCCAATTTGGCCCCAACTGCGAAGTCGTCGTCCACGATCTGGAGACCGAGGACGTGGACCACTCCATCGTAGTGATCGAAAACGGCCACGTCAGCGGGCGCAAACTGGGTGACGGCCCCAGCCATATTGTGTTTGAGTCCATGCACGAGGGCACCACCGACGTGCACGACCGCGAGCCATACCTCACCAAAACCACCGATGGCAAGCTGCTCAAGTCCTCTACCATCTTTATCCGCAACGACGAGGGCAAGCCCGTCGGCATTTTGGGCATTAACTTTGACATTACGCTCATGAAGGCTTTTGAGCGTTCGCTCGACGCCTTTACCGGCACCGGCGGCACGGGCTATACCGAGCCCGAGCCCATTACCAAGAACATCGGCGACCTGCTCGAGGACCTGCTGCACGAGTGCGAGCAGTTTGTGGGCAAGCCCGCGGCACTCATGACCAAAGACGAGCGTATTCGCGCCATTGGCTACCTCGACCGTCGCGGCGCCTTCCTCATTTCCAAGTCGAGCGAGCGCGCCTGCGAGTTCTTTGGCATCTCCAAGTACAGTTTTTATAGCTACCTCAATGAGGCCAAGGCGGCGGCCGGCGACAAGTAGGCGCTCGCCTGGATTGCCCCTCCCCTTTTGGGCGCGAGTTCTGGAAAGCACGAATCCAAGACCGAGCCGCTTGGGAAGTTCCATATAATCGATGTCATTAGTATTTCGAAAGGATGGAACAGAATGGCGTTGAGCAAGGCATCATGCACCGGTCGCGGATTGATTCCGGCAATTGGTGGACATGTGCACCGCATGTTCGATGAGGGTGAAGACGACCTGTTTTCGCTGAGCCTTGACGACGTGATGGATGATCGCCCGTGGACCGCCGACGAACTCATGAGCGGCGGGGCTCGCCCGTCAAGCCCCAATCCCGCACTTGCGCCTAAGTCCGCACCTGCGCCGACTCCTGCGCAGTCGCCTGTTTCGACGCCCGCGCCTACGCCCGCACCCACTTCGGCGCCCACACCCGCTCCCCGCCCCGCAAGCGACCCGTCCGAGACGGCGGCATTTCTCGCTGCAGCGACGAAGGGCAAATCGGCCGACAGCACCGTTATGTACAGCGCCCAGCAGTTGCCTGTTCCTGCGGCACGCAAGCCTCCGGTTGCAAGGCTCGATGAGCCCGTCGCCCATCAGGTTGCCTACGATTCCTGGACTGCAGCCGATCTGGATGAGACCTCCACCGGCATGCCGGCGCTCGACGTTCCAGTTAACCCGCTTTTTGCCGCCAACACGAGCGCCGCGGACTATGAGGGCGGTGCGGCATATTCCGATTATTCCGATGACTATGCTGGCACCAGTCGCATCGAGACCGAGGATTATGGCACCGCATCGAGCGATTATCTCAACGATCCGTACGCTGCCACGCCTGCACCGGAATATGACCCGGAGGCCGCGTCCGCACCGGCGTATACCAAAAGCACGGGCGAAGAGCGCTTCGCCGATTATTACGCCGAGGAAAAGGCGCTGCGTTTCTCGGAATTTCCGCAGGCAGTCAAGGTTGCCTTTATCGCCATTATCATCGCCCTGCTCGGCGTCATTGCGTTTGAGGGATTCCAGCTGTTCCGCGGCCCCACCCAAGCGGAGTCGGAAACCCAGCAAAAAGAGGACGATAACCAGTACCTGGACATCAACACCCTCAAGGGCGACCCCAACGACGAGGACGACGAGTA
>DBFSAO010000021.1:0-4489 GCA_048500675.1 Collinsella sp.
ATGATAGCGTGCGCAGGCAAACCTGCATATAACCCGCACGGAATCCGACAAAGGGACAGTCCCTTTGTCGGATTCTAAAGCGTATGGAGTAGGGCGATGAGGAAGCGAACACCCTGGAGGTAGGCGCGGCGGGTGATGCGCTCGTTGGTGCCGTGGACGCCTCGGTCGCACTCGTCATCATCGACCACAAAGGCCGAGAAGCGAATGCACTCAGGGCAAATGTGCTGGTAGTTGGCAGCGTCGGTCGCACCGATCACGGTCGAGGGCACAATTGCCACTGGCTCGAATGATCCGTTTTCCTCCATCCCCTTTGGATCACGGAAATAGCGGACGGCGATGGAGCGAACCGCCTCGAGACCGGGACCACCGATGCGCGGGGACGGCGAGGGTTCGGAACTGCCGGGGCCCAGCTCCACTTCGACACGACCGGCAAGGTCCGCCCCGGCAACCGCCTCACGGCAGCGCGCCACAACGTCGGCCACGCTCGTGCCCTCGAGCATGCGGAAGTTAATGTTGGCCCACATATCCTGCGGCATTACGTTGGCGCCGGTGCTGCCACCCTCGATCTGCGTGGGCGCGCAGGTGGTCGTCACCAGCGGATAGAGCTTTTTGCTGGCGAGGCAATCGCGGACAATGGCATCCCCGTTGGCGGCAATTTCATCGGCCGTGTAGAGCCCCAACTCGACGAGTTGGGCGGCAAGCAAGTCGGTCACGCGCGTCGGCCACTCGATATCGCAGATTGCGGTGATGGCACGGCTGAGCACCTCGAGTGAAGTGCCCCCGTAGGGGTTGGAGGAATGCCCGCCCTCGCTACGCGTCCTCAACACGATATCGGCGTAGCCCTTCTCCGCGAGATCGGCATGCATAAGCCAGCCCTCGCCCGCGCCGTACTCGGCAGCCGGAACGATGCGGTAGTCGCCCTCGTCGATCAGGTACTCAAGCTCAATGCCGCGCTCTTCGAGCACGCGGCCGATGGCACCCGCACCGAACTGCGTGGTTTCCTCGTCCTGGCCAAAAGCCAGCAGCAGGGTGCGCTCGTGCTCCCAGCCGTGTGCGAGCGCATACTCAACCGCCTCGAGAATGCCTGCGACCTGGTCTTTCATATCGATGGCGCCGCGACCCCAAATGTAGGTGTCGTCCACATGTCCGCTAAAGGGGACATGCGTCCAGTCAGCCTCGGTGCCGGGTACCACGGGAACCACGTCCATGTGGCCCATGAGCATGACGGGTTTGAGGGCAGGGTCGGAACCGCTAAGCGTCACCAATAGCGAATGGTCGATAAGCTCGACCTTACCCGCCGTAAATACGTGCGGCCAAGCCTGCTGCATATACGCGCGCAGGTCGTCGAACGGCTGCCAGTTCACCGCCTCGGCATCCATACTCGAGATGGTCGGAAACGACAGCACGCGGCCCAGGCGCTCGCACGCACCAGCCTCGTCCAGATCGGCAAAATCATCCTCATGCGCAAAAAAGCGCCAAACCTCGGCCATGACATCCTTTCGATTGTGACGACAAGGGCCGCCCCACCGGAGCGGCCCTGCCACATAAGCGTTTGCGGTCGGTTATTTGTCCTCGAGATAACGCGAGAGGAACTCGCGCGTGCGCTGATGTTTGGGGTTGCCGAAGAGCTCGGCCGGCGCGGCATCCTCGAGCACCACGCCCTTGTCCATAAAGACCACGCGGTCGGACACCGTGCGGGCAAAGGCCATCTCGTGCGTGACGACGACCATGGTCATGCCGTCGGCAGCGAGCTTGCGCATGACCTCGAGCACCTCGCCCACGATCTCGGGGTCGAGTGCGGAGGTCGGCTCGTCGAACAGCATGATCTGCGGATTCATGCATAGGGCACGAGCGATGGCCACGCGCTGCTTTTGACCGCCGGACAGGCGACCCACGGCGGCGTGCGCGAACTTCTCGAGCCCCACACTCGTCAAATGCTCCATCGCGACCTTCTCGGCCTCGGCCTTGCTCATTTTTTTGAGCGTGACGGGCGCAAGCGTGCAGTTGTCGAGCACATCCATGTTGTTGAACAGGTTAAAGCCCTGGAACACCATGCCGATGTCCTCACGCAGCTTGTTAATGTTGCAGCGCTCGGCCGTGAGGTCCTGGCCGTGGAACCAGATGTGGCCCGCGTCCGGGGTCTCGAGCAGATTGAGGCAGCGCAGGAAGGTCGACTTGCCCGAGCCCGAGGCGCCGATAATGGTGACGACCTCGCCGGGGTTAACGGACAGGTCGATGCCCTTGAGTACCTCGAGCGAGCCGAAGCTCTTGCGCAGGCCCTCGACGCGGATGAGCGGCTCATTGGTCTGTGCGGCGGCCGCAACGCCGGTAGTGGCGGTATCTGCCATGATGATTCTCCTCGTCTTAAGCCTAGTTAGAGCTGGGCAGCGTGGCCGGAGCCTCGGCACCGAGCTTTTTGCCAAAGGCTTCGAGCAGGCGGCTCGCCACGAGCGTCAGGATCAGGTAGACCACGAGCGCCACGCAGTAGACCTCCATCTGGCGGTAGTACACGCCGGCGACCGTGGTAGTAGCGTACATAAGGTCGAACACGCCGATGACCGAGAGCACCGACGAATCCTTGATGTTGATGATGAGCTCGTTGGTGAGCGCCGGAATCGCATTTTTAATGCCCTGGGGGAACACGACTTTGCGCATGGCCTGCCACTGCGACAGGCCCAGCGATCGCGCCGCCTCGGCTTGGCCGGAATCGATGGACTCGATGCCGCCGCGCAGGACCTCCATCATGTAGGCGGTGGAGTTGAGCGAGATGGTGACGAGGCCGGCGGTGAAGGTACTCCAGATCTGGTTGGCCTGGGCGGTCTCGAAGCCCATGCCGCGCAAAACGGTGAAACCCGCGTAATAGATGAGCAGACCTTGGACCATCATGGGCGTGCCGCGCACGATGGTGGAGTAGATGGTCGCAAAGCCGCGGCCAATGCTCTTAAAGAAGCGCACCAGGTCGTTGTCCACGCGATCGAAGGTCTGAATACGCAGGAACACAAAGAGCAACGCCAGGAAGAATGCGATGACGGTGCCGAAGGTGGCAAGCGCGATGGTGATCTCGATACCGCGGATAAAGAAGTCCCCGCTCTTGTAGGTCATGTAGACCAGGCTCGACAAAAAGTCGCTGGGGTTGGAGTCCGAGACGATGCTCACCTGTACCAGGTCGATAAACGACATGACGCAGCGGTCCACGAAAAAGATCGCCGCGATGGCAACCACGACATAGCTGCCCAAGCGTGCGCCACGACGGAAGCGCTCGGATGCGAACGGCGACGTTTCGCGATAGTCATTCCAGTGCATGAGTTTGGTGACGAGCGCCGCCGCCGACACGACGAGCCAGGCCCAAAGGATTGCCCAAAGGCAATCCTGGAAGATACCGGTGGGCGCCAAGAAGCTCAGCGGCGTGGGGTTGCGCTGGCTAAACGCCAGGCCAAGCGCCGCGATGACACTCGTGCCCAGGTACACATAACGGTGGTCGGCCTTGATAAAGGAGGCCAGACGATTGATGGTTTTCATGCTGCCTCCCTATGCCGGCTGGCGGTCGAGGCACGCGTCCCACATTTGGTCGCGTTCCTCTTGGCTAATGCCCTTGAGTGTCTTGTCGATGAGTTTAAGCAGTTTGTCCGAGCCCTTGCGACAGCCGACGTTTGCCGTGACCTCCTGCTTAAAGCCCTCGTCCTCGGCAAATTGAATCGGCACGATACCCGGGTTTTGGGCCATATAGCCCTTCTCGTTCTCGGTGTTATAGGTCACGGCGTCGCAGGTGCCCTGCAGCAGGTTCGAAAACACCGTGGGAACCGAATCGACCGGGTTTTTGTGCACAACGCCCGGGATCTCGTCGATGACGGTATCGAGCATGGTGTCCTTTTGCCCGAGCACCGTGGCGCCGCTAAAGTCGCTGAGCTTGGTCGCATTTTGGTAGGGCGAGCCCTCTTTTACGAACAGGCCAAAGTAGCCAATAAAGTACGGATCGGAAAAGCCGACGGACTCCTCGCGCTCGGGCGTGGCGCTCATGCCAGCGATGATGAGGTCGATTTGGCCGTTGTTGAGCGAATCGATAAGGCCCGAGAAACTCTGCTTGACGGCAACGGGCTCGCCACCGAGGGCCTTGCAGACGATCTTGGCGATCTGCACGTCGTAGCCATCGGCATAGGCACCCTGCACGTTGTCGATGGGGATGGTGTACTCGCTGGCCTCGGAGACCTGCCAGTTGTACGGGGCGTAGGCCGCCTCCATGCCAATGCGGATCTTATCCTTGCCGATAACGGAATCGGACAGGTCGTCGCGGCCGCCGCCCGTCGTGGGCTGAACTACTTCCAGCGTGGAGGGGCGCTGGCAACCGGCAAGTGCGCCGGCGACGACAGAAGCGCTCGCAGCGAGAGCGCTACCCAAAAAGATGCGACGGCTGCATACCGGCTGTGGATGCGCGTCGCGTTGATGGGGAGAATGCATAATCTGCCTTCCCTGTTGAATCGTATGCTGACGA
>DBFSAO010000022.1:0-2904 GCA_048500675.1 Collinsella sp.
CTTGGAGAGCGAGGCGACGGAGTTGCCCGCCGTGGCGCGAGCCTCGCCCAGCAGGTCATTGCCCTGGGAGATCGCCTGCGTCAGCGACGGCGCCTGACCCTGCAGACCGGCAAGTGCCGCATCTGCCGAGGCAATGGAACCACTCGTCTTATCGATGGCGGCATTCATGTCGCCAATCGAATCACGCACTTCGCCCAACGTATCGGAAGCCTCTGATACCGAACCGGCCAACGAATCCTGAGTCTGGGTTGCCTTGTCCTTTAAATCGACTCCGGCATCCTTGGCAATACTGGCAACGGTCTCGCCCACCGTGGAGACAAATTCCGAGTTGATCTGCTCCTCGATGGTGTTTGCACCGGTGTCGGTAACCTTGGGCGCAATAGCGCTCTTCTTCTCATTGACGTAGTACGTAAGCTTGGGCTGATGGTAGTTGCCGTCGAGCATCGAAACCAGGTTATCCGAGAAGTTCTTGGGGACTACGATGGCCGCATAGTACTCACCGCTCTCGACGCCCTCTTTGGCATCGGCCGCAGAATCGACGAAGGTCCAGCCCAGCTGATCGTTCTCCTTGAGCTGATCGACGACCTGATCGCCCGCGTTGAGCTCGCCCACCAGGTCGTTTTGGGTGCCCCGATCGTTGTTGGCGATGGCAATCTTGATGCCCTGGGTGTTTCCGTACGGATCCCAGTTGGCCACGATGTTGTACCAGGCATACAGCGAGGGAATAACGCACACGCCAAGGGTAACCACCAAGGCGACGGGGTTCACAAGCAGTCGCTTAATGTCGCGCTTAAATATCGCAAAGGAGACCTTTGCATTGGATAGTTTGCTGCCGAGACTCACGCTTGGACCATCCATCCTGTCGTTGAATCGAATCGTACTATTGATAACCATTGTACGTAGGCGCTTTAGCGTCTCAGAGCACAATGGTATTGAGTTTTGCGGGTAGCAATATACTACGAAGATTAGTTAACGTACAGTTGTACAGTATCTCAAATTTCAGCAGGTCACAAAACCACAACCCGCACAAATTAGCAATCCGAATAGTCATTGGGAACGTTCTTAAATGACTAGTCAAACAAGAACGTCCCCGATGACTACTTAGGGCCACGAAAGCGTCGCAGGTTGAGCATAAGTCAGCGAAAACGCCCCTGAGCGAGCAAGGTGACGTGAAAGAGGAGGGAAGCGTACTTTGGTACGCGACCGACGATTGAACGTCAGATTGCCGCTTAGGGGCGTTTGCAGCGTCGACCGGTCCGTCGTTCGTTAGAACGACGGAACCAATAGGTTCGTTAGAACGGCGGAACGAAGGGCAGCGTCGAGTAGTTACGCGGTTCGTAGAACCGCGTAACTACCCAATTACATAAGCTCGCAGACAGCTGCTGCGAAGGCAACGGGGTCCTCGGGGAGAATGCCCTCGACCAGCAGAGCCTGGTCATAGAGCAGACCGGAGTACTGCTTGATCTTGTCGGCGTCGCCTGCCTTCTGGGCAGCGACAAGCTTGTCGAAGACCGGATGCTTGGCGTTGAGCTCGAGCACGCGCTGGCTCTTGGGCATGCCGTCGGGCGCGCCCTCGGGTCCCTTCTGGAGCACCTTCTCCATCTCAAGCGAAAGCGGGCCCTCGGTGGTGATGCAAGCGGGGGCATCGGTCAGGCGCGCGGAGACGGCAACTTTCTCGACCTTGTCACCGAGCGCCTCCTTCATAGCGCTAAAGAGGTCCTCGTTCTCCTTGGTGGCGTCCTCGGCCTCCTTCTTCTCGTCCTCGGTCGCCAGGTCAAGATCACCGGTCGCAACGTTCTTGAGCTCCAGATGACGATCCTCGACCTCGGGCTCGGCACCGTCGGCCACGGCCTTTTCGGCAGCCTCGCGGGCAGCATCGTCCTCGTAGATCTTGGGCATATCGGCGGCAACGTATTCACGCATAGCCTGGAACGTGAACTCATCCACATCCTGCGTCAGCAGCAGCACGTCATAGCCGCGCTCGAGCACGCCCTTCACCACGGGCATCTTGGCCAAGCGCTCACGCGAGTCGCCGGCGGCGTAGTAGATGGCCTTCAGATCCTCGGGCATGCCCTTGGCATACTCGGCCAGGGTAATCATCTTCTGCTCCTTGGCAGACCAGAACAGTAGCAGGTCGGCGAGCTCATCGGCCTTCATGCCATAGCTCGAGTAGATGCCATACTTAAGGCCGCGGCCAAAGTTCTCAAAGAACTTCTCGTAGGCCTCGCGGTCGTTGTCGCGCATATCCTCAAGATCGGCGGTAATCTTCTTTTCCACGCGCTTGGCGATGGCCTTGAGCTGACGGTTCTGCTGCAGCGTCTCGCGCGAGATGTTGAGCGACACGTCGGCGGAATCCACGACGCCGCGGACAAAGTTATAGTAGTCGGGCAGCAGGTCGTCGCACTTCTCCATAATCAGCACGTTGGAGCTGTAGAGCGCCAGGCCCTTCTCGTAATCCTTGCTGTACAGATCGAACGGCGCGCGACCCGGTACAAACAGCAGGGCGTCATACTCGAGCGTGCCCTCGGCATGAAAGCTGATGGTGCGCGCAGGATCATCAAAGTCGTGGAACGTGGTCTTGTAGAACTCGTCGTAGTCCTTCTGCTCGACATCGGAGCTGCGCTTCTTCCAGATCGGTGTCATGGAATTGACGGTCTCGAGCTCCTGGTAGTCCTCGTACTCGGGCTTGTAATCGTCGCCGGCGTCCTCGGGCTTGGGTTTCTGGCGGCTCTTGGACACCATCATCTGAATCGGGTAGCGCACATAGTTGCTGTACTGCTGAATCAGGCTCTTGAGACCCCACTCGGTCAGGAAGCGATCGTAGGTCTCGGCCTCGCCGTCGGCATCGAGCTTCTCGTTCTCGCGCAGCGTCAGGATGACATCGGTACCGTGCTCGGCGCGCTC
>DBFSAO010000023.1:0-24083 GCA_048500675.1 Collinsella sp.
GCTTGCACAGGCGGGGAGTCTCCCCTATAATTTCCTTCGCTTTGGGACACGCAAGGTTTAGACCTTAGCTGCTCAACACCTTCGGGACGTGGCGCAGTTTGGTAGCGCGCCTGCTTTGGGAGCAGGATGTCGCAGGTTCAAATCCTGTCGTCCCGACCATATCTTGCGGGCGTAGTTCAATGGTAGAACCCCAGCCTTCCAAGCTGATGACGCGGGTTCGATTCCCGTCGCCCGCTCCATAAGATAGCTTAACGGCTCTGATTCCCTTTGGGATCAGAGCCGTTTTCGTAAACGTGCCGGGGACCCCACATCCCCACCTAAGTTGCGGTGAAATACGGACTGTTTTTCGGCTTTTATGGCCCATGTAGTCCGTATTTCACCGCAACTATTTGTAAGGTTGGATTTTGATGCCGTTGGGAGGATTGTAGCGACCGTCTACCGAGAGTGGAAATATTTTTTGAAGCTCTGACCTGCGGCGTCAAGCTTTTGGTCAGCTTTTGGCAAGGCCTGCGAACGGAAGCATGCGATAGCGTAATGGTATTCTCTCCGCCGTGATGGTTATGGGGTTGGCCATGCTCGATAAAGGCAAACATTTTCCGCAGTCATATGCAAGGATGCTATTCTCGGCCGTTGGAATTCATCAAGATGGACAGCTGCTTATAACAATTGATCCTTGGGATGAACGCCGCGCGCGTGAGCTTATGCAGGAAGAGCTCATGCTTCGTCTTTACAACCACGTGTATGCGGATCCGGTCTATTGGAATAATCTTGGGGTTGAAGATCGTATCTTTCAGCTGGCATCCGCTATTGCGGTCGTTGAACCGGATGCTGTGTTCTGCGGAGCGACAGCAGCGCTGCTCTACGGCATCGGCTCGGCGTATACGCTTCTGGATAAAGTGCAAGTGCTGCTGCCACGGTCTACAAGGCGTGATACGTATGAGTTCGTTGAATACAAGCGCTGGCGCCCGGGCGAAGTGTGGCGGCTTGGTCTGTTTACACTGACGGATCCGTGTCGAACGGTTGTTGATATCGCGCGATCGAGCGCCTTTCGCTATGCGCTGGGTTATGTCGATGGCTTGGCCCGTGAGTACGATGTCGAACGCGAAGAGCTGCGAGCATATGCGCAGGCAAATTGTCGAGGGCTGCATGGCATCGCGCGTGCTTTTGACGTTTTTGAGTATATGGACGGCAGGTCAGACAATGGCGGCGAGTCTGAGGCGAGAGCAGCGATGATTCTCGCTGGGGTTGCCGCGCCCGAGCTTCAAGTTGAGATAACGCGGCCGGGAAACGCTGGCTATTATCTAGCAGATTATGGCTGGCAGATGCCAGACGGCTCATGGACGCTGGCAGAGCTGCATGGGCTGGGCAAGTTTGAAGACGAGGCTCAAAAAAATGCAGAGCGGGCGGCGGCAAAAACGTATCGAGCGGCCCTCATGCGCGACGCGAACCTTCGCGCCATGGGCCACAACATCATTCATTTCAAACTCTCGGACACCTACGACGTAGAATCGTTCGGTGCCATGATGCGCGGTTACGGCATTCCGACAACAAAACCCTACGCCGAATCCCGATAGAGAAATCGTTCGCGGTCCACCTTCAATAAGTTGCGGTGAAATACGGACTGTTGAGGCCTTTAAAGGCATGAAACAGTCCGTATTTCACCGCAACTTAGGAGGGGATGGGGTTAGCTGCGGGGGCGGTGACGGAGCTTGTCGATGGTGGAGTCGGTGCTGCGGTTGCGGGCTTCGGCTGCGGTTTGGCGCTTGTGGCGGTAATCGATCATGCCTTGGATGATGGGCTTGCCAAAACTCACGACATCATCGTTGTAGATGGCGGTTCGGGCTGCGAGGAGGCAGTCGGTAAAGTCCATATGGGTCTTGCCAAAGAGTTTGACGGCAAGGGCGACAACGGTGGGCTCGTCGACCATGACGTCATCGAGTAGCCTTTTCATGGCCGCAGCAATCTCAACGCGGGGAACCTTATAGACGTCGCGCAGCGTGACCACGACGCGAGTGATGATCTCGGGGTAGACACGGGCGGTGCGCGTGGCGATGACCTTGGCGGCGCGTGGCGACAGGATCTCGTCGTCGTCGAACAGATAACGCAGGATGACGGTCTCGTCGATGATGGTGCTACTCATGGATATCTACTTCCTCGGGACCCAAAATCGAATCGTCGCTTTCTGTGGCTAGGTATTCAATCCAGGCATTGCGCTCCTCGGAGCGGCGATTGGGGTCCCCATATGCTTTGAGCGATCCATAGGCGGCGGTGCCGTCCTTTGAGCGCACGGCGACCGGCTGAAAGGGGAGCTTGCGCATCAAAATACTCTGCGCGACAAATAGACGGACAGCCTCGGCGAGCGATGTGCCCATGGCGTCGTAGAGACGTTCGGCATGCTGCTTGTCTTCCTCGCGAATGCGCACCTGCAGGATGGCTCGTTTTTGAGTCGATGACATCACTGGCCTCCCTTAATGAGCGTGCAATTTGAATAGTCAAATACAACATCGGCTAATAATAGCCAATCTTACAACCACTACTTTATTGCACTAGAGTAATTGAGTGTAAACGATATTACAAACGTACTACATCCTTCAGAAACGAGCGTGAAATCTCCCTTGGATGTACGCATGTAATACACTCACCTTTATAGCTTCTAGAGAATAATTCCAACCTGCCAAAACCCCTGCAATACACCCGTATTGCAGGGCCTATGCTCAAGTTTGCCACCTGCAACTGCGTATATTTAACCTGTATATCGTTGGAGGAATTCTATCGAAGTGCCTGTTTCGCCGCATGCACTCGATACGCCGATGCCGGACCACGGGCGGTCCGGGGCAACGTCGACAGGGTCTCTCCGGCATGGGATTCGGGAGGGAGTGAACAACATGGGCAATAAACGAGTCGTAGCCGATTCCTCACGCTGCATTGGGTGCCAAACCTGTATGGCGGCGTGCATCGAGGCGCACGACATCCCCGGCAACATCGCCGCGCCGCGCCTGCGCGTGACGCGTACGTACGAGATCTCCGCACCGGTGGCTTGCCATCACTGCGAGGATGCCCCGTGCGCGAAGGCCTGTCCTACGGGCGCCTTGTTCTTTGATCCAAAGAACCATCGTATCGGCGTCAACGAGGACAACTGCATCGGCTGCAAGAGCTGCGTCATGGCATGCCCCTTTGGCGCCGTGAGCGTGGCGACCACGCAGGTTCCGGTCTTGATGGGCGACGTTCGCGTGGGTTCGCAGACCAAGAGCTTCGTGCTCAAGTGCGACCTGTGCGTGGACCGTCCCGGCGGTCCGGCGTGTGCCGAGGCGTGCCCGACCAAGGGCCTCACCCTGGTAGACGAGGAGCGCCTGGCAGAACTGACTGCCGAGCGTGCCCGCGCCACCATCGAAAACGAGGCGTAAGCGTTGGGGCGACAGGCCCAATGATTGTCAAATAAGTACCGAGTAATCGGTAGCAGAAAAAGGAAGGAGGGTGTCATGGAGAAGCATAAAGTGATCTGCCCGTACTGCGGCGCCGGTTGCCAGTTTAACCTCCTGGTCCAAAACGGCCAGGTCGTGGGCACCGAACCGCTCAACGGCATCACCAACCAGAGCGAGCTGTGCCTTAAGGGCATGAGCGGCTACGACTTCATCAACGACACCAAGATTTTGACTCCTCGCGTACTGCACCCGATGATCCGCCGCACTAAGGGCGCGGATCTTGAGCGCGTAAGCTGGGACGAGGCACTGGATTTCACCGCATCTAAGATGCAGGCCATAATTGACGAATATGGTCCTAACGCTGTCATGACCACCGGCTCTTCGCGAGGCGGCGGCAATGAGGCGAACTACGTCATGCAGAAGTTTACGCGTGCGTGCATCGGCACCCACAGCGTGGACAACTGCGCCCGTACTTGACACGGCCCTACTGTCCTCGGTCTGATGGACACGGTTGGTTCAGGTTGCATGTCATGCTCCATCCCCGGTATGGAGGATGCGGGCTGCATTTTCCTCTTCGGCTATAACCCTGCCGATTCGCACCCCATCGTCGCAAGGCGTATCGTGCGAGCCAAAGAAAAGGGTTGCAAGATCATCGTCGCCGATCCGCGCCATATCGAAACCGCGCGTATCGCCGATCTCTACCTTCCGATCAAGAACGGTTGCAACGTTGCGTTCCTCAACGCCTTTGCCAACTGCTTGGTCAACGATGGCCTCTACGACAAGGAATTCGTCGCCGAACACACGAACGGCTTTGACGAGTGGTGGGAGACCATCAAGAACTACACTCCCGAATCCGTACAGGACATCACGGGTGTCGAGCCCGCGCTGATCCACCAAGCTGCCGAGATGTACGCCACGGCGAAGCCCTCTGCCATCATTGGCTGGGGCATGGGCGTATGCCAGCAGAAGCAGAACCTGAAGACGGTGCACACCATCGCCTCCATCGCCTGCGTTGCCGGTCAGATCGGCAAACCCAACTCCGGCCTCGCGCCCGTGCGTGGCCAGAATAACGTCCAGGGCTCCTGCGATATGGGCATGCTGCCCAACCTGTACCCTGGCTACCAGAAAGTCACCGACCCGGCTGTGCGTGCCAAGTTTGCCAAGGCTTGGGGCGTGCCCGAGGAAAAGCTCCCGCTCGAGGAGGGCTACAAGCTCACCGACCTGGGTCACCTGGTCGACGAGGGCAAGGTGCACTGCTTCTACAACTACGGCGAGGACCCGGTGCAGACCGAGCCCGATTCGGCCGGTATGCGCAAGACGCTCTCCGAGCTGGATCTGTTCATTTGCCAGGACATCTTTATGACGCAGACGACCATGCTCGCCGACGTCATCCTGCCTGCCACTTCTTGGGGCGAGCACGAGGGTGTCTTTACCGCATCCGACCGTAGCTTCCAGCACTTTGACGCGGCCGTTCCGCCCAAGGGCGAGTGCCGTCACGACTGGGAGATCTTCGCGGACCTGTCCACGCGCATGGGCTATCCCATGCACTACGACAACACCGAGCAGATCTGGAACGAGTGCATTAGCCTGTGCCCCAACTTTGTGGGCGCGACCTACGAGAAGATGGCTCCCGAGGGCGGTTACGCCCAGTGGCCGGTCAAGAGCACCGATGTGAACGACCACGGTACGCCCGACATGTTCGCTGGTGGCAAGTTCACCACCAAGGACGGCCGCGCCAACCTGATGGCGCACGACTGGGAGGCGCCCTCCGAGCTTCCCGACGATGAGTACCCGCTCATCCTGTGCACCGTCCGCGAGGTCGGCCACTACAGCTGCCGTTCGATGACCGGCAACTGCAAGACGCTGGCGCTGCTCGCCGACGAGCCCGGCTTTGTCCGCATGAATCCCGCGGACGCCCAGGCGCGCGGCATCAAGAACGGCGACATCGTCTCGATCCACAGCCGCCGCGGCCAGGTATACAGCCGCGCCGACGTGAGCGATCGCATCAACAAGGGCACGGTCTATATGACCTACCAGTGGTGGATCGGCAAGTGCAACGAGCTGACCATTCACAAGGTCGACCCGGTCTCGCATACGCCCGAGGACAAGTTCTCCGCCTGCCAGGTCGACGCCATTGCCGACCAGGTTTGGGCAGAGGGCGAGGTGGAGCGTCAGTACACCGAGCTCAAGCAGGCTCTGGTGGATGCCGCCGCTCCCCAGGACGTTGAGCCCGGCGCCGCCAAGTTCGACGACGAGACGCACGTGAATCAAATCGTGTAGTCCCGTTCTCGTTGGCTTTTTGGGCCGGGCGTCCCGTACGTTCGGGAGCCCGGCCCGTTATTTTGAAAGGAAGTGGGGATGAACCGCTTCATCGACATCAACCCGGAGAGGTGCATCGGCTGCGGAACATGCCAGTCCGCCTGTGCCGACGCCCACCGGATGCAGGGTCTTCAGGATACGCCGCGCCTGGCGCTCGTGAAGACCGGCGGTATTTCGGCCGCCCTTGCCTGCCACCATTGCGAGGGTGCCCCCTGCGCCGAGGTCTGCCCGGTGAATGCCATCGAGCACGATGGCGACCGCATCCACGTCAAGGAGCAGGAGTGCATCGGGTGCAGGCTGTGCGCCATCGCGTGCCCCTTCGGAGCCATCCATCCCGATGGCACATCTATCGCCGGTGTCGCAGGCATGTGCGACCCGACGCCTTCGTATCCTAAGTCCCTGAGCAGCCTGCTTACGTGGGCTCCTGGCCAGTACACCTGCGCTGTCAAGTGCGACCTGTGCGCCTTCGATCCGGACGGCCCGCATTGTGTGGCGGCGTGCCCCACCAAGGCGCTGACCGTCATGGGCGGCGCGGCCGATCGCGAGCTCGACGAGGCCAAGTGCCTGCGCTCGATCGAAAACGGTCCGGTCGTCGACGTTACCGCTGTGGCCCAGGGCCTGTCCGAGAAAGCAGAAGGGAGCGTAAACAATGGATAGCATGACGCTGTTTATCGCATCGCTTGCCGTCTCGTGCATCGGTGCGCTCGCCTCGGTTCTGCTGATCAAGGCCGATAACGCCGCCAAGACCGCCGGCTGCCTTATCGGCGCCGTCGCCGCGGTGCTTTCGTTTGTGGCCGGTATCCAGGCCGTGCTGGGCAATGTCGCGTCGGTCGACACCATCGTGTTCTTCCCGTTTGCCCATTTCCAGCTGCTGCTCAACCAGCTGTCCGGCCTGTTCGTGGCGCTCATCTCGGTGCTCGCGTTTGCCGGTTCGATCTACGGTCTCAACTGCTTTGATGAGTACCCGGGCAAAAAGGGCCGCGCCGGCTTCTTCTTTAACACCTTCGTGGCGTCCATGATGCTCGTCATCACCGCCGACAACGTGTTTTGGTTCCTGGTCGCCTTTGAGCTCATGTCGCTTACCTCGTACTTCCTGGTCGTGATCGAGGAGAACGAGAACTCCATCCATGGCGGTTGGCTCTACTTTGTGATCGCGCACGTGGGCTTTGTGCTCATCATGGCGAGCTTCCTCACCATGACCAACTTTGCCGGTGGCTCGTTTGCCTTTGCGGATTTCCGCGCCACGCAGTTTAGCCCTGCGGTCGCATCCGTGTGCTTCGTGCTCGCCTTCTTTGGCTTTGGCGCCAAGGCCGGTATCATCCCGCTGCACGGCTGGCTGCCCAAGGCACATCCCGAGGCGCCGTCCAACGTGTCGGCCCTCATGTCCGGCGGCATGATCAAGATCGGTATCTTCGGCATCCTCAAGGTGGGCCTCGACCTGCTCTCCGCCTCGGGCCTTCAGGTCTGGTGGGGCCTTATGGTCATGGTCTTCGGTGCGATCTCGTCGGTCCTCGGCGTGGCCTTCGCCCTGCAGGAGCATGACATCAAGCGCCTGCTGGCTTATCACTCCGTCGAGAACATCGGCATCATTCTGCTCGGCGTCGGCGCTTCCATGGCCGCCATGGCGCTCAACTCTGTCGGCATCGCCGTCCTGGCCCTGATGGCCGCCCTCTACCACACGTTTAACCACGCGATGTTTAAGGGCGAGCTGTTCTTGGGCGCCGGTGCGCTGCTGTACTCCACGGGTACGCGCAATATGGAGAAGATGGGCGGCCTGTTCCGTCGTATGCCGGCAACGGCCATCTGCTTCCTCGTTGGCGCGCTTGCCATCTCGGCCATCCCGCCCTTCAACGGCTTTGTGTCCGAGTGGTTTACCTACCAGTCGCTGTTTAACGCCGCCATGCAGGGCGACAAGGCCGTCATGATTGTGGCCGTGTTCGCTGCCGTCGCGCTTGCCATTACCGGCGCTCTGGCTGTCACCTGCTTCGTCAAGGCTTATGGCGTCTCCTTTGCCTCCGCGCCCCGCTCCGAGGCCGCGGCTAATGCCAAGGAGGTTCCCGCCCCCATGGTGTTTGCGCAGGGCCTGCTCGCGGCCATCTGCGTCGTGCTGGGCATTGGCGCTCCCGTGATCGCGCCCGTGCTGGTCGATGTCGCCGCGTCCGTGCTGCATCCGTACGGTGGCGTGTTTGCCGCCGAGGGCATGGAGCTCATGAACCAGTACTCCGGCGCTGCCACCTCCACGCCCGCGATCGCCATTGCGCTCGTGGTGCTCGTCGGCCTTGCCTGCGGTTATCGCAAGCTCAAGACCGTCGGCAAGGTGCAGAAGTCCCAGCCGTGGGCATGCGGCTATGCTCCCAACGAGCATATGCCCGTCGTGGCCACGACCTTTGCCTCCGAGGTGTCCTGGTTTATGCAGCCGCTCTACACGCTGCGCGACCGTTGCACGGCCGTCTGCTGGTCCATCGCGCACTTCTTCCAGAAGCTCACCGGTGTGGCCGGGGCTGTGGAGCCCGTACCCGACAAGGTTCTCGTCGATGCCCCGCATAAGGGTGTCGAGAAGCTCGCCGACCTCGCGACTAAGCTCGAGGGCGGCAACTACAGCATCTATATCTGCTACATCGTCGCGGCGCTCGTGGTGTTCCTCGTGCTCGCCGTGCAAATGGGTTAAGGAGGGGAGAGCATGAACAACATCGTACTTGCCGTTCTGCAGGGCGTGGTCGTCATGGCCGTCGCACCGTTCTTCTCCGGTCTCGGCCGCGTGATCCGCGCCAAGATGCACAACCGTCGCGGCCCCAGCATCATGCAGGACTACCGCGACCTGGCCAAGCTCTTTGCGCGCCCCGAGTCCCAGAGCGAGGATGCGAGCTTTGCGCTGCGCATCATGCCGCCGCTGTTCTTCGCCGTCGCCTTTATGCTCGCGATGGGCCTGCCGCTCTTTACGGCACAAAGCCCCATCCCGGTCTTTGGTGACGCCATCACCATCATGTACAGCCTGGCGCTCGCCCGCTTCTTCTTCGCCCTCTGCGGTGTGGATTCGTCCAACGCCTACGCTGGTATCGGCGGCGTCCGCGAGCTGCTCATGAGCGTGCTCATCGAGCCGTCCATGCTGCTGGCGCTGTTTGCCGCCGCCCTGGTGTGCGGCTCCACCGACGTCGCCACCATGGGTCAGCACATCATGACGGGCGCCATCGACGCGCCGGTCGCCGTGATCCTCGCCGGCATCGCCTTTGCGATCGCCTGCTACATGGAACTCGGCAAGCTGCCGTTTGATCAGGCCGAGGCCGAGCAAGAGCTTCAGGAAGGTCCGCTCGCCGAGCTTTCCGGCCCGTCGCTCGCCATGGCCAAGCTTGCCATGTCCATGAAACAGGTCCTGGTCGTCGCTTGGTTCTGCGCGATCTTCATCCCTTGGGGCGAGCCCGCGACCGTGGGCGCTGCCGCCGTTCTGGGTGCAGTCATCTTCCTGGTGAAGTGCCTGATCGACTTTGTCGTATGCGGCGTGATCGAGAACTCCTGCTCGCGCTCGCGTTTTAAGGTACTCGGTAATCAGACTTGGGCTGTCGTTGGCATCGCCGTTCTGGCGTTTGTCTTCGTGGTCGTCGGCGTGTAGGAGAAGGGAGAAACAATGTCATTTGCAGTCAGTCTGTCCCTTCTCGGCTTGGTCGCCATCGCGGCCCCGATGGTGGCCTCGGTGCTCGTCGCCCTGTTCCCCCGTCCGTACGCCAAGTGGTTCAGCGTTTTGGGTGCCGCCGTCTCGACGGTCTGCACCATCGCCCTCGCCGCGAATTTCGCTGGCGCCGGCATGCCCGACACGCAGGTCCCCCTGATCTCGTTTGGGCAGACCCTCGTCATGGGATTCACTTTCGATCGCATGAGCACGCTGCTCGCGCCCGCCTTTGTGGGTATCGGCCTGCTTGTCGTGATCTATTCGATCCCCTATATGAGCGAGAATAACCGTGAGCATCCCGACGCGCCGCGTCGTCGCTTCTACGCGTACCTCGCGACCTTCATCGGCGCCATGGCCGGCCTCGTGTACAGCTCGACCCTTTTGGGCCA
The DNA here is from genome assembly GCA_048500675.1 of Collinsella sp. Classification (GTDB taxonomy): domain Bacteria; phylum Actinomycetota; class Coriobacteriia; order Coriobacteriales; family Coriobacteriaceae; genus Collinsella. The sequence goes on from DBFSAO010000023.1 coordinate 9,795, forward strand.
GCTCGTGTTCTTTGAGATCACGGGTGCGTGCTCTTGGGGCCTCATTAGCTACTACATGACGCCTACGGCCAAGAAGGCCGGCATGAAGGCCCTGATCATCACGCATATCGGTGCACTTGGCCTGTATCTGGGCGCCGCCATCGTGTTTGCCCACACCGGTACCTTCGCCATTACCGCGATTGCCGGCCTCGACGCCAAGCTCAAGGCTATCGTCCTTTTGCTCGTGCTGTTTGCGGCCTGGGCCAAGTCCGCACAGGTCCCCATGTACATGTGGCTGCCTTCGGCCATGGAGGCGCCGACGCCTGTTTCGGCCTACCTGCATGGCGCCTCGATGGTCAAGGTCGGCGTGTGCGTGTTCGCGCGCGCACTCGTCTCTGCCGGCGAGATTCCCGAGATCGTGGGCTGGGTCGCCATTATCGACGCCATGGTCACCATGCTCTTTGGTTTCCTTATGTACCTGCCGCAAAAGGACATGAAGCGCCTGCTGGCCTTCTCCACGATTGCCCAGCTCTCCTATGTGTTCTTTGGTCTGGGCCTTTCGGTCTTTGGCAGCCAGCTGGCCTTTGACGGTGCCGTGTGCCACATCTTTAACCACGCTTTCGCCAAGACCCTGTTCTTCCTGATCGCCGGTTCGTTCTCCTTTACCCTCGGCACGCGTATGCTGCCCAAGCTTCGCGGCATCGTAAAGAAGTACCCGATCTCGGGCGTGGGCTTTGGTGTCGCGGCGCTCGCCATTGCCGGCGTGCCGCCCATGAACACGTTCTTCTCGAAGTTCCAGATCATCGCCGGCGGCTTTTCTGTGGGTGCCGGCAACGTTGCGATCCTGGTGCTCGTGTGCATCATGGTCGCCGAGACCGTCGCCACCTTTGCCTGGTTCCTTAAGTGGATGGGCTATTGCCTGCCCGGCGAGCCGAGCGAAGAGGTCGCTGCGGGAGCCCCGCTTCCCCGCGCGATGGCGTTCGTGTTCATCGTGCTCATCATCATGGTCATCGTCAGCGGCCCGCTTTCGGCCAGCTGGATCGGTTAGGAGGTAGAACGACATGGGTTATTCGATCGTCAACATCCTTGGCGGCCTTCTGATCGTCACGTCTACCATGGTGGTCGTCTCCAAGAACATCAAACATGCCATCAACTGGTATGCGGTGCAGTCGCTGGTGCTCGTGGGGCTTCTCGCCACGCTCGGTGTCACCACCGGTGCGCAGGAGCTGCTTATGTGGGCTGGATCTGCCTTTATCACTAAGGTCGTCCTGGTCCCTTATATCCTCACCCGCGCATACAAGAAGATGGGCGAGCCGAGCGATGCATCGCTCAAGGCCGGCCTTAAGCCCGCGTGGGCCATCTGCATCATCGCCGTGGAAGTCGCGATCTGCTTTGCCGTCGTGACGCAGATCAGCCTGCCCACGGCCGAGGTCGCAACGCCTGCGCTCGCCATTAGCTTCGCTCACTTCTTTGTGGGCCTCACCTGCATCATCTCGCAGCGCAACATCATGAAGCAGATCTTTGGATACTGCCTTATGGAAAACGGCAGCCATGTGACGCTCGCGCTTTTGGCCCCCACCGCTCCCGAGATCATCGAGATCGGTATCGCCACCGACGCCATCTTTGCCGTCATCATTATGTCCATCGTCGTGCGTCGCATTTGGGACGACTCCCACTCGCTCGATGCGCGCGACCTGTCCGAGCTGAGGGGGTAGTCCATGGAAACGTTGATTCTCGCCCTGCTCGCGACTCCTTTGGTGTTCTCGCTGGTCATGGCATTTTTGCCCAAGAACACGTCCTATAACGTGTTTGCCGGTCTCAACCTGGTCTCCGTCGCAGCCGTCCTGGTGCTGTCGATTATGACGGCCGGTGACGTCCTTATGAGCGGTGACACCGCGAGCGCTCTTGGCCTGTGGTTCCACCTCGATTCGCTGGGCGCCATCTTTGTGCTGCTCATCGGCTTTATCGGTTTTCTTACGGGGCTGTTCTCGCTGCCCTATGTAAAGGCCGATATCGAGGAGGGCTCCATGCCCGCCGAGCGCGCCAAGCAGTATTTTGCGCTGTTTAGCCTGTTTGTGTTCACCATGCTGCTCGCGTGCCTGTCCAACAACATGATCCTCACGTGGGCCGCCGTGGAGGCAACCACGCTTTCCACCGTGTTCCTCGTGGGTATCTACAAAAACAAGACGGCCCTCGAGGCTTCTTGGAAGTATGCGATGGTCTGCACCGCCGGCGTGGCCTTTGGCCTGTTCGGTACGCTGCTGATCTACGCCAACGCCGCCGACGTGATTCCCAATGCCCACGAGGCCGCATTCCTGTCGTGCGTGCTGCCGTATGCCGACCAGTTCGACCCGACGCTCATGCGCCTCGCCTTTGCGTTTATCGTGATCGGCTTTGGCACCAAGGCCGGCCTGTTCCCCATGCACACTTGGCTGCCCGATGCCCACTCCCAGGCCCCGAGCCCTGTCTCGGCCCTGCTCTCGGGCGTGCTGCTTAAGTGCGCCATGCTTGTGATCATGCGCTTCTACGGCTTTACTATCCAGGCCGTGGGCGCCGAGTATCCGCAGCTTTTGCTGCTGATCGTCGGCACGCTGTCCATTTTGGTGGCGGCGCTTTCGATGTTTCGCCAGGACGACCTCAAGCGCCGCTTTGCGTACTCGTCTGTGGAGAACGTGGGCGTTATCGCCCTGTGCCTGGGTATCGGTGGTCCGCTGGGTATCGCCGCGGCCCTGCTGCACTGCGTGTTCCACGGCTTTACCAAGACGCTTGCCTTCTGCGTGTCCGGCAACATCCAGCACGCCTTTGGCACGCGTAGCCTGGCCAAGATCCAGGGTGTCGTCGAGGTTGCTCCCGCAACCGCCGCGCTTGCCGTCCTGGCGCTGCTCGGTCTTGGTGCCTTCCCGCCCTTTGGCATGTTTATCTCCGAGTTCCTGACTTTTGTCGCCGGTGTTACCGCCGGTCCCATGTGGCTGGTCGTCGTGGTCGCCCTCGGTCTTACCGTGGCCATCTCCGCGCTCACCCGCATCGCACTCAAGTCGGTATTCGGCCATGCGCCCCAGGGCATGGGCAAGCATGAGGCCCCGGCGCTCATGCTTATCCCCGAAATCATCCTGGCCGTCATGATCTTGTGGTTTGGCATCGCCACCCCGCTGCCTCTCGTGCACGGTGTGGAGACCGCGACCGGCATCGTGCTTGAGCAGAGCACCGAGGAACTTCACGCGACGCCGATGTACCGCGCTGTGTTCGGTACCGAGACCGCTCAGAGCGAGGTGGAGTAACGAATGATTGAAACTGAGAACAAGGTGTATGCCCGTCGCTGCGAGAGCCATGTCGAGGCCCTGCGCCGCGCCGTTCCGGGCTGCATCGAGAAGGTCGAGTGGCAGTGCGAGGACCAGCTGACGATCACCGTCAAGCAGGACAAGCTGCCCGAGGCTGTCCACTACCTGTATTACGAGCGCTACGGCTGGATTCCCGTGATCATCGGCAACGATGAGCGCAGCCTGTGCGGCCGCTACGCCGTGTACTACGTCATCTCCATGGAGGGGGAGGATCCCGGCTGGGTGACCGTGCGCACCGAGGTCGATCCCGCCAAGATGACGTTCCCGTCCGTGACGCCGTTCGTCCCCGCCTGCGTGTGGGGCGAGCGCGAGCTGCGCGACATGTTCGGCCTGATCCCCGAGGGTCTGCCCGATCGTCGCCGCCTGGTGCTGCCCGATGATTGGCCCAGCGGCCTGTACCCGCTGCGCAAGGACTCCATGGACTACCGCTTCCGTCCCGCTCCCGCGAGCGACATGGAAAACTACGAGTTCTTGGCCGATACCAAGGGCAAGGAGACGACGCTCGTCCCCATGGGCCCGCTGCACATTACCTCCGACGAGCCCGGCCACTTCCGCCTGTTCGTCGAGGGCGAGACGATCGTGGACGCTGACTACCGTCTGTTCTACGTGCACCGCGGTATGGAGAAGGTCGCCGAGACGCGCCTGAACTATGACGCCGTGACGTTCCTCGCCGACCGCATCTGCGGCATCTGCGGCTGCGCCCACTCGGTGGCCTACGCCGAGGCCGTCGAGCGCGCTCAGGGCATTCATGTTCCGCCGCGCGCCCAGTACATCCGCGCCATCATGCTCGAGGTTGAGCGCCTGCACTCGCATCTGCTCAACATTGGCCTGGCGTCGCACTACACGGGCTTCGACTCCGGCTTCCAGCAGTTCTTCCGCGTCCGCGAGAAGTCTATGGACCTGGCCGAGAAGCTTTCCGGTCACCGCAAGACCTACGGCCTCAACGTGATCGGCGGCGTGCGTCGCGACATTTTGGCCGAGCAGAAGCTCTCCACGCTCACGACCATCCACCAGCTGCGCTCCGAGGTTCAGGAGCTCGTCGACGTCTTGCTCTCCACGCCCAACTTTATCGAGCGTACGAGCGGTATCGGCATTCTGGACCGCAAGATCGCACGCGACTTCTCGCCGGTCGGCCCGCTCATGCGTGGTTCGGGCTATGCCCGCGACGTGCGCTTTGACCATCCCTTCGACGGCTACGCCGATCCGGACATTCAAAAGATGCACGCCGCTACGGCCGACACCTGCGATGCCTTTGGCCGTACCGCCGTTCGCATCCAGGAGGTCTACGATTCGATCGACATGATCGAGACCATGCTCGAGAACTGCCCGTCGGGCCCCATCCTCACCACGGATTGGGAGTACACCCCGCACAAGTACGCTATCGGAGCCACCGAGGCGCCGCGCGGCGAGGATGTGCACTGGGCCATGCTCGGCAACAACCAGAAGTGCTACCGCTGGCGCGCCAAGGCAGCTACGTACAGCAACTGGCCGGTCCTGCGCTACATGTTCCGCGGCAACACCGTGGGCGACGCGGCGCTGATCGTCGGCTCGCTCGACCCGTGCTACTCCTGCACCGACCGCGTGACGGTGACCGATGTCGCCGCCAAGCGCGACCACGTGCTCGACAAGGAGCAGTTCGAGAACGTCTGGCGCGATAAGTCGCCGCTTGCGGGCGAGGGCACCATGGCCGCTCCGCTCGATGAGGAGGCGCTCTAATATGCTGAAGCTTTGGAAGGTCAACGCCAAGGCCGGCGACGCGACGGTCAAGTACCCGTTTGCGCCGTTCCCCACCAACAAGGACATGCGCGGCAAGCCCGAGCACAATGCCGAGCTCTGCATTGCCTGCGGTGCCTGCGGCGTGGCATGCCCGGCCGATGCCATTCGCATGGACACCGACCTTGCGGCCGATACCATCACCTGGTCGATCGACTACGGTCGCTGCATCTTCTGCGGCCGCTGCGAGGAAGCTTGCCCCATGGAGGCCATTAAGCTCACCGAGGAGTTTGAGCTGGCCGTCATGAGTAAGGACGACCTCACCAGCAAGAGCGTCTATACGCTCGAGCACTGCTCGCGCTGCGGCAAGCCGTTTGCCCCGCACAAGGAGATCGACTACGCCAAGCGCCTGCTGCAAAAGGCCGGCGGCATGGAGGCCGAGCAGGCCGCCCGTACCGTCGGTATGTGCCAGGAGTGCAAGCGCGAGCTCGACGCCCTGCGCGCCGCCTCGGCCGTAAAGACCGGCAACGCTGCCGGCATGGCTGCCAACGAGACGCTTGCGTCCGGTGAGCCCCAGGGCCCCGGCATGGAGTATCTGGGCGGCCACGGCGTGAACCCGGAGTATATCGACCGCGAGCTCAACCCCGATGCGCCCGAGATTCCCGCCGGTCCGGCGCCGGTCGAGGGCATCATCATGGATTTTGATACGAAGGAGGAGTAACCATGGCCGAACCCACGCTTTTGCCCGAGCGGCTTCAGTACCGCCCGACCAAGATCGAGCTCGACGAGAGCATCGAGAAGGCCAAGGCGACCCTTCTTAAGAAGATCAAGCGCTCGGTGTACGTCTACCGCGTCGACTGCGGCGGCTGCAACGGCTGCGAGATCGAGATCTTCGGTTCCATCACGCCCGTCTTCGACGTCGAGCGCTTTGGCATCAAGGTCGTGCCTTCGCCCCGTCACGCCGATGTGCTGCTGTACACCGGCGCCGTGACGCGTGCCATGCGCATGCCGGCCCTGCGCGCCTTTGAGGCCGCACCCGATCCCAAGATCGTGGTGTCCTACGGCGCGTGCGGCTGCACCGGCGGCATCTTCTACGACAACTACTGCGTCTGGGGTGGCACGGATAAGATTCTGCCGGTCGATGTCTATATCCCCGGCTGCCCGCCCAGCCCCGCGCAGACCGTCTACGGCTTTGCCATGGCGCTCGGTCTGCTGGACCAAAAGCTCCATGCCGAGACCACGGTGGAGGCCGCCGGCGAGCAGGCCGATATCCTGCACCCCGGCGTGCCGTACAAGCTGCGCGTTGCCATCGAGCGCGAGGCTCGCGCCATGAGCGGCTACCGTTACGGCCGCGACCTGGCCAACGAGTTTATGGATACGCTCGAGGGCGCGCCCAAGGGCGATATCCGCGGTGCCATGGCGCTGCTCATCGATAAGCAGGACGATCCTCGCCGCGTTGAGGTGTACTCGGCGCTGCAGGATCTGGTGCTGGCCGGAGGTCGCTAGATGGAGCTCACGGACCGCTCTGGTTACTTTGCGGGTCCCGGCATGCTCGGCGGCTCTTTTGGCGATGCCTCGCGCGCAAGCGACGAGGCTGCCGAAGGCGTCGCCGACCCCTGCCTGGACCATGCGCCCGACCAGGTGGTCTTTTACGAGCTCACGCGTAAGTTTGTGGAGACCGAGGAAGACGTTCCCCAGGAGGCCTGCGACGTGCTGTACTACACGCTCGCCGTGGGCCACCACACCGGCGTGCTCGACTGCTTTGAGCCGCGCCTGTCGGTGCCGGTGAACGTGTTCTATTCGCTCGTCGACGCGCTGCCGGAGGGGGAGGCCAAGACCAAGTTCGAGGCCATCCGCTCCTTTGGCGAGTGCCAGCTCGACAAGGCGGCGGTGCCGTCGCTGCTCGAGGCCTGCGACACGCTGCTCGACGATCGCGGTTTTCGCGGTTCGGCCAAGGCCGGCATCTCGGTGTTCGATGACGACTTTGGCCTGCATGCCCAGCAGGTCGCGTTTCTGATGAAGTTTCGCGATCTGGTTGAGCGCGTGCGCGATGTGTCGGGCGTGTATCTGACGGGGAGGCTACAGTAATGGGTCGCGTTGTGGATGGCCGTGTGAACGGCGCCCCGTTTGCGGGCATTGTGCTCACGGCGGGAAGCGTGCTGCGCGCCGACGATGCCGCCGGCCCCGTGCTCTCCAAAAAGATGGAGGACACGCCCATCGCCGGTTGGTACACCATCGACGGTGGGCAAACGCCCGAGGACGACATCATCGAGGTCAAGCGCGAGCGTCCGCCGCGCCTGGTGTTGGTCGATGCCGCCGACATGGCGCTGCCCGTCGGCGCCATCCGCTTGCTCGACAAACGTGACGTGGCCCGCAAGTCGATGTTCACCACGCATTCGCTTCCCTTGTCGATTCTGATCGAAGAAATCGAGCAATCGTGCGAAGATATCGTCTTCATAGGGATTCAGCCGGGCGATACGGAGTTCTATAACCCCATGTCCCCGGAGGTCTTTGAGGCCGTCGACGCCGTGTATGACGCCGTGGCCGCCAACGACTTTTCCCACTTTGTCCGCTTGGGACAAGAGCAATAGGAGCGCTTGTCCCTGCTGATTAGGAAAGAAGTGATTGACATGGCAGATTCCAAGGCGGAGTATCCCGCTCCCGATTGCCTGGCGCCCGCCGCAATCGAGGCCAAGACCGAGGTCGCCGGCGTGACCAAGGCTAACCTGCCGGTCGCTAAGGCCTTTCTGTTGGCAATGTTCGCCGGCGCGTTTATCGCCTTCGGCGGCCTGTTCTTTACGGTGTTTTTGAGCGACAGCACGCTGGGCTGGGGTGCCCAGCGCGTCGTGGGCGGCCTGTGCTTTTGCCTGGGCCTGGTGTTGGTGCTGGTGTGCGGCGCCGAGCTGTTTACCGGCAATTCGCTTATGGTCTGCGCGCTCAAGAGCAAAAAGATCACCCTGGCTCAGATGCTCAAGGCATGGGTCGTCGTGTGGGTCGGCAATTTTGTCGGCGCTCTGTTCATCGTCTTTTTGGTGTACATGGCCGGCATCTATAAACTCAACGGCGAGGCGGTCGCCAACTCCATGGTGAGCGTTGCCGCCGGCAAGGTGACAATCGACTGGGTGACGATCTTCTTCCGCGGCATCCTGTGCAACATCTTTGTGTGCCTGGCCGTGTGGATCGGTACCGCCGGCAAGACCGTGGTCGATAAGGTTGTGGGCATTCTGTTGCCCATCGCCGCCTTTGTGGCCTGCGGTTTTGAGCACTGCGTCGCCAACATGTACTTTTTGCCCATGGGTGCCGTGATGCACGCGTGCGGCTATGGCGCCGACGTCGCCGGCGCCGATGCGCTCAACGCTGCGGGCATTGCGTTTAACCTGTCCGCCGCCACGCTGGGCAACATCGTGGGCGGCGCGGTTCTGGTCGCGCTCGGCTACTGGTTTATCTACGCCAAGAAGTCCGAGGCGTAAGGTACCGTCTGTTTGACGTTGGGCCTCCCGCGGGGCGTTGCCGTGCGGGAGGCTTTTTGGGTCTGGGGCTTGTTGTCGGACTGTTGGCCTGTTGTGTTTGGCTGGTGAAAGGGGTAATCAAGATGGCATCTGCTGTGGAGCGTAACGGTCGCGCCGTGGTGACCACATGCGGGGGATGCTATGCCGATTGCGCCTTTGCGGCCCATGTTGAGGATGGGCGTGTGGTGGCCGAGTTGCCGGTGCCGGGGCATCCGTGTGCGGCGCGTGCCCTGTGCGCCCGCGGTCGGCATCGCCTGGCAATGCCGTTTGACGAGCGTGACCGGATTTTGCATCCCATGCGTCGGCGAGCTGATGGCTCGGGGTTCGATGCGATTTCGTGGGACGAGGCGTTCGCGCAGATTGCAGCGCGCCTTGGGGGGATTGTCGACGGGCATGGTCCGCGTGCGCTGGGCATGACGCTCGGCGTTCCCTCGTTCGACCGCTACTGGGCGTATCGCTTTATGCATGCGCTGGGTTCGCCCAACGTGTACGGTGCCGATGGTGCCTGCGAGGTAAGCCGACTTACCGGTTGGGAGCACAGCCTGGGCTACAGCCCCGCCTCCGACCTGGTGCATACCGATTGCATCATGTACCTGGGGCGTTCCATTGTCGATTCGTCGACGATGGGGGCCGTTGATGCGCTCAACGATGCGCGCCGGCGTGGGGCGAAGATTATCGTGGTTGACCCTCGGCGCAGCGGCTCGGCCGCGCTTGCCGACCGTTGGCTGCGCGTGCGCCCGGGCTGCGACTTGGCGCTGCTGTTGGGTATTGCCCATGTGTTGATTTCCGAGGACCTGTACGACCACGAGTTCGTGACCCGCTATACCACGGGTTTTGATGAGCTGGCGCAGGCGGCTGGCGCTTGGACGCCCGAGTGGGCCGAGTCGATGTGTGACGTGCCGGCCGCAGAGATTGTCGCTACGGCGCGCGATCTCGCTGCCTCCGCGCCTGCCGCTGTGGTAGATGCGGGCTTTCATGGTGGCATCGGTATCGCGTATGCCAATAGCACCCAGACCGCGCGTGCTATCTGCTTGGTCGATGTGCTTCTGGGCTGCATCGGACATGCGGGCGGCGCGCTCAATCCACCCACGCCGCTTGTGTTGGGCGACCTCGATCCCACGCGCTTTGCGACGCCGCCGGTGCCGCGCGGGCCCAAGCTGGGGTCCGAGCGCTATCCACTGGTCGATCCGGTGCGCGGCCTGTGCACGACCATCGGTCAGTCGATTCTTGCCGGCGATTTGCGTGGGCTCATCGTCTATGCCAGTAACCCCGGTGCGGGCTATGGCAATGCACAGGCTTGGTTGAGTATTTTGCAGCAGCTCGACTTGCTCGTGACGATTGATATTCGCTGGTCCGAGACGACGCGTGCTTCTGATTTCGTGCTGCCCGACGTGACGTATCTGGAGGCTGACCGCGGCGTGGGAACGGTGACAGGCGCCAACGATGCGCGCGTGTTCTACCGCAACGCCGTGCTGCCTGTGCAGCATGACGACACACGTCCCGGTCGGGAGATTTTTACCGGTCTGGCGCAGGCGTGTGGCGTGGGCGAGTACTTCCAGTTTACGTCTGACGATCTGGCGGCTGCCCACGTGGCGCCTTTTGGGATCAATCTGGACGAGCTCAAGGAGCGCGGTTGGGCCGATACGGGCGTTGCGCCGCCCTCGCGTACGGGCGAGCCGGTGATTCCGCTTGCCGGCGGCAAGATTGCGCTGGCAAGCGACATATGGGAGCGAGCCGGCATGGGTCGTGTGCCCAACTGGATCGCTCCCATGGTGGAGCCCGGCCCGGGGATGTTTCGCCTCATTAGCGGCAACCGTCCCTTTGAGTCGCATACTTCGCGCAGGCTCGCTGCCCAAGGTGCCGCCGAGGCTGGATCGGACCTGGATGCCGTGCAGATGAATTCCGATGCTGCTGCGCGCATGGGCATCGCCGACGGCGAGGTCGTCGAACTCGTGAGCGATATGGGCCGCGACCGCGTGCGCGTGGAGACGACGCCGTTTCTGCATTCGGCGTGCATCTTCACCTCGGCCGCTCCCGGCGGGCGTTCGTTTGGCGCCGATGCCGGTGGCGCTCAAGCCTTGGGCGTGGGTCCGCTCGACCATACGCCGTTGCGTTGGGACCCGTTGACGGGTGCCGCGCTTACCCAGGAAAACGCCGTTCGCGTGGAAAAGATTGTCGCGCGCGGGGATAATGACGAGTAATTGACTCAGCTGATGCATTCGACTGATCCACGTTTCTTTTGAAAGGCCGCACATGAGCGATAGCCAGAACATGTCCGATGAGGTGCGCGCCCGCCTGCGCGCCATTCCTTCCGTCAACGAGCTGCTTGCCGAGTGGCCGGTGGTGAAGGCGGCGGGTGAGACCTGCGACGCGGTGGTGTATGCCGCCGTCACGGCCGAGCTCGACGAGGAGCGCGCCGCGATTCGTGCCGGTTCCGCCCCGCGTTCTAAGCGCGAGCTGGCCTCGGCCATTGAATTTCGCGCACATCGCTCTGCACTGCCGAGCCTGCGCCCTGCCGTTAACGCCACAGGTGTGGTCATCCATACCAACTTGGGCCGCGCCCCGCTCGCGGAGTCGGCCGCCAAGGCCGTAGCCGAGGTTGCGCGCGGCTACAGCACGCTCGAGTACAGCGTCGACACCTGCTCGCGCGGGTCGCGCAAGGAGCATGCCGCGCAGCTGATCCGCTCGCTTACCGGTGCCGAGGACGCGCTGGTCGTTAACAATAACGCGGCCGCCGTGCTGCTGGTGCTGGCGACTCATGCCGCGGGCAAAGAGGTTATCGTCAGCCGCGGCGAGCTTGTCGAGATCGGTGGCAGCTTCCGCATTCCCGATGTCATGACGGCCTCGGGCGCCAAACTCGTCGAGGTCGGCGCCACCAACCGCACGCACCTGGCAGATTATGAGCAAGCCATCACACCCGATACGGCGATGATCCTTAAGGTCCATCCTTCCAACTATCGCATCGAGGGCTTTCACGAGGAGGTTAGCTCTCGGGAGCTTGCCGCCCTGGCCCACAAGCATGGCCTGCTGTTCTACGAGGACCAGGGGTCGGGTGCGCTTCTGCCCGATGACATCCTGGTGCGCGGCGGTGAGGAGCCCACGCCGGCTTCGGTCGCGGCGGGGCTCGATATCGTATCGTGCTCGGGTGATAAGCTGCTGGGCGCCGCGCAGGCGGGCATTATCATGGGCCGCCGCGATCTGGTCCAGGCCTGCGGGTCGCATCCGCTTATGCGTGCCCTGCGTCCGGGTAAGCTCGCACTGGCGGCGCTCGAGGCCACACTGCGCATCTACATGGACGGGGCGGATGTGGCCCATCGCGAGGTGCCGGTGCTCAACATGCTCACGCTTCCGCAGGCTCATCTGGAGCGTCGCGCACGCAAGCTGCGCGAGCTGATGGTGGCGGGTCTCGATAAGGCTGGCTGCCCGTGTGCCGTGCAGGTGGAAATCGTCGAGGAATCGTCGACTCCCGGTGGCGGCTCGCTGCCTACCGTCGAGCTGCCCACGATGTGCGTGGCCGTCTGCCCGGTCGACGGGCGCCTGTCCATCGACGCGCTCAAGCGCTCGCTTGTCCAGGACTTCGACACACCGGTCGTCACGCGCACCTCGCACGACCGCATTCTGTTTGATGTGCGCACGCTCGTTGGCGACCGCGATATCGAGACGGCGGCATCGACGCTCGTCGCTTGCGTTAAGAAGGCGATTGCTCGATGAGTGAGGTTCAAGCGCTGGTGGAGTGTCCCGTTATCGTTGGCACGGCAGGCCACGTCGACCACGGTAAGTCGGCGCTGATCGAGGCGCTGACCGGCAAGAATCCCGATCGCCTGGAGGTTGAGCGCCGTCGCGGTATGACCGTGGAGCTGGGCTTTGGCGAGCTGGCGCTGCCGAGTGGCAAGATCGTCGGCCTGGTCGACGTACCCGGCCATGCCCACTACCTGCGCGCCATGGTGCAGGGTGCGACAGGCATCGACGTTGCCGTGCTGGTGGTCTCTGCCGTCGAGGGCGTAATGCCGCAGACGCGCGAGCACGTGCACGTGCTGGAGCTGCTGGGCGTCACGCATATGGTGGTGGCGCTGACGATGTGTGACCTGGCCGATGCCGAGATGACCGAGCTTGCCGAGCTCGATGTCGATGACTTTTTGTCGGGTACCGTGTTTGCGGGCGTGCCGATCGTGCCCGTGTCGTCTAAGACCGGCGCGGGAATCGATGACCTGCTGGCTGCGCTCGACGAGCAGGTTATCGCTTGCTGGGATGCCTGCCGATCTCGTGCCGAGCTCACCGATGCCGCGCCGCGCTTGCCGATTGACCGCTGCTTTACGATCAAGGGTGCCGGCACCGTCGTGACGGGAACGCTGCACGATGCGCCGGTTGCGGTGGGCGATGAGCTCGTCGCACTGCCGTCGCGCACGGCCTGCCGCGTACGCGGGATCCAAGTGCATGGCGACACGCAGCGGGCGCTGCCCGGTCAGCGCGTGGCGCTCAACCTGGTTGGTGACGGCGTCGCGGCACTTGACCGTGGAGAGATGCTGGGCGTGGCGGGCCGCTTTGGTCAGACGTTGCGCTTTATGATGACGTTCACCTACCTGGGCCGCGAGGGCGCCAAGCCGCGCGTGCTCGAGTCGGGTGCGCGCGTGCACGTGATGGCCGGTACGGCCGAGGTTGTCGGCCGTATCATGCTCATGGAGGGCGAGGCCCCCATGGCGGTGGGAGAGACGCGAGTGGTGCAGGTACGCTTGGAGGAACCGCTGCCACTGCGTGCCGGAGACCATGCCGTGGTGCTGTCGTATTCGCCCGTTATGCTCATCGGCGGCGGGCGCGTGCTGCTTTCGCGCTGCCGTCGTTCGCGCGAACTTACTGAGGGGGAGCGCGCGCTGCTTGCAGCGCTTGAGGCCGGAGATATTGCGGGCGCGGTGGATGCGTGGCTGGCGCTGCAAGCGCTGCCGGTTACGGCTGCCGATGTTGCCGCGGCGCTCGATCTTGTTGCCGGTGAGGCTGAGGCGGCGTTGCGCGAGTTGGTGGCGAAGGGCGCTGCTTGCGCGCTAGCTGGCTCGGATGGCTCGCTGTATGCAGATGCTTCCGCGCTCGATGCCGCGATGGGTGCGCTAGCGGCGACCCTGTCAGCCATGCACGCGGCTGCCCCCAAGGAGACGGGCTTTACGCCCGGCGCCGTCGCCCATGCTGCTTGGTCTACCGCTGACGATACAGTTGCCGCGGCCCTGATTTCCGAGGGCTGCTCGCGCGGCGTGTGTGCCTCCGAGGGCGCCGAGGTGTTCGACCCGCACTCCGCTGCCGCTGCGGCACGTGTGGTGCGCGAGGCCTGCGAACGTATCGTTGCCTTGCTGGACGAAGCTGGCCTCGATGCACCGGCGCTTCCCGAGGTGGGTGAACAGCTGCAGCTCGGCCGCGACACCATGACGCGTGCCCTGCGCGAGCTTTCGCTCAACCGTTCCATCGTGAAGGTCGAGCGCGACGTTGCCTTGTCCGCTGCCGCCGAGGCCCATGCGCGTGAGCTTGTTGCCGCCGCTATCGCCGATGCCGGTGGCGCTGCCACCACGAGTGTGCTGCGCGAGGCGCTGGGCGTGTCGCGCAAACGTGCCATCAGCATCTTGGAACACCTGGATGCCGTGCGCTTTACGGTGCTCGACAAGGACGCCGGCGGCCTGCGCTCCCTGCGCTAGATTGGCTGCTCGGTTTGGTAAAATACCGCCGCACTTGGGAACGGATGGGCTCCGGTGGGCTCCGCGGTCCTCAAA
>DBFSAO010000024.1:0-3775 GCA_048500675.1 Collinsella sp.
TAGGCCAAAGGCGCGCAGCGCTTCGATTTGCTCATCGCTGCCGCCGCCGATAATGGCTCCGGCGGCAAGCGGCGTGGCTCCGCTGTAAAACGCGGTCTTGTGCGTCGCCATGTCCAGGTAGTCATCAACCGAGATATCAAAACGCCCGTCACGGACCCAGCCCAAGTCGAGCGCCTGACCCTCGATGGTGCGGACGATCATCTCGGTGAGCTCGTGGAGTACGCGCAGCTTTACGTCTGCCTCAAGCGTGGGATCGTCGAGAACCGTCTTGGTGACCATGGGAAGTGCCAGGTCGCCGCAGTTGATAGCCAGCCACGTGACCACGGTGAGGTTCATGCAGGGCTTGCCGCGGCGCAGCTGGCCGTTGTCGGCGATGTCGTCATGGATGAGCGCACCCGACTGGAAATGCTCGATGGCCGCCGCGGCGCTGCGGGCGCTCTCAAAGCTGCCGCCCACTGCGGTGGCGGCGAGCATGCAGATAAGCGGGCGGTGGCGCTTGCCGGCATTGGCGGTAAATGCCGAAAGCGGGGTATACAGGTAGCGCTCGATATCGGCAGAGGTCGCCTGTCCGTCAAAGAATGTGGCCAGACAGTCGTTGATCTGGTCAAAGTGCTGGGCTAAAAAGCTGGTAAACGGACTGGACACGGGTTCTCGCATTCTTTCTTAGGTTGCATCGTTGCGGTGTGCAGATACCATATTGCCACATTGGAGTTGCCGGCGCGTCTGTTTTGGCGATTTGGGGAAACGGGACGTGTGCGCGTGCCGGCTGCTTATATAAGCCTAAAGTGCTCGAGCGCCTTGACGACGCCATCTTTGTCGACCGAGTCGGTGATGTAGTCGGCGCGCTTTTTGAGATAGTCCGGCGCATTACCCATGGCGATACCGACATCGACGGCGTTCATCAGCGAGACGTCATTGCTGGCGTCGCCGATGCCGTATACGGTTCCGTGGTGGGGATCGAGGGCGTCGAGTACAGACTGGATGCCCCCACGCTTCGTGCATTCGCGGGGCGAGATTTCGGTTACCTCGAGTTCGAGCTCGTTAAAGCACAGCAGCGGCTCAAGTGCCTTATCTTGAGCGATGTGGTTAGCGAGCGATGTAGACATCAAGATCTTGTAGGCACTGTAATGTTGCAGCTGCGTGACTGCGTCGCCCAGGGTGCGCGCGTATCCGGGGGCATCGGGGGCATCGGCACTCATGCGCACGACGCCGTTGAGGCCTTCAAAGCGGATGACCTCGCCCGACTGCTCAAGATAGGGGGCAAGGCGCTGCAGCATGCCGGGCGTCATCGACAGATCGCGAATTGCGCGTCCGTTGATCTCGGCGTAACCGCCCGCAAGACAGACGATGCCGGTCCACGGCAGCTCAAGAAGTTTGGGGTGGATGCAGCTCAGGGTGCGTCCCGTGCAGATAAAGGCCATGTTGCCGTTGGCGACAAACTCGCGGATTGCCTGCGAAACCGCCTCGTTGGGATAGGGGGACAGATCGCGCTCGTCTTCGGGAAGCTCCTGGGCAAGTCTGGGATCTTGCCAGGCGAGCGTACCGTCGATGTCGAAGAAGCAGATATCGCCGTGCTTGTGGGTTGGGCCGGCGGCAGAGGAGGCCGAGGTGGTGGGCGCAAATTCCGGCTCGAGGCCCATGATCTGGTCAAAATGCTCTTTAACGCGGGGAACGGAGATACCGATGACCACCTGGGCGGTCTTGCCCGTAATGATGAGGCCTTTGGCGCCCGCCGCGACAAACGACGCGTTATCTGCAACGATGGAAGGGTCTGCGACCTCGACGCGCAGGCGCGTGGCGCAGTTGGTTGCGCCCGCAATATTGCCAACGCCACCTAAAAGCTGAATTACCCGCTCAGCGAGGACGTGATCTTGATCGGATTGACTATTGGCCTCGTCATTGGGAGATTGCTCTTTGGCAAAGCCGCTTCCCGTTAAATGATCGATTGCCGCGCGATTGGCGACATGATCCTCGCGGCCCGGCGTCTTAAGGTCATAGATCAAGATGAGTGCTCGAAAACTCACAAAAAAGATGAGGCTAAAGGCAAGGCCGATACCGAGCGCCAAAAGATAGGCACCGGCATGCATGCGCATGAGCGGAATAAAGTTGAAGGCTGCCATCTCCATGAGGCCGCCCGAGAAGATGCCGACGATGCCAAAGAGATTCATGGTTGTGGCAAGGCAAGACGATAAGACGGCGTAGAGAAAAAAGAGCCCGGGGTGGGTGAACATAAAGAGAAACTCGAGTGGCTCGGTAACGCCGCAAACCACCGAGGCGATGATGGCGGGAACAAGGATGACCCTGAGGCCGGCGCGGCGCTCGGGTTTTGCGGTGGAGTAGAATGCGGCTGCGATGGCGGGAAGGCCAAAGAGCTTGACCCAGCCGGTGGCGGTAAAACCGGCCCACGGCGCAAGCTCATTAAGGGGGCGCGTGCTATGGGAGAGGATGGGGAGCAAGCTGCTCCACGTGGCGTAGATGCCGTCGTTAATGACCAGGTTGTCGTAGTAGATCGGCATGTAGAGCAGATGGTGCAGCCCCATGGGCTCGAGTGCTCGCTCCAAAAACACAAAGATACCCACGCCGAAGGGGCCGACGCCCGCAAGTGCGTGGCGCAGCGTTTCGGTCGCTGCGTATACGAAGGGCACGATGGCGGCCGAGATGGCGGCAAGGGCGAACACGGCAAAAAAGCTGATGAGGTAGACCAGCGAGGAACCCGAGAAGGTACCGAGCCAATCGGGAACCTTGGCATCGTAGAAGCGGTCATGGATGGCGACGACGGTTGCCGACACCGCCAGCGGGCCGATAATGCCGGTGTCGAGTGTCTTGATGCCGTCGATGATGGTGATGCCGCTAGCGGAGGTCAAAGACGACGGGTACTTAAGTCCAAGGTTGTCTCCGCTCAGCTTGATGATCTCGCTCAAAAAGAAGCAATAGGCAAAATAGGCCACGAGCGCCTCGAGGCAACAACGAGCTGGTTGCTTTTGGGCAAGGCCGATGGGCAGCGCTACGGCAAAAAGGAGCGGAAGTCGTTTAAAGACCGTCCACGAGCCGCGCTGGATGATAGTCCAAAAAACGTACCAAGGGGTTCCGTATACGGCGAGGTCGCCGACGATATCCGCAGACGTTGCGAGGGCGGAGACGCCGACCATAAGACCCGATATGGAAAACAACATGGCGGGCGCGAACATTGCCCCGCCAAAGCGTTGGATTTTCTGCAGCATAATATGCCTTCCGGATGCAACATGCTGTGCGAGCAAGAACGTTTAAACAATGAACTCATTGTAGAGGACTGACTGCTTGCCGCATTGACGGTTTTGATTCGATCCGATCTGGGTGTCGGGGGAACCGTCGACGGTAAATAATCGGTGCTTTGCCGATAGACGGTTTAAACAACCCAAAGAAATGCTATCGTGCCTAGCCATACATATTCATTAGAGGTGAAGTCATGCCAAAAGCGATTTACGAAGGAATCTACCGCGAGATCCGTTCGCGCATCATTAATGGGACCTATGCGTTTCAGGAGATGCTGCCGACCGAAGCCGAGCTGACCGCGGAGTTTGGCTGCACGCGCAATACCGTTCGACGCGCCTTGAGCATGCTGGCCGATCAGATGTTTGTGCAGCCCATACACGGCAAGGGCGTGCGCGTTATTTGGCTTAAGGGCGAAACCGACATGTTGGGCGCACTCGAAGAGGTTGAGTCGTTTGGCGAGTTTGCAAAGCGCAACAATGCCGTTGCATCGACGGACGTTAAGTCTTTTGAACATCTGGTCTGC
>DBFSAO010000025.1:0-13576 GCA_048500675.1 Collinsella sp.
CAACAGCAACAAGCCTCTCCCATCCAAATTCAGATATATATGTTGGGTTGCTTGCACGAACGCACTCGGATTCCCGCTGGTCACGGCACAAGTTAACTTTCCGCCGCATTCCGCAGGACGCAAGAAGCCCCCGCCGCACGAAGTGCGCAGCGGGGGCTTCTTGCATGTCCGAGGACGCGGCGGAAAGTTAACTTGTGCCGTGACCGGACGTTATATCAATTGCTCGGACTAGAACATGCCCAAGAAACCATGCACAAACAGCGCAGCCAGAGCGGCACCGACAAACGGAGCGATGCCAGGAACAAGCAGGCCGTACTTCCAGTTGTTGTCAGCCTTGTTCTTGATCGGCAGCACCTGATAAGCCATGCGAGGACCAAGGTCACGAGCCTGGTTCATGGCGAAGCCGGTGATGCCGCCCATGCCCATGCCAACAGCCCAAACGATCAGGCCGACGCAGATTGCGAGCATCAGAACGTTCTCGCCGGCGCGGCTAGCGGCAGCAAGGATGGCGCTGATGAACACGAAGGTGCAGATAGCCTCGCAGAAGAAGTTACGAGTATAGTTCGTGCCCTCGGTGGTGGGGTTGGTCGAAAAGATGTTGCGCTGGGCAATGGGGTCGACGACGCCCTCGGAAGCCTTGAACTCATCGGCATACATAAACCAAGCGATCACGGCACCCACAAATCCGCCGAGCATATCGGCAAGCATGAAGGGGATGCAGTTGCCCCACGGCACCAGGCCGACGATGCACTGGGCAAGCACCATGGCGGGGTTCATGCACACAGCGCCACCAAAGACAAACAGGCAGACCGAGATGCCAAAGGACCAGGTGGTGATGGCAAACATATGGCCGGAGCCCTGATACTTGGTGCCCTTGAGCACGGTATCGCAGTGAACGCCCACGCCAAAGACGATCATGAGGGCCGTTGCGCCGAATTCGCAGAGGAGTTTGGTAAGCATAAAACCTTATCTTTCTTGTCGGTTATAAACGATTCGTTTAAGCCGCGCACTAGTGCTGTGCGACAACAACACCCAGGCCATCGGGGATGACGGCGACCTTGGCATCGGCACCCTTCATCTCAAAGGCAAGCTTGAGCGCCTCCTCGAGGGTGTTGACCGGCGTCATGTGCATATCCTTGAGCATCTGGTGATCGCACAGGTCGGTGACCATGATCACAGGGTGATGCGCCAGGATGCGGGCAAAGATCTGGCTCGTCCACTGGTCGGGCAGGGTCTCGTCCTTGGGACGATCGATGCAGGCGCGCTCAAACTCCGCCGGATCGTTGTCGGCGATGTTGTGATAGAAGCCCTCGCCACCGTGACCGTCGGCACAACCGGCGACGTCGATGATCACGCCGCCCTCGGGAAGCGTGGCCTCGGCAGCGCACATGCCCTTCACGGCCTGATAGATGTTCTGATCGAGGGGGTAGCCACCGTTGGTGGTGATGGCAATCTCGCACTCGACGGGCTCAACGCCGGCAAGGCTCTTCACGAACTCGCAGCCGGCCTCGTGCGCCTTGTGGATATCGCCGGCAAAGGAGCCGATGACCTCGTGCTTGCCGTTAAGCACCACGTTAAGCACAAAGGCAAGGTGAGCCATCTCGGCGGCGGCGAACATGTCCTCGCTCACGTGGTTGTGGCACAGGTTGCCGGCACGCGAGTGGGAATCGTTCACAAACTGACCGTTGTGGTTGTACATGATGGTCTTGTAGCTGGCGATGCCAGGCAGGACGGACTTGCGGCTACCAGAGAAACCGGCAAAGAAATGCGGCTCAATGAAGCCCTCGGCAAGCAGCAGATCGCAATCGGCAGCAATCTTGTTGATGATGCACTCGCCACCAGAAGGCAGGGTGCCGATCTTTTTCATCATGCTGTCGTCAGTCGCGACGTGCATAACGATTTCTTCGTTGGCAACGATCTCCTCGCCGTACTTGTTGACGAGCTCCTCGTGCGTCGACGGACGATGCATACCCGTAGCAACCAGAATGCGAACGCGCGCCTCAGGCGCAGCGGAATGGATGTGATGCAGCAGAATAGGCATCGTCACACGCGAGGGAACGGGACGCGTATGATCGGAGCTAATGATGACAATATCCTTCTTGCCAGTACAAAGCTCCTCGAGCGAAGGCGAGCCGTAAGTGTTGGCAAGCGACTCCTCCACCAGCTCTTCCTGCGATTTCGTGGTCTTAAACTCGTTTTGATGACCTTCCATCACACCCGCGAAGTTCTTATCCTCGAGTTCCAGATGCAACGTCTTGTGGTCAAACGGCAGTTCACATTCAAACAATGACGAGCGCCCTCTTCCTTTCAACTGACACACTAGATAAACCGTTGGAAGGATACGCCGCTCACCGAAAAACACCACCGTCTACCGACTCATTAACACAACGTTCATATTTGACCCACAACAAAACAACCGCGATCCCAAACGGAACCGCGGCCGCTACAGTCGTAAGTCGAGAAGCGCCACATGCATCTCAATCCCGATCGATAAGACGCGTGGCGCGAAGCGCCAAACGCGCCGCCGGAACAAACCCCATCCAAAACGCGCAAAGCGCGCCATTATTCCCCCAGCCAGTAATCCGCCGAAGACCGAACATCGCAGGGCCCGCCATTAGTTTACTTTTAGGCACATTCCGCAGGACGCAAGAAGCCCTCGCCGCACGAAGTGCGCAGCGAGGGCTTCTTGCATGTCCGAGGACGTGCCTAAAAGTAAACTAATGGCGGGCCCGGACGACTACAGGGCTATCGATTACCCCGTGTTCTGCAATCCTGCCGAGACGCCGGTCACAGTCGAAAGAATCAGGCTCATGTACTCGGCCTTCTTCTCCTCGGCCATCTCGTCCTGATTCATGCGCACCTCGCGAAGGGCGCGGACCTGGGCGATGGACAGAGCGTCGACGTAGGGGTTACGCACGCGAACGGCGCAGCCGAGCACGCGACGACGCTGCAGCGGCCACTCATCACCGACGATGGCAAGGACCCACTTACGGGTGAGCTGCATCTCGGTAAAGACCTTCTTGGACAGATCATCGCGGTCGCCCAGATGCAGATACATCTTGGCGATGCGCTGATCGGTCTTAGCAATCGACATCTCGATGTTGTCGATAAAGGTGCGGAAGAACGGCCACTCCTGGTAGGCAGCCTTGAGCTGGTCAAGATCGCCAAGCTGCTCGCAGGCGGTGCCCAGACCGTACCAAGCGGCCAGGTTAATGCGCGCCTGGCTCCAGCTGAAGATCCACGGGATGGTACGCAGGTCATCGAGCGACTTGGCGCCCAGACCGCGCTTGGCGGGACGCGAGCCGATCGGCAGCAGACCGACCTCGGTCAGCGGCGTCACGGTCGAGAACCACGGTGTAAAGTCCTCGGTGTTCAGCAGGTCCAGATAGCGTTCGTGGCTTGCAGTGTTGAGCTTCTCGGCCATATCCCAGAACTTCTGCGTGGTCTCGGTGTTGGTCTTCTCGACACTCGGGGCCGACTGCAAAAGCGTTGCGGCGGCAACGGACTCAACATGGCGCTGAGCCAGCGTGCGGTTGCCGTAACGGGCAAAGATGACTTCGCCCTGCTCGGTAAGCTTAAAGAAGCAGTTGACCGAACCCTTGGGCTGCGCCAGCACGGCCTTGTTGGCCGGGCCGCCGCCACGGCCCACGGCACCGCCGCGACCGTGCATGAGCACCAGGTCGATATCGTTCTTCTCTGCCCACTTGGCGATGCGCTCCTGCGCGGAGTGCAGCGCGAGCATGGCCGTGGTAGGACCGGCATCCTTGGAAGAGTCGGAATAGCCCAGCATGACCTCCATGCGGCGGTTGGTCTGGGCAAGGCGCTTTTGCACCACGGGCAGCGTAAGCATCTGATCGAGCACGTCGACGCAGCCCTCGAGGTCCTCGAGCTGCTCGAACAACGGGATCACGTCGAGCTCGGGGACATCCTCCTCGTGTGCAAAGGACAGGTGCGCCAGCTCAAAGACGTCGGCCACATGCTGAGCGCTCTTGGTAAACGAGATGATGTAGCGGTGCGCCATCTTCTTGCCGTAGCGCTTTTGGATGGAGCCGATAGCGCGGAAGGTATCGATGACCTCGCGCGTCATGGGCTGCAGGTCGCCATGGATACCGTTCTCGTGGATATCCTTAAGGGCGCGGGCATGCACCACGGAGTGCTGACGGAACTCCATCTCGACCATATGGAAGCCGAAGGACTCGACCTGCCAGATGATGGTTTGGACCGGGCCGTAGGCAGCACGGACGGCACCGCAGGCGGCCAGCGAACGCTGGACGACGCGCAGGTCATCCAGGAACTCGTCGGCGCTGTGGTACATGGTGTCGGTGATACGACGGACGGTGGCGTTCAGGCGGTCGGCCATGACGAGCATGACGGCGCGATGCGGCTCGTGCTCGGAGATCAGCTCGGCGCGGGCCGTGTAACGAGGGCTCATCTCGACCTGATGGTTCCACAGGTTAATGAGCTCGGCCGACGGCTTGCTGTAGGTAGCCTCGAGCGTGAGGTTGCGGCCGATGTGGCGGCACTTGTCCTCGAGCTTGAGCACCATGTGCGTAAAGTACTTGGCGGCGACCTCACGGCTCACCTTGGCGGTGACGTTGGGGTTACCGTCGCGGTCGGAACCGATCCAGCTGCCGGGATGGAAGAACGCCGGGCACAGCGGCGGCACAGTACCGGCCTTGTCGCCCAGCACCCAATCGTCAAAACGACGATAGATAACGGGGATAACGTCGAACAGCGTGTTATCGAAGATGTCGATGATGGTATCGGCTTCCTCGACCGGCGTGGGCTTCTTGAGCGCGATGGGACTCGTACGCACCAGGGCGTCGATCTCCTGCAGCATATGGCGCTCGTTCTCCACCAGGTCGGAGCCGCCCAGACGCGGACGCTCCTCCAGCAGGTTGGAGATACGGCGGATCTTGCCCTCGACGGCCTTACGACGGGCCTCGGTGGGATGTGCGGTAAAGACAGGGTGGAACTCGAGCTTGTCGAGCAGCTCGTTGGCACCCTCGACACCCAGCTCATTCACCAGCTGGTGATAGGCAACGGTAAGCTCGTTGGCAGGATCGACCTCGGTATCGGTCGACGCACCGGCCTCGCGCTCGCGCAGCTGCGCCACACGGTAGTTCTCCTCCGACAGGTTTGCCAGATGGAAAAAGCTCGTAAAGGCGCGAACGATGACCTGCTGCTTATCGAGCGGCAGGCTGTCGATCAAATCGACGACCTCACGAAATGCCACGGCAGTGGGCTCGTCGGCGGTGGGCACGCCCTGCTCGTCGACGGCTTCGTCGGCAGCGCAGGTACCGGGGTTGCCGGCATTGACCACAATCTCGGCTGTCAAAATCTTGTCGAACAGGTCCGCGATCTCGGGATCATACTCGCTAAGCACACGGCGCTCCAGGCGCAAGAACAGCGCCAGATTGTCGCGCAGCTCCTCGGGGATCTCGATCTCGGCGAGACGCTCCCTGGACTCGGCATTCGAGCCGATTCGGTTAACGAGGCGGTTGACCACGGCAGCGACGCGCGCCGCGGCTTCGGGTACAGACTGGTTGCTTAGGTTCTCAGCCACGTTTCCTCCCATTCCTCCTTCTATGCACGTAACATGCGGTATTCATTATAGGCGCTTGAGAAATACTTTCGACACTGATTGCGCTTTACCACACAAAAGTATTTTCTGCATTGCAAAGGTTTTTGCCCTAAATGGTCGTATTTCTCGGTGGGCGGCATACGTAAACGGGGGCATTCCGCATAAAAGCGAAACACCCCCGTAACAATCGCTCTCCATGAGCAGGGCACGTTAGCAGGCCCGAAGCTCAAAAAGATGCGCTACAGGCGCTCGCGAACCGCCTCGACGACGTTGTCCAGATCGGCGAGCACCTCGTCATGGCTCTGCATGTCGCGCACTTTGACCTTGCCGGCGGCAAGCTCGTCGCCACCCAGGACCAAGATGAGCTTGGCGCCTACCTTATCGGCTTGCTTAAACTGGGCCTTGAGCGAACGGCCCTGATAGTCGGCCTCGGTCACGATGCCTGCGGCGCGAAGCTCCTGCGTAATGGCAAAGACGTTCTGGCGCAGCTCCTTGCCGGCGTTGGCGACATAGACGCACGGGGTCTCATCGGCACCCAAATCGCTGCCAAAGGCCTGCAGGGCCAGCAGGGCGCGCTCAAAACCGACGGCGAAGCCGACGCCTGCCGTTGGCTTGCCGCCCTCGAGCTCGACCAGGCCGTCATAGCGGCCGCCGCCACCGATGGAGCCGACACCGGCACCGGGAGCCTCGACCTCAAAGACGGTACGGGTGTAGTAGTCCAGGCCACGCACCAAGGTGGGATCCTCGGCATACTCGATACCCGCCGCATCCAGATAGCGCTTGACCTGCTCGTAGTGCTCGCGGCACTCGTCGCACAGGTTGTCGCCCATCAGCGGGGCGTCGGCCATGATCTCGCGGCAATGGTCGTTCTTGCAGTCGAAGGCGCGCAGCGGGTTGAGCTCGGCGCGCTCGCGGCACTCGTCGCACATCTCGTCGGCGTGATCGAGGATGAACTGCTTGACCTGCTCGCGATAGGCCGGACGACACTGGGCGTCACCCATCGAGTTGATGAGCAGTCGAAGCTTGGAAAGGTCGAAGCCCAGGCGCTTGTAGAACTCCATGAGCATGATGATGCACTCGGCGTCTGCCGCCGGATCGGGAGCGCCGAGCCACTCGATGCCCACCTGGTGGAACTGGCGCAGGCGGCCCTTCTGGGGACGCTCGCCACGAAACATGGCCTCGGCATAGTACGCCTTAAACGGCGTGGAGCCCTGGGGCACCAGATTGTTCTCGACGACGGCACGTACCACGCCGGCCGTGCCCTCGGGGCGAAGTGCCAGGCGCTGCTTGGGCTTGAGTTTGGTGTCGGTGCCCTCGGTAAAGACGCGCTCCAGGTTGGCACCGCTGAACACGCGGAACATTTCCTTGCGCACGACGTCGGTCGACTGGCCGATACCGTGGACAAACACGTCCACCTGCTCGATCGCGGGCGTCTCGATGGGTTTAAAACCAAACGGCTCGAACACGCCGGCAGCGATCTGCTGCATCTTTTGCCAGGCGCGCATCTCGGCGCCGATAAGGTCGCGGGTTCCCTCCGCCTTCTGTGCCTGCATGGGCAAACACCTTTCTTTTGTATCGCGTCATAGGTAACGGTCATTATACGGCACAAACACAAACAGCGGTGGCGCGTCTGACCGAACGAGGGTATGGGGACTCGTTCGGCCAGACGCGCCGCCGCTGTTTGTGATTCCTTTTCCTCCGTCCCCTTCGGATCACGTGATCCCTTGGGGACGGAGGAAAACGGATCATTTCGTAGGCCCGTGGCCGCCTTGGAAACCGAATGATGGTACGAGCATCCATTCGGCTTCCAAGGCGGCCACGGACAGAACGGGACGAACAGAAAAGAGCACGTAGACCTGCCAAAGCTCACCCACAAAGCTCATGCCCGCGAGCACCGCCGAGGTAGCGATAACGGTGAGCGAGCCCAATACGCGGCTACTCACCTTATCAGCAACATGGCCGATAACGAGCGAACCCACGACGCTCACCACGGTGGAGATGGCATTGGAGATGTTGTACTGCGCAAGGGAAATGCCCAAGTCGCTGACGATGAGCGGCTGGAACAGGTTCATGCAGTTGACGAAAATCGTGTAGCACGTGGCCATGATCACAAAGCCGGAGGTCACCACGAGCCAGCCGGGGAAGAGCTTACGCTGCTGGGACATACTGCTCCCTTTTTTAAACAAACGAATAGCCTGCGCCGGGGGCCGGTAGTGCCCAAGATTGCCTTGAAAGACAAGGGCATAGGCCTTAACGGCCATGCCCGCAGGCTTGAAAGGCAAGGTTGGGTGCTACCGGTGGTCGGCGATATAGCCCAAAGCGACGGCGGTATAGGCCGCGGCGCCGAGGGGAAGCTCGGCATCGTTAAAGCGCGCCTTGGGATGATGCTGGGCAAAATGCTCGTCCGTGTCGGTTACGGCCGCGCCCACGGTAAAGTACGCACTCGGAATCTCGCTCGAGATAAGCGCGAAGTCCTCACTCGCCATGGCATGGAAAAGCGGCAAGAAAGCCGCCTTGGGCAGCACTGCGCCCACGTAGCCAAGCGACGCCTGAGTCATATCGCTGTCGAGTACAAGCGGCGGAACATCCGAAAGCGTCTCGATGGTCGCCGGCGTACGATAGGTCGTGGCAACGCCGTTAACGACCTCCGCGATGCGGGTCTTTAGGTGCTCCATGAGCTCAACGTCAAAGCCGCGCAGCGTTCCCTCGAGCACGCAGGTGTCGGGGATGACGTTGGCCGCCAAGCCACCGGCGAACTTACCAACGGTAAGTGCGACTTCCTTGGCCGCCGGCACCTCGCGGGAGATAAGCTCCTGGAGCGCCAGGTGCACATGGACGCCGGCCGTGATGGGATCGATGCAGATCTCGGGGCTCGAGCCATGGCCGCCCTTGCCCTGCAGCGTGATGCGAAAACCGTACACGCCCGAAAGCGCCGGGCTCCCATAGAGCACCAGGCCGAGCGGCGATTGGCTGTTGACATGCATGGCAAAGGCCGCCTGAGGGCGCGGGTTCTGCAGCAAGCCATCGGCGATGGCAGCGCGTGCTCCCTCAAAGGTCTCCTCGCCCGGCTGGAACAGCAATTTCACCGTGGCGTTGGCCTCCACAAGCTCGGCCTCGCGGGCCTTGAGCAGGCGCGCCGCACCAAGCAGCGCCGTCGCGTGCATATCGTGACCGCAAGCATGCATGCAGCCATTGGTGGATGCAAAGGGCTCGCCGGATTCCTCGACAACGGGTAGGGCGTCCATGTCGCCACGAAGCATGATGACCGTACCGGCCTGCTCATTCGTGCAGATGCCATTGCCTTGGGCCGCGGCGGCACCGGCGCCGACAAGGCCCACAACGCAGGAACCATCGACGAGCGTAGCAAATGGGATGTCCATCTCGGTCAGGCGCGCTTGGATATACGTAGAGGTCTGCGGGAGGCTATTACCCAGCTCGGGCATCTGATGTAAATCGTGTCGCCACACAGCGAGCTCGTCTGCAAAAGCCTGAGCTTCTGCAACAAGACCGTCACCGATAGCGGTCTGCGCCGCCGCGGTGGCCTTGGGCGCTGATTGCGGTTGAAGATCGGACAGTGCTGGTGCCATAGATGCCCTCCAGTAACGTTTTTGCAGCAAGCACTTTGATAGCGTAAAGTGCAAGGTACTACTTTAAGGGCGACGCATAAAAAATGCCGCCCCGGGAGGCGGCGCAACAAATTGTTTACAATTGCGGACGCGGCTTTCGACGCAAAAAATCGAAATGCGTCTCGCTTAAGATAATCGACAAGAAGATGAGGACGAAGCCGGCGAGCAGACGCGAGGTGAGCGCCTCCCCCATCAGCAGCACCGAAAACAGCACGCCCGAAGGGGACTCCATCGACAGGAGCAATGAGCCCGTCGAGGCCGGGACGTGCGCCAAGCCGACGTTTTGAATGAGCAGCGCCACGCACGTGCAGCCCACCGAGAGAAAGGCCATCACGCCGATAAAGCTCGGCGTCCACACAGACGCGGGCGCTTGGGTCTCGAACAACAGCGACGAGATCAGGCTCAGCACGCCGTTGCCCACAAACATCCAAAACGTAATGACGTTGATATCCATTTTGCGACCGTACTTGGCGGTCACCGCCATCTGGATGGCGAAAAAGACCGCACCGCCCAGCGTGATGGCATCACCGATGTTGAACTCGACGCTATCGAGCGCCACCAGGCCAATGCCCGCCAGACAAAGCAATGCGGCACCCAAGTTGTAACGAGTGAGCTTTTCGCCGCTTAGGAAATAGCTCACGAACGGGACCAAAATGCAATAGGTGCCCGTCAAAAAAGCGTTCTTACCCGCCGTGGTCTGAGCCAGGCCGACCGTCTGCAAGACATAGGCTGCCCACATGAGCGCGCCCATGCTCAGACCGACAATCAGATTGCGAGCGTTAAGGTGGGCGGCGATGCGCTTGCGAAAGATAACAAGCATGACCAGCGCCGCGGGAAGAAAACGAATATAGAGCAGCTCGAACACCGGAATGGTATCGAGTGCGTCCTTCATGGTCGTAAAGGAGTAGCCCCAGACAATCGCCACCGAAAGCAGTAGAACTTTCCAGAACAACGGCGAACGAGCACCGGCACCACGGGAGGTGCCGCCCGCGCCCAGGTCCTCGCGAGCAACAGGGCTATCGGGCATGTTTTCGATTTCGTTGGCAGCGTATTGGGCCATGGAACATCCTCACACTCAAACTGGGCGTGGTGTCCGCACGCGTATGGCTGCGTGCCGCCTCATGGTCAAATAAAAACGGGACGCGCCGGACCCCCGGCACGCCCCGCTACTGTAGCAACAACTAAGCAGCCCGCGCAATTCACTACGCTAAAGCATCGGGTTGGAAGACCTCGATGTTCCGACGGCGTTTACGTTGCTGCATTAAATCAATTTGGTCGACTCCAGCTTTTCGATGATCCAGTTGTTGGCCTTGATGACTGGGCGGCGGAAGACCACGCCCAGGGCCAGCGACGGAATCAGGTAGCTCGCCAAGATACCCAGCTCAATCCAGTACTCCATATGGTAGGCACCGGCCATGGCGGCGTGCATGGCGTTGATGCCGTGGGTAAACGGCAGGAACGGGTAGATCGCCTGGAACACGGGACCGGTCATCTCGATGGGGAACGTACCGCCCGAACCGCCGACCTGCATGACCAACAGCACGACGGCGAGGGCCTTGCCGATATCTCCAAACGATACCGTAAGCGTGTAGACGATATTGGAGAACACGAGACTCGCGACCCAGCCGGCAAGCACAAACTGCAGGGGGTTGTCGCACTGGATGCCAAAGAACAGAATGTCGCCCGCACACACGAGCGTTGCCTGCAGCAGAGCCAGGCCGCCAAAGAACAGGTAGCGACCCAAGTAGATCTCGTGCAGGCGCACGGGGATGAGCTCGTTGATAAGCTCATCGTTAACCGAGACCTTCATCATGGCCGCCAGTACGATCGAGCCGACCCATAGCGACAGAATCGTGTAGAACGGTGCCATGGCCGAACCGTAGTTGCGAATCGGATAGACCGGCTTGCGATCGAGCGCGACGGGGCCGGAAAGCGACACGGCCAGACCCTCGGGGTCGTTGCCAATCATCGTCTTGATCGTGGCAAGGTCGTCCGACATCAGGGCGCCATCGAGCTCGTCCTTAAATGCACTGATCTTGTCCGACGCCTCACCCAGCTGATCGGAAGCCTTGTTGACCAGCTTTGCAGCCTTGGAGAGGCCCTTTGCCAGCGAACCGGATGCGTCGGTCAGGCCGTCTACGGCGCTATCCAGATCGCCCGAGATGCCATCCAGCGAGTCCAGGATGCCTGAAACCGTCTTCTTGAGCTCCTTTGCCTTGACCGAGAACGTGGAGTCGTAGTCGGACTTGGCGCCCGAAATGCCCGCCTTGGCATCGGCGATGGCCTGGTCGACTTCGGCACGCGTGCTGTTGACCTCTGCCATGCTGTCAGAAAGGGACTTAGCAGTTGCCGTCAGGTCCTTGGCGCTGTTGCGATACTCCACCGCGATCCTGTTCAGCGATGTTGCCACAGACTTGAGGCTCTCCTGGAGCTTTTCGTCACTGACCTGCTCGGCAAAGCCGCGGAGCTGGTCGGCCGTGGCGTCGATATCGTCGGCACGTGTATTGAGCGCCGCCGCGGCATCGTTGAGCTGAGACACCGTAAGGTCAACATGCTGATTCGCGGCATCGAATGCCTTCGCAAGCTCGGCGGACACGTTGTCGAACGAGCCAGCGCTTCCGTCAATCGCGGCGTTGATGGCGTCGTTGGCGGCCTTCAGCGCTTCTTTGGAATCGCTCATGCCGCTCTTGGCATGCTCCATCAACCGCTTGGTCGACTCATCGACCGTACCCGTCTGCTGGAGTATACCGCTCGCCGACGTCAACGAATCGGACGTAGAGCTCAAAATGCCCGCCAGCGACGAAGCATTAGCCTGAACGTCTTGCAGGTCCTCAATCGAATCGCCGAGCGTCGAGGACAGGTTGGCGATAAAGTTGCTGACCTGGTCGGTGCTCATGTAATCGAGCAGGCTGGACACCGTCTTAAGACCGATGCTCGTAATGGTCTCGGTAAAAGATTCGTTAACCTGGTTCTGAACGGCGCTCGAACCCTTCTCGGTCACGATCTGCGCGATGGCGTTGGCCTTCTGGTTCTCGTAAAACTCGATATCGGCGTGTTTCACGTCGGTCGAGAAAAGCGTCATCATGTCAGCGCTAAACGTTTTGGGGATAACGACGGCAGCATAGTACGCGCCCGACTTAACGCCCTCGATAGCCTTTTCGCGATCGTTAAGCACAACCCAATCGAAGCTCTCGTTGCCGCGTAGGGTGGCGGTCACGTTTTCGCCCACGTTAACCTCGACGGGAATCAGATCGCTCTCGTAACCCTCATCGGTGTTGACCACGGCGATCTTAAGATTGCCGGTGTTGCCGTACGGATCCCAGCTGCCGGCGATGTTAAACCACGCGTACAGACACGGCACGATAATGAGGCCCATCACGACAATCAAGCCGATCACGGAGCGAGACACGTTTTGGACATCGCGCCTAAACAGATGCAGGATGTTCTTCATTTATGCCTCACCTCCTTTGGAGTGCTTGCCAAGCGCGGTGGTATCTCCATCATTTGTGGCTGTGCTGTCGCTGCCCTGAGATTTATGGTGCGAGCCGATATGCGGCAAGCGGCCCGTGGACTGATCGCCGCCCTTGGCACCACGCTCGCTGGCGTTGAGGCCAAACATGTGGCGGGCGGCAGGAATGGCGGCCGTGTGCTCGCGCATCTCGCGACGCAGGTCCTCATCCGAAAGCGCCGAGATGCGCATCTGGGTATTGAGGCTCGCGCGGATATATTCGATATTGATAAGCCAGCCGCAGATGGCAATAACCGAGATGATCCAAATGACAAGCAGGATGATCTTGCCGTTATTGTCGATATCGAGAACCGTCGACAGGACAAAGAGCAGGACCTGAACGCCCACCACGGCGGCAAAACCGCCCTTGATGTAGTACGGGTAACGATGTTCAAAGGCGACCGCATGATCGAGCAGTTCGCGACGGTACGAATCGGAATCGAGCATGACACGCATGGCCGTGCGCAGCGAGTAGCGCTGGCGCGGCAGGTCGTTGGACTCGCAAATCATCATACCGGTCGTGGAAAGCTGTTTATCAAAGAGCAGGTTAAGGTTGAGCAGCAGCGGACGCAGCTGCAGACCGATAAAGAGCGCCACGATCAAGAACACGCCCAGAATGCACAGGTTAAACAGGTAGTTGAACGAGTACATGCCGCCGACCGTCTCGCGCAGCAGATTGATGCCGTAGGTAAAGGGCAGCAGCGGGTGCAGCCACTGGAAGAAGCCTGGCATCATCTCGATGGGGTACATGCCCGACGAACCCGGGATCTGCACGATAACCAGAATGACGCCGATAGCCTTGCCGATATGCTTAAACGTGGTGGACAGCGCATAGATGATATTGACGTAGGTGAACGA
>DBFSAO010000026.1:0-43975 GCA_048500675.1 Collinsella sp.
CCCATCGAAACACATCTCCACCGTTCCTTCAACTGGGAAAATGCCGCCCCCGGGACCCCGGGAGGGGCCGCGGGGCGTTCGGCTAACTGCGGGAATGGCCTATTTGCTCAATGTGTTCGGCTGAGATCGGAAATCAACCACGCAGACAGGATGTATTTGTGTCCGCACGGGACCGTAGACTTCTCAATAAGGTTACACACCGGTTTATCCGGCCGTTAGAGGAGTTGCCATGTACGAGCCTTCACGTGTTCTTCTGTCATTTCATATCGCAGGATTTCAATATGCCGACGGCGCTTTGGTCCTAGGCGATCTTAAAGCGGGCGATAAACTGACGCTGTGTGCCGAGCGCGATAATCCCCATGACCCCGAGGCAGTTGCGATCTACTATGGCAAGACCAAACTTGGCTACGTTCCGGGAAACGAGGTTGGCCCACTGTCCTTGATGATGTATTACGGCCACGAGGACGTATTTGAGGCCCGCGTGCAACAGGTTGCCCCCGAGCGCAGCCCGTGGCATCAGGTGCGCGTTGGGCTCTATGTGGTGGATGCTCGCTAATCGGTATGGGAGACTGCCATGTTTGATGACGATGACCTGTTCGATCTGACAGACGATCCGTTTGAGTGGGATACGCTACTCGATGACGATGAGTTGGAGCAGGATCGTAAGAAGCGGCAGGGCAAGAACGTCCAGGGTGACGCTTCGAAAAAGCAAGACAAGCGCCGCCGCGGACTGTTCGGCGGGCTCTTTGGCTAACCGCCGCATCGCTGTGTCTGTATACTTAGCACCAGTTTGACGCGTTGCGAAATGAGGGCATAGACGATGATGTGGTTTACCGCCGACCTACACCTGGGCGATACGAATATCTTGCACGATATGGATCGACCGTTTGATTCGGTCGAGGAGATGAACCGCAGGGTCACCGATGCCATTAATGAGTGCGTGGCGGCGGACGACCGTCTCTATATCTTGGGAGACTTTACCTATCGTTTGCCCCTAGCGGACGCCGTGCACCTGCGCGAGCGTATCGAATGCAAGAATGTGACGCTCATCTGCGGTAACCATGACGGCGACTGGGAAGATCCCGACGCCCCGCAAATTTGGGAAGACGTGCGCGATTACCTGGAGGTTGCTCCCGGCTATGCCAAGGGCCATCGTCTGGTGATGAGCCATTACCCCATGCTCAGCTGGAATGGTAAGGCGCGTGGTGCCATCATGCTACACGGGCATATCCACAGCAGAGGAGACCGCACCAACGTGCGCAATCGCGACCGCGAACGTCCTATCTTTCGCTACGATGTCGGCCTCGACGCCAACGAGTACAAGCCCGTAAGCCGCGACCAGATTCTTAGCTTCTTTGGGCTATAGGGCGCCAGAACCACCACAAAGGGGACAGTCGCCTTTGTGGTGGTTCTGGCGCCGTTGCCATTATGGCAGCGGCGCCTTTTTTGTCCGTGCGGCGCGGTAGAGTGTAGGCGGTTGAAATTTGCGTCCATCGAGGAGCTGCTATGAACGAGATCAAGTGCCCGCATTGTGGCGAAGTTTTTAAGGTCGATGCGTCCGGCTATGCGGAGATCGTCAAACAAGTGCGCAATGCCGAGTTTTCGCGCGACCTGGATGAGCGCGTGAAGGCAGTCCAGCGCGAGGGCGAGCAGGCGCTGGAGCTTGAGCGCTCGCGCTCGACGGCTGCCTTGCAAAAGGCAGAGTCTCAGCGCAACGCTCAACTTGTCGAGCAGAAGAACGCTGCAGCTCAACAGCTGGCACAAGAGGTTGCCAAGCGCGATGCCGAGCTTTCCGAGCTGCGCGCCAAGCTCGAGGGCGCTGCCGCAGAGCGCGAGAGCGCAAGCCAGCGCGCGGCGGTTGAGGCCCGTGCCGACGCTCAAAAGGAGAATGCCGAGCTTCAGCGCGAGATCGACAATTTGCGTGCGCAGCTGGGACGCAAAGATGACGAAGCCAAGCTTGCCGAATCGGCGATGCGCAACGCCGCTCAAAATGATTTAGCTGCACGAGATGCCCAGATTGCCGAGCTGCAGGCCAGGCTTGCCGCGGCGGACAAGGCCCAGGAGATGGCGCTTGCCGCCGCGGCGGCTGAGTCGCAGCGCGAGCTCGATGCCACTCGCAGCGAGGCCGAGCGCGCGCTTGCTGACTACCGTGCGAAGGTACAAGAGAAGTTTTCCGCTGCAAAGGCTCAGTCCGAGCAAGAGGCCGAGGGTCTGCGTGCGCAGCTGCGCGAACAGGAGCTGACGGCCAAAATGAACCTGTCAGAGGCGGTCGCCGCGGCGGAGCGTGAGCGTGATGAGGCCCGCGCAAAGCTCACGAGTGAGCTGGCGGTGCGCGATTCGCGTGAGGAACAGGCCAAGGCAGCCCACGAGCTTGCGCTTGCGCAGGCCAAGCGCGTGAGCGACGAGTTGATTCGCTACAAGGATGAAGAAATCGAGCGTCTTAAGGACATGAAGGTCCGCCTGTCTACCAAGATGGTGGGCGAGTCGCTCGAGCAGCACTGCGAGACCGAGTTTAACCGTCTGCGCATGACGGCGTTTCCCAACGCGTACTTCGAGAAGGATAACGATGCGTCCGAGGGCACCAAGGGCGACTTTATCTTCCGCGAGTGCGACGCAAGCGGCAATGAGGTCATTTCGATTATGTTCGAGATGAAAAACGAGAACGACGAGACCGCGACCAAGCATAAAAACGAGGACTTCTTTAAGAAGCTCGATCACGATCGTCGCCAGAAAGGCTGCGAGTATGCGGTGCTCTGCACCCTGCTGGAGCCCGAGAGCGAGCTCTATAACGCGGGCATCGTCGACGTGAGTTACCGCTATGAGAAGATGTACGTGATCCGTCCGCAGTTTTTCATTCCCATGATCACGCTGCTGCGCAACGCCGCCATGGGTTCGCTGCGCTATAAGCAGGAGCTAGCGGAGTACAAACAGCAGAATATCGACGTCACGAACTTCGAAGCCAAGATGGAAAAGTTCAAGAACGACTTCGGCCGCAACTACGAGATCGCGAGCCGTAAGTTCCAAACGGCGATCGATGAGATCGACAAGACGATTAGCCATCTGCAGAAAACCAAGGAGGCGTTGCTGTCCTCCGAGAACAACCTGCGCCTTGCCAACAAGAAAGCCGACGATCTTACCATTCGCAAGCTCACGTGGGGCAACAAGACCATGAAAGCAGCGTTTGACGAGGCGCGCGGGGCCGCGACAGAGACGAACGATGAGCCAGCCGAGGCGGATTCGTATGAGGTCGAGGATGCCGAGTAGGGGATAGCGTATCGCGCAAAAAGCGGGGCCGCTGGCGATGTTGCCAGCGGCCCCGCCTTGTTTCGTCCCATTGCGCCCGGCTAGTCCTCGAGCAGGTTCTCGATAAAGCCGACACGGTAGTTCTTGAAGATTACCTCGCCGCCGTCTTGCGTGGCGTCCAGATCGACATCGCCCATGATGCCAAAATCGTGGTCGCCATCCTCGTCGGCAAAGATCTGGTGCACGTGCCATACGTGCGCGGTCTTCTCGTCGGACTCGTCGATGGAAAACATCGCGGCGCTGCGGGCATCTCCGTCGGTGAGGATTTCCTCGTGCTGCTCGTGGTAAGCGTCGAGTGCTTTTTGCCAGCGGATCTCGCTCATGCCCCAGTCGTCGTCGAGCTCGCCCAGGTCGCGAACGTGCTCGCGGGCGGCAAGGGTCACGCGGCGGAAGAGCGCGTTGCGCACCAACAGCGTGCAGCCGCGGCGGTCCGCCACGACCTCGTCGATGCCCTGCGGCGGCGCAGCATCGAGGGCTGCCGGGTTGCCGGCGTTCTCCCACTCGTCCACCAGGCTCGAGTCCACCGAGCGCACCACAAAGCCGAGCCACGAGATAATGTCGCGCAGACGCTCGTCGCGCTTCTCGATGGGCACGGTGCGGTCGAGCGAACGGTAGGCCTCTGCCAGGTAACGCAGCAAAATGCCCTCGGAGCGGGCGATGCCGAGCTTTTGAATGTAACCCTTAAAATCGCTCGCGCTTTCCAGCATATCGCGCAGGACGCTTTTGGGAGAGAGCTGGTAGTCGTTTGCCCAGGGCACTTCCTGGCAGTACTTGTCGAAGGCGGCGTCGAGCAAGTCCTCGAGCGGTTTTTCGTAGGTGACATCCTGGATGCGCTCCAGGCGTTCCTCATATTCGACGCCGTCAGCCTTCATTTCGGCCATCGCGCGGTCGCGCGCTGCGCGCTCCTGAGCGCGCAGCACCTGCTTGGGATCCTCGAGCGTTGCCTCGACCATCGAGATCAGGTCCATGGTATAGGTCTCGCTCTCGGGATCGAGCAGCTCCAACGCGGCAAGCAAAAACGGCGAGAGCGGCTGGTCGAGCGCAAAGTCCTCGGGCAGGTCGACCGTCAGTGCGTAGTCGATGTCCGGCGCGGCGTCAGCCGGAGCGTCGGGTGCGGGCGGCACCTCGGTGCGCACGACGACGCCGGAATCGATGAGCGTGGCGAAGATCTCGTCGGCACGAACCTCGAGCTTAGCCTTTTCCTCGGGGGTCTGCAGGCTCGTCTCGATGAGGTCGTGTACGCGGGCTCGGGCATCGCCACCCTGCTCGACCACGCTAATCACCATGGAGTGCGTGATGCGCAGGCGCGGCTTGAGTGTCTCGGGCTGCGTCTCGATCAGGCGCTCGAACGTCTGCTTGTTCCAGGTGACAAAGCCCTCGGGGGCCTTCTTCTTTTTAATCTTGCGGAGCTTTTTGGGGTCGTCGCCCGCCTTGGCCATAAGCTTGGCATTCTCGATCTCGTGCTCGGGTGCCTCGGCGATGACCATGCCCTCGGTATCGAAGCCCGAGCGGCCGGCACGACCGGCAATCTGATGGAACTCGCGGGCGCGCAGACGACGCATCTTGTAGCCATCGAACTTGGTGAGCGCGGTGAGCACCACGGTGTGGATGGGCACGTTGATACCGACGCCGAGCGTATCGGTGCCGCAGATGACGGGTAGCAGGCCCTGCTGCGCCAAGCGCTCGACCAGCAGGCGGTAGCGCGGCAACATGCCAGCATGGTGCACGCCGACGCCGCATCCGAGCAAGCGCTTGAGGATTTTGCCGAAGGCCGTCGAGAAGCTCGTGCCCTTGGCCGCCTCCTTGATGG
Source organism: Collinsella sp. (assembly GCA_048500675.1). GTDB lineage: Bacteria > Actinomycetota > Coriobacteriia > Coriobacteriales > Coriobacteriaceae > Collinsella. The sequence continues at coordinate 5,114 of DBFSAO010000026.1, forward strand.
CCTCGCGCTGCTCCTTGCTGGCAATGCCAAAATTGGCGAGCGACTGTGCCGTCGCAAGTGCGGCATCCTGGCTAAAGTGCACGATATAGAGTGGGGCCTCGTCGCGGCGTATGGCGAGCTCGACCGTGCCCTCGAGGGAGGTCGTCACATAGTCGTAACTCAGCGGAACAGGACGCGGGGCGTCGACGACCAAGTCGCAAGCAGCGCCGGTGTGCTCCTCGAGTGAGGCGGCGATGGCAGTGACATCGCCGAGCGTGGCGCTCATGAGCATGAATTGCGCGTGAGGCAGGGTGAGCAGCGGTACCTGCCAGGCCCAGCCGCGATCGGGGTCGGCAAAGTAGTGGAACTCGTCCATGGCGACGCAGCCAACATCGGCATCTTCGCCCTCGCGCAGCGCGTCGTTGGCAAGGATCTCTGCCGTGCAGCAGATGACGGGAGCCTTGGTGTTGATATGCGTGTCGCCGGTGATCATACCGACGTTATCGCGGCCGAGCACCTGCACAAGATCGAAAAACTTCTCACTGACCAGAGCCTTGATAGGAGCCGTGTAGTAGCAGCGCTTGCCCTGCGCCATGCCCATAAAGAGCATGCCCAGCGCGACAAGCGACTTGCCCGATCCGGTCGGTGTTCCCAAAATGACGTGATCGCCGGCAGCCAGGTCCATGAGGGCTTCTTCTTGGTGGTCCCACAGCTCAATGCCGCGGTCGCTCGTCCATTCAAAGAAACGTTCGAAGGCCTGATCGGGCGTGAGCCACGGTTCGGGCTCACTGCCATCCTCGGGCTCCCACCAGGTGGGGGAGAGCGCACCGAGCGAGCCAAACTCGGCTTCGGTTCCCGTGCCGCCCGAGAACGAGCTGGCGGCCCCGGCGCCGGAGACGGTGCTGGCAGCGGTATCTGTCGTGGTCTGTGCCATGTGGTTGCTTTCTCTCGCGATTGTCCGCCAACTATTATGGCGTAGCGGCGGCGCGGGGTGCCAGTGCGCGAGAAAATGCAGGAAATGGGCGTTCTGCCCAGCCGTTTGGTGCGGTTGCCAGCTAAGTGAGTAGGCTTTTTGCAATATCGCGAGCACATGGCTTTTGCGCAAGGGCTCTACCTGCGGTTTTATGTTTCGCTATGCGGGCTGTGCTTGGCTATTGCAAAAAAGTCTACTCACTTAGGTTTGAGGGCCGTTCGCTAGCGCCTATTTGCGTATGTTTGCCGACGCCGCGACCATCAGAAGCCCCTAGGACTCTTGCGGCAGGCGCTTCTTACCCTTGCGGGCACGGTTTCTGAAGTTCTCGACGGCCTCTTCCATGCCGAGAGGCACGTAGGTGAGCTCATCGAGGTTTTCGGGCAGGTAGCAGGCAAGGCTTTGCTCCTGCGCGCGGCCCGCCGCGAGCTGTTCATCGCTGGGCTGCGCGCAGGGTGTGGCGCAAATACCATATACAGCGGCACCCATCTCGCGCGTGCGGCATTCATATTCGGTCTCGGGATGCTCGGGATGGTCGCGGCGCACGTCATCGCTTACCCAAAGTGTGTCGTAGCCCGCCGCGGCAAACTGCCCCAGGGCGTAGTCGCGCAACGGCTTGCTGTCGGTGCGCAGCGTGACGGTAGCGCCGGCTGCAAAGAGCGGGCGGTACAGCATTAGGTGGTCGACATGGACGAGTCGTTTTTTGGCGTACTTGGCCTTGGGCTGTGGCGTGGGAAAGTTAATGGTGATGACATCGAGCTCGCCTGCGGCAAACAGCTGCGGCAGCGATTTGGCGTCTCGGGGCAGGACGAGTGCGTTGGACAGCTCCTGCTCGCAGATTTTCTGTGCGGCATAGGCGATGCAGATGGGCTCCTGGTCCATACCGATAAAGAGCGTGTTTGGCTCGTGGGCCGCGCGCTCTATAAGGTACGTTCCCTTGCCACAGCCAAGATCCAGGTGAAGGTGTTCGAAGGACTTGCCGCCTGCGGGCGCACAGGCCTCGCGCCAATCTCCGGCATAGACCTCGGGGTTCGTCTCAATCGCATCGGCGTAGCGTTCCAGGCGCTCCTCGAGCACAAAGTTCTTAGGCGTGCGAACGTGGACGGCTCCCATGAGGCTCCTTGGTCATAAGTGTGGAACGCATAGCTGCACGTTCCGTCAATGGGTTGAAAAAGGGTGGGCATAGTTTGCCCGAAAGATGCGGTGCGGCTCGGCGGCGAGTCGTCGGTGCCTACAGACGCTTGAGAATCACATAGCGATTGAGCTCTCCGCTGCGACCGTCGGCATGGAAGCGCTCAAGCTCGCGCACGGGGACCTCGCCGCTCTTGTAGAACGTACGGACGCCGCGCACCAGGTCGGTGATCTGCTGATCGTCAAAGTGATGGCAATAGCGGTAGGCGTGGCGGTCGTTTTGCCAGCCAATGAGGTGGTCGCCGGCTTCAAACTGCGCGGAATCGTAACCCTCAAACGGCGGGGTGAGCTCGGCGCGGGCTTCGGCTCGAACGGCCTTGCGCGCCATGCGCTCATCGTTCATGAACTCCCAAAAGCTGATGGCGATGATGCCGCCCGGGCTCGTTTGCCGCACCAGGGCGTCGAGCACGCGTACGCGGTACTCGCACGACGGCACGTGGTGCATAAAGCCAAAGCAGACCGAGATATCGGCGAGCGGGGCGTCGAAAAGCACGTCGGGCGTCTCGGCGGGGTTGAGCTTCATGAGGGCGTCGAGCACGTCGAGTTCCTGGAAGTGCAGGTTGGGAATGCGCAGGGCGTGACCGTGCGCATCGATAGCCAAATCCTGACACGAGTCAACACCATAGAACTCAAACGGGCAGCTGGCATCTGCCGAGGGGTTTGCGCCGTCGACGCCCTTGGCGGCAAGTGCGCCGCCGGCGGCAAAGTTCTCGAATCGCATATTGCCGCAGGCAAGATCGAAGACGCGGACGGGATGCTCGATGGTGGCGACGTCGAGCTGTTCGAGTGCGATGTCCATGGTGCGCACCCAGCCGGGCCACGGGGCCTGACGCGTATCGGAGAAGGAGGCGGAGTGCTCGCGATAGAACGTGTTGTTGAGCTGGATGAGCGATGAGGCGAAATCGCGGTTCACGGCGCGGAACTCCCTCCGTTGGCGGTGCGGAATAAACAGTACGACCATACTACCGTTAACGCCGCAACGGGGACAACCGAGCTGCGGCTCATTGCTTTGTTTGGACACATTTCCGCAGCTCATATGTGCCCGCAACCGCCAGTTGTCAAAAATCTCACTAGAATAGGTGGCATGCTTTTGGCGGTGGCGGATAGATTTTTAACTGTGCAAGGCGCCTTAAGAACAAAAAACGGTCCGGCGGCACGGCTGGCATCACATAGGAGGAACCATGAATGTAGAAACTGCGCAGCGGCTCGCCGACCTTCGCCGCAGCAAGGGCTTTAGCCAAGAAGGGCTGGCGCGAAAGCTGGGGCTGTCGCGCCAGGCGGTTAGTAAATGGGAGCGTGCGGAGAGCTCGCCCGATACCGAGAACCTGATCTCGCTCGCCAAGCTCTATGGTGTGAGTCTGGACGAGCTGCTCAATCCGAGCGATGAGATTGAGGACGATATCGAGTTTGAGAACGAGGACCGCGCTCGTCAGCGCGAGGCCGAGGCGGCAGAGCGCGCCCGCACCCATGAGGCGGCGGCGCGCGCCACCGAGGCGGCAACGCAGGCAAGTGACGCGGCAGCCAAGGCGGCGCAGGCGGCAAGCTGGAGTGCGCAGGCTGCCAATGCGGCGACGGCTCAGGTGACGGGTACCGGTGCGGCTGGTCCGACTCCGGTGAAGGGTCCGTTCCAGTCATTCCCGTATTGGGCCGTGTGCTGGCTGCTGTTCTTTTTACTGATGTTCCTGTTTGGTGCCGGCCCCTTTGCTGCGCTGATCTTCTTCACGATTCCCATCTATCACTGGGTGGCGCGTGCACTCGATGGCGATTGGGCGCGCGGGGATATTCAGGTTGGTCCGGCACCGGTGGCGGTCAGGGCCCAGGGGAAGGATACTTCTGCGGAACCTGATGCTGACGTGGCTACCGCGGCCACCGCTGAGCCATGTGCCAAAGAAGGTGACGAATGATGAAGCTTTCGCATGAATCCAAGCTGCGCCTGGGCGTCGGCATCGGAGCGTTTGTACTGATTATCGGGCTTGTTTTTGGCGTTTCGCGGACTTTGATTCATTTTGATGGCCCGTGGGATCTCGACGATGTTATACCCGGCTTGTCCGGTATGGACGATGTGGTTGATGACGACGATTTTATGAACGATGGCGGTAACTATTCCGCTCGGCCTCAGCAGCTTTCGAGCACGACTTTTGACGAAGACGCGTTCCAATCGCTCGACTTGGATGTGACGTCGGGGACGGTCGAGGTTAAACGTGTCTCTGGCGGACCGGTACGTGTCATCGAAAGCGGGCGCGTTGCAAAGGGGGCGTCTGCTTCCGATGCCGCCACTCAGAATCTGGTTAAGATCGAGGGCTCTACACTCAAGATTAGCCAGTTCGACTGCGATGACGAGCGCGCCCATGACCGTAAGGTCATCATTGAACTGCCGCGTGAGCTTGCCGATAACATGATGGGCATTACGGCAAACGTGGGGTTGGGAGACCTGACGGTCGCGGACATTGCGTGCCACGACTTTGATTTGACGTTGGACTCGGGAGACGTCGCGTTTGCGGGCACCGTGACCGACACTCTGAATGCCGAGGTCGGTTCGGGCGATGTGACGTTCGAGCTTTACCAGGCCCCCGCGAAGTCGATGGACGTGAGTGTGGGCTCGGGCGATGTGGAGATGATGGTTCCGAACTCGACGGGCTTTAAGGCGAGTCTCACCTTGGGCAGCGGCGACTTCGAGAGCGATTTCCTTCCGCTTGGCTACGACGGCGAGACCATTTTGAATCTTGAATTCGATAACGGCGATAAGTCTGCTACGTATCGTTTTGAGGTCGGTTCGGGCGACATGTCGTTTGATTCGGAGTAGTGAGGCAGACGAAAGCCTAAGCGAAGATATAGACGCGCTGTTTGATGAAGGCGCCGAAGCCGAGATCGGCTTCGGCGCCTTTGCCTTTACAATGGGGGCATGGAACAGATTATCTTGAACATACTCGAGGCTCTGCGTCGCGGCGAGACCGTAGACGACAAAGCGCTCGTCAAACTGATACATGCCGAGGCGCGCCGTGAGGGCGCCGACAAACGCGATTTGGCCAAGCGCCGTCTGCTGCCGTTCTACCAGCGGGTAAAACGTGAGGAGCCGGCTCGTTGGGCTGGGTGGAATGTCGATGCCGAATTGGAGCGTCAACTGCTGCAGGTCCTGCGCATGAAGCCTCGTCGCACGGCTTCGGGCGTGGCGACCATTACCGTCATCACCAAGCCCTGGCCGTGCTCGGGCGATTGCCTGTTTTGCCCCAACGATCTGCGCATGCCCAAAAGCTATCTGCACGCCGAGCCGGCGTGCGCCCGTGCAGAGCAAAATTGCTTTGACCCGTATCTGCAGGTGAGCGCTCGTCTGACCGCGCTTTCGCAGATGGGGCATACGACCGACAAGATAGAGCTCATCGTGCTCGGTGGCACCTGGAGCGACTATCCGCAAGGGTACCAGACATGGTTTATGTCGGAGCTCTTTCGTGCACTCAATGATGATGCGGTGGCGGGCGTGGCGGCCAACCCCATGCTGGCGCGTCCGGGCATCAGCCGTGCCGAGGCAGGGCGCCTGCTCGATGACGCTCCCGCCGATGCCCTGCCGCCGGTGGTAACAGAGCGCCGCGAGCGCTATCGGGCTGCCGGCATTGCGACAGACGAGGCTGAGCTTGCTGCCGGCGTTGCCGACGAGCAGGGGCGTGTGGATGCTGTCGTTGGTGGCTATAACCGCGCAGTGCGTCGTCTGTACGGCCCCGGTACGCCATGGGGCGAGGCTGCCGAGTGGCAGACGGCAACGATGGAGGAGCTTGAGCGTCAGCAGCGCATCAACGAGACGGCGAAGCATCGCGTGGTGGGGCTCGTTATCGAGACGCGCCCCGATGCCGTAACGCCGCAGGCCCTCACGCTCATCCGCCGCCTGGGCTGCACCAAGATCCAGATGGGTATTCAGAGTCTCGACCAACACCTGCTCGATATCAACGAGCGTCGCATTTCGGTGGCGCAGATTGAACGGGCGTTTTCGCTTGCGCGCCTGTTTGGCTTTAAGATCCATGCGCATTTTATGCTTAACCTGCTGGGCGCCACGCCGGAGGGGGATAAGCGCGACTACGAACGCTTTATGACCGAAGGGGCCTTTATGCCCGACGAGGTCAAGGTCTACCCGTGTGCGCTCATCGAGGGCTCGCGTCTGGTGGGCTGCTATGAGCGCGGCGAGTGGCGTCCCTATACCGAGGAAGAGCTGCTCGATGTGCTGGCCGACGACATCGTGGTGACGCCGGCGTTCTGCCGTATCAGTCGCATGATCCGCGACTTTAGTTCCGATGACATCATGGTGGGCAACAAGAAGCCCAACCTGCGTCAGCTCGTTGAGAACCGTCTGGCTGCTCGGGGTGATGGTGCGACGGTGCGCGAGATTCGCTATCGCGAGATCAGCACGGCGGGTGCCGACTTGGATGAGCTATCTCTTGATGAGGAGGTGGCGTACGAGACGCCGGTGACGCACGAGTGCTTTTTGCAGTGGGTGACGCCGCAGGGCAAGATCGCGGGCTTTTTGCGGTTGTCGCTGCCCGACCATTCGTTTGTTGCCGCGCATGCGGACGAGTTGCTGACGATGCCGGACGAGGCGATGATTCGCGAGGTACACGTGTATGGCATGGCGGCGCGCGTGGGGTATCAAGGCCAGGCGGCCCAGCACCATGGGTTGGGGCGTCTGCTCGTAGAGCGTGCGTGCGAGATTGCCCGGGATGCGGGTTATACGCGCATCAACGTGATCAGCGCGATTGGTACGCGCGAGTACTATCGCCATTTGGGTTTTTACGATCATGGACTCTATCTGCAAAAGGAGCTCTAGATGAACAAGCCGAGTGTTTCTGCTGGCGTCGTTGCCGGCGTTGCCCTGGGAGCCGCGGCGCTTGGTGCGGCCGCCGTCGCTGTTCGTGCTGCCTGTCTGCAGGTTGCGCGAACCCGCAATGGGTTGGCGCGTGTGAAACGCGTGCACGATGGGGACGGCGATGAGATTCGCGTGTTGGTGCAAGGCGGCGTCTACCAAAGCGCAAGCTACGTTGGTGAGCGTTGGGCGGAGCCCGTCTTTGCGTACTATCGTGCGTTTGACGACGTGTTTGAGTCCGAGGATGCGATGCACGATGCTTATGGTCACGGCATCAACCGCATGCTTGTGCTGGGTGGCGGCGGGTTTGCCTATCCTAAGTTCGCGCTGATGTCGCACGAGGGCTTGCGCATGGACGTCATCGAGTATGACGGAGAGATTACGCGCCTGGCGCGCCGCTGGTTCTACCTAGACGAGCTGGAGCGCGCGGCGGGCGATCGCCTGCGGGTGATAACCGCTGAGGCTCGCTCGTATTTGGGTGTGACGAGCGTGGGCCATCGTCGCTACGACGTGGTCGTGAGCGATTGCTTTGGCGGTGCCGAGCCCGTACGCGAGCTGGCGACGGTTGAGGCATTGCGTTTGGTGCGGGGCAGCCTAAATGTCGGTGGCGTCTACGTTGCCAATATCGTGAGCGCAAACGAGGGGAGCGATGTGACGTTCCTGCGCGACTGTGCCGCCACGGCGCTTGAGGTGTTCGACCATTCTTGGGTGGTCCCATGTGGCGATGCGGAGTTTGGCGGCGAGGAGAACTACCTGCTCATCGCCAGCGACGGCAACTACGCCTTTGCCGAAGCCGTGCCCTTCGACACCGACTTCCTCGGCACCGTTCTTCACGACAAATAGGTCTCCCCGTCCCAAAAAGACTGGTCTTAGGCGTGGTCGCGCCAGCCGAGAACGCGCTGCTTCATGTCTTCGATGTCGAGCACGCCTTCGGCAAAGCCTTTGCGCACGAGCTCTTCTGGAACGAATTCGTCGTACCGATCAAAGTAAGGCACCTCGCCGGGATAGACGAGGTCGATGGGGTCGAAGTCTTTCTCGGCTTCGGCGGCGAGCACTTCAAAGAACGTCTCCTCGTCGGCCTTCATCTTAAACTGCATAAAGTACGGACGTGACGGGTCGAGTCCGCGAAGGCCCAACTCAGCGGCGCATTTAATCTTGAGCATGCGCTCGAGCGCCAAAAAGGCGTAGCTGCCCAACCAGGGGAAGAGCACCCAGGTGTCGCCACCCAGGTTGATGAGCGGCTTAGTTCCCGCGCCCGAAATCTCGGCCGTATGGCGAGCCTGCGCCAGACGGGCCCGCGCGTTACCCATCAGGTACGGATACGCCGCGTGCTCGTTGAGCGCCTTGCGCATACGCTCGAGTACGTGTGTATTGATGTCGCCGGGGCAGTCGCCAAAGTAGGCCGGCACCCGGCCCTTGACCTGCGTGGCAAAGACGGTGTGACGCTTCCAGTCCACTTCCTCGACAATCCAGCAATGGCCGGCGATGGCAATGCGCTCACCGGGCGGGGGCGGGTTGACAATCGTGCCCAGCTCGGCCGATTCGCTGCGAACGGTGAACTCCTCGTTTTCCTGGAACACGGCGTAGAACTTAAAGTTGTTGATGATGCGCTCGCCCGCGAGACCCACGATGAGCCCGCCGCCCTCGGTGACTTGGATATGGTCGATCTTAATGAGGTGACGCAGCAACACGCGATAGTCATCGGCCGAGATGCGATGGAAATAGCTGAGTGTGAGCACGCGCTGGGCAAGCTCTGCCGGCGTGAGTTCGCCGGTGCTGGCAAGCGTCGACATAGTCTGGTGGTAGAGCAGGCTGTAGGGGAGTCGATCGAGCTCGGGCGGCTCGACCCACTTTTCCTCGCGATAGAGTTGTACGAGCGCGATGCCCTGCAGGAGCTTCCACGGAATGGTCTCGGGCATCATCGTGCGCGGCTCGGGTTCCTCCTCGCGCATGACAAACCACATCTCGGGCGGAAGATCGCGGCGCCCCGTGCGGCCCATTCGCTGCAAAAAGGAGCTGACGGTAAACGGCGCGTCGATCTGAAACGCACGCTCCAGACGGCCGATATCGATACCGAGTTCCAGCGTGGAGGTGGTGACGGTTGTCTGTGCCTGCTCCTCATCGCGCATGAGTTCCTCGGCCGTTTCGCGCAGCGATGCCGAAAGATTGCCATGGTGGATGAGAAAACGGTCGGGCTCGTGCCGGCTCTCGCAGTAGCTGCGCAGCATGGAGCACACGGCCTCTGCCTCCTCGCGCGAGTTGGCAAAGACCAGGCACTTGCGCCCGCGGGTGTGTTCAAAGATATAGCCCATGCCGGGATCGGCGTTTTCGGGCGCGGTGTCGGTGGGGTTGAGGAGCTCCTGCTCATCGGCCCGGGGGATATCGACTTCGCCCTCGGGGGCCGAAGAAGTGCGACGGTCTTTGGGAGCGGCCTTGCCCCGTGCCCGCTCACGACGTTGACGGCGTTCCTCCTGTGTAAGCTGTCCGCTGTGGCGCACGTCTTGGGCGCCAGCCGGCAGCGCCGCGGGCGCCGCCGGCTCAATACGCTCGCAAGCAAGCATCTCGGCTTCTTGTGGACCCGTGCTCTCGAATCCCCGCTGCTGTGCCTGGGGACCCGAGTTGTAGAAGTGCTCCATGGAGATGCGCCACACGCGGCGCGGTTCCTCAAAGCGGGGGATGATGCAATCGCGTCCTGTTCCCTGTGAGAGAAAGGCGCCCGTGCGCTCGGGGTCGCCGATGGTGGCAGAAAGGCCGATGCGGCGGGGCTGCACGCCCGCCATGCGCGAGAGGCGCTCGATAAGGCAGAGCGTCTGACCGCCGCGGTCGCCGCGCATGAGCGAATGAACCTCGTCGATAACCACATAGCGCAGGTCGCAGAACATACGAGGGATTGCCATGTGCTTATGGATCAGGAGCGCCTCGAGCGACTCGGGCGTAATCTGCAAGATACCGCTCGGTTTTTTGATGAGCTTAGCCTTGTGCGACTGCGAAACATCGCCATGCCAGTGCCAGACGGGGATATCGGCCTCTTCGCACAGGTCGTTGAGGCGGACGAACTGATCATTGATGAGTGCCTTGAGGGGGCCGATGTAGAGGGCGCCAACGCTCGCGGGCGGGTTCTCCCAAAACTCGGTCAGGATGGGAAAGAAGGCTGCCTCGGTTTTGCCGGAAGCCGTGGATGCCGTCAGGAGCACATTGTCCTGAGTGTTAAAGATGGCATCAGCTGCTGCAACCTGGATGGAGCGTAGACTCTCCCAATCGTGGGAGTAGATGAAGTCTTGGATAAACGGGGCGTAGCGGTCAAAGGCGTTCACGGGGCCTCCTTTCAAAAACGAATCTCTCAACGCGGTGGGCAGTGGCTTGCTGCATTACTGCCTCGACGTTTGCCCAGATAAAGCCTGCCAAAATAAACCTGTCCCTTTTTGGCAGGTTAGATGGTGAATTCGGCGAAATTGCGGTCGCCGCTTGCGGTGCCGGTGTCGCCTGTTGCTGTTGCCGGCGCCAGCGCGTCGCCGCCGACGCTTTGCAGTAGCTCGGCCACGTTGGCGTCGGGGTTTTGGCATAGGATGTCGAGCAGCTCGATAAAGTCACGAATGACCTCACGCGGCGTCAGATGCGTGTCGGCTCCCACGCGGCCAAACTCAATCTTGAGGAAGTCCACCAAGTCGTTCTCGGTAAGCGTGGGCGTCCAGCCAAAGTAGCCGGCATGGATCTGCATGAGTTTTTCGATGAGCACCAGCAGCTCCTCGTAGGTGAGTGGCTGCAGACGGATGATGGGCGCGAGCATGTCCTTAAGGTCCTCGCGCGCAAAGCGGCCCTGAGCGAGTCGGCTGCGCAGGGCCTCGTAGGAGAACACACCGCGGCGCCGGTCTTCGATGGAGGTTGGCGTGCCGCCCATGATCATGCCCAGGTACTGCGCCTTGCCCTGGAGCGTGTCGTTGTACATGGTTAGGATCTTCTCGTAGTTGTATTGGCGCGTGATGGCGTTGGGAATCTTATACAGATTCACGAGCTCGTCGATGAGCACCAGCATGCCCTTGTAGCCGCCGCAGACCAAAAAGCGCGCAATGAGCTTAACGTAGTCGTACCAGTCGTCATCGCTGATGATGGTCGAGGAGCCCAGCTCGGCGCGTGCCTCACTCTTGGTGCGGTACTCGCCGCGAATCCATTTGGTCACGCGGCTCATAGCTTCTTCGTCGCCCTCGGATACGGCCGCGCGGTAGCGGCGGAGCATACGGGCGAAGTCGAAGCCGTGGACCATTTCCTCGAGCGGGGCCAGTTGGGCATTGACGGCAGACTCATCGGCATCGGCACACGAGGCGACCCAGCGATCGAGGATTAGGTTGAGCGCACCGCCCTCGGGGCGCGTTTTAGTCGATATGTTGCGGATGAGCTCGCGGTAGGTGGCAAGGCCCTGCCCCTGGCCGCCCTGTAGGCGGCGCTCGGGTGACAGGTCGGCATCGGCGACGACGAATCCCTCGCCCATGGCGTGCGTGCGGATGGTCTGGAGCAAAAAGCTCTTGCCGGCTCCGTAGCGACCGACCAGAAAGCGGAAGCTCGCGCCGCCGTCGGCGATGAGACTCAGGTCGGTGAGCAGGGCGCGGATTTCGACCTCGCGCCCTACGGTGATGTAGGGAAGGCCGATGCGCGGGACCACGCCGCCCTTGAGCGAGTTGAGAATGACGGCGGCGACGCGCTTGGGCACGCGGGGTGCTGCGGATGCGGTATCACTCATAGTCTAGGTATCCTCTCACGTCTGCTTCGTAGTCCTCGATAATTTGCGGTCCTGCCGCGCCAAATTCAATTACGGTGTCACCCACCAGGTCAAAGAGCGCCTCGTTGATGCTATCGACGAGCATGTCCTCGCTCTGGCCCGAGTGCGCCACTGCCGATGTCGCTTGCGCTGCGTTCTGCTCGAGCAGTGCGCGCAGATACGCGGTTGCGGCGGGTGCGAGTTCGCTCGCGGCGTCAGTGGGCGCAGCCGCTGCGCGCGGGGGCGTCGGCGCAAGAAGCGGCGCCACGACACCAAACTGTTCGGTGGAAATGGTTGGCTCGTCGGCCTCGTCCTGCTCTGCGGCCGCCGTGACCGGCTCGACAAACGCGTCTGCTGCGGGCTCGGCTTTCGGCTGCTCGGAGTCCACCGTATCGACCTCTGCGAGCACATCGTCCTCGCGCTCCTCATCGATCAAAAGCGCCTCACGCGTTTGTGCGGCGGCGCTCCGAATGTGTCCCAGCTGACTCAAATCGATATCGATCTTGACGGGCTGGTGCGCGGCATCCCACGAAAGCCATGCCACGATCTCGTCATCGATGATCTTGGTCAGATATTTGGGGACCTTCTCCTCCTTTAGGGGGTGGGCGGGGTCCAGCGCCAGGCGTAGGCGTTGGTCGCAGGCGCGCATCATTTCGCCGAGTTTGCTGCTCTTTTGCCTGCTGCCGTGGATACGCATGCATTCCCAAAAGCCGTTTTGGCAACGGTAGATATGGATAGGATCCAGGCGGTATTCGCAGTCCTCGTGGCGCTCGGGCGCAAAGAATACGGCCGAGGCAAACATGGTGTAGGGCATGGCCGTCTCCTCCCCAAACAAGCTCGCTACGATGCCGGTCTTTCGGTGCGTGTCATAGTAGCGCGCCATACGGACATACACGGCGCATGCCACGTGGCGCAGGTCGCGATGGTGGGAACGGTCGAGCCGTGAGTTATTCAGGTTGTACGTGGAGAGGGCGTTTATAGCGGTCATGAGTCGCTCCTCGCCTGCCTCGTCGGGCGGAAGGGGGAGCGTGGGCTCGGAGGTTTTGCGACGCTTAGGGGTCTGGCCGGACGGTGCCTGTGCTGGTACAAGGTCTCGAGCCGCGCGCCGCAGCTCGATAAGGGCGTTATCGAACATGACGGTTTTAGAGTCGCGAAGCAGCTTGGGGTCGAGCCCGTGGAACACGGCGTAGTCCTGCAACCACACGCGTGCAAACCGGTCGATGCCGGGCTCGAAGGCACGGTAGGCATCCCAAAAGGCCTTGATCTTGCTAAAGCCATCGAGCGGGTCATCAACGCCGATGCCGCAGATCAGCTCATAGAGATACAGGAAGGCAAAGGACGTAGACGTTTCCTCGACGGTTCCGCGGCGCACTTGGGCACGCCAGGTAAAGTAGCCGCGCAGCTGCCGGTCGCTCATGGCGTTGTAGGTGGGAAAGTACGACTTAAAGGTGCCGTTGTAGGGACAGTCGTCCTCAAAGTCGGCCATCAGCAGGCCCTGGCGGTAAAAAAGCTCGGCTTCCGAAAGCCAGCGGCCCGCACCGCCCTTGGGGTCATCCTGCCAGCGCGATATCTCGCGCATTTTGCGGTACTGGTCGGGGAGGAAATTCTGCATCTGTCGGCCGGTTTTGAGAATCGGCTCGTCTGCGTAGATTTCGTTTGAGAAACGGGCGGACTGATGGGTCCGAGCCTCGGCCATAATGCGCTCGATGAGCATTTTGATGTCCTGGTCGGCCACCGCTTCTCCTCTCCTAACGCAGCTTCGGTGACCTCATATCATAGCACAGCATCAAACAGGTGTTCGAGATACTGCTGCGTAGATAGATTTAGAACAGGAGGGCGTAGATGACGGCGATGACGACGGAGGGAAGCATATTGGCCGTACGGAAGGTCTGAGGACGGATGAGGTTGACGCCGACGCAGAAGATGAGCATGGAGCCTACGAGCGAAAGGCTGTTGAGGGCCGCTGTGGTCATGATGGGGGAGAGCGCGCCGGCAAACAACGTGATCGTCCCCTGGAACACGGCGACGGGCAGGGCCGAGAAGATGCAGCCGCGGCCAAGCGAGGCCGTCATGGTGCAGACGATGATGCAGTCCAGTGCGCCCTTGAGGGCAAGCGTTGACCAGTCGCCGAGCAGGCCGTCCTGGATCGATCCCACAATGGCCATGGCGCCAATGCACACGGTGAGTGAAGTCGAGACAAAAGCGTTGGTGAACTCGTTATCGCCCTCACTGCCAGTCTTGCGCTTGAGCCATTCGCCAAGGTTCTCGATGGCGGCTTCCAAGTTGACGGCCTCGCCGATGAGCGAACCGACCGCAAATGAGACGATGAGCATGGTGGTACCGGTGGTCGCCAGCGCCTTCCCATCGATAAGGAGCATCTTTTGCATGGTGCCGCCAAGGCCGATAAACAGGACGCACAGCCCCGATGCTTTCATGAGCGTGTCTTGGATGCGCGGTGTAATGAAGCGGCCGCCCGCTAATCCCAAAAGACCGCCCGCAATCAAAAGCACAACGTTGATGATTGTTCCCAAGCCCGGCATGAGCCCTCCCGTATTGATGCCAACGTGGCAATCGTAGCAGAGTGGAATGCGAGGTACATCGCGACTCATCTAATACGTTATATAAGTGGCATTAGCAACGACGCGCAGCATTTAAGCCTCAGGTGGTTGTCGGGACATAGGGATAGTATTCAAAGCGCAGTGTCATAAGCCGCTGTGGGGATTCAATAGCCGCGGCAATGATATTGGCATCGCGGGCACGATCAAACCCTTCGAGTTCGATCTGATACGAGACGTCTTGCATAATGTCCAGACGTCGCCAGGCTAGGAGTGTGTCACCATCGAATTCTAAGGTCTTGCCTCCGTCTGGAGCAACGGCGTATAAACGCAGCTTGGCGGTGGTTGCAGGGTCGACAACCGTGACCTTTTTAATTTCGTTTCGAGTATTCTTGGCGCCCAACAAGGTGAGCAGTGTTGGGGCCACGACCTCGCCCGATGGCAAAAAGACGACTTCGATGGATTCAGGAAATGCGATGATGGCTGACTTGCGGACGGGCTGATTGGCGGCGGCAACTTCGATGTTCGCAGCGTCGACGACCTCTGTGTGGTCGAGCGCGGCAAGCACGCAGCAGTTGCCTTCATCGATCTCTTGAGGATCAGCAAGCCCCAGACTGTCCGCGAACTCGGGATCGTTTGGATCGGCAGCGGGCTCATTCGGCGCTTCGAAAGAAGCTGGGACGCTGTTTGTCGGCGACGGCGTGTCGCCCGCGCCTGCTTCTTTGTCCGCGCTCTCTTCTTGTATGGTTGCGTTGATGGGTTCGTCGTTTGGGGGGAGCGTCTTGGCGTCAAACGCGGAGGGGAGAATTCCGATGGCTCCGGATCCGTTCCACTCCATTTCGAGAAGCGCCGGGTCGGCAAGAATGCGTTGCCTGCTTTGCGCGCGGGCATCGATTTCAATAGGGCCTGCCTCTATCCCTCGTGTAAGGCTGAGTGATCCGGCTGGCTTCTCGAAATGAGCGTCTGTGTCTTTGGTACTGACGGCGTAGAACAGCAGAGACGCTTCTCCCGCCGCGATGGCATCGGTACCGGCTTTGGTCAGCCGCAACGATGCCGTGAATGAGAGGGTGGGCTGCGTGTCGTCTGCATTCGCGGCGGCGCAGCCCAGACATATACCGCCTCCTTTCTCAAAAAACGTACCGTCGAAGGCGACCTTCGCTCCGTTCGCCGAGTCATCGACCGAAGCGATGTCGATGCGCAGCTCTAAATTGCATGGATCGCCATCTGCATCGAGCGCAACCGAGCGCCACGTGCAGACGGCGCACCCCGCCTGGGAGCCGTTTGCCTTGTTCGAACGATTGATATCCACGACTATCGAGCCGTCCGTATTACGACGAAGGCATCCCGAGGTTGAGATTGCGGCCTGTGCGATCGAAAAACGCTTGCACGCAATGGCGCTCGACGGATTTGGTGCGGAGCTTAGGGCCGCTGGTAAGGAGTCTGCCATGACAGGAGTCGCCCAAGCGGCGACAGGCGTTCCGGTTGCGAGCGCGCCGCAGAGTGCGACGACGGGCAAAAGGTTCTTCGATGCCATGGGGTCTCCTTAGCTAATTTAGTGCGGCCTGTTCATGTTTTGTTTCTGGCTGTGTTTGATGTGCAGACCGAGGCCGGCGGTTCCCGCGCCTGCTGCTGCGGCGCCTGCTGCCAAGAGCCATCGTTTGTCGCCTGTCTGCGCCAACGGTTCCTCGCGGTCGCTGCGGTCGAGCTCCGAGAGGTCGACCGTCACTTGCGTGGCGGCCTGCGCCTGTTCTTGCTGGGCAAAGGCCATGGCTGGCCCAAACGCTAGGATGCTGACGGCGGCGGCCAGGGCGACGGCCTTATGCCGTGTGCGCACCGGGCTCGACCGTCCAGGTGATCGTTGCAACCTGATCGCCTTCGCCGGTTACGCGGAAGATGTCGCGCGTGACGCGGGCGACGTTTCCGCTTGTCTTGAGCTTAATTTTGTCCGTGCCGCCGGCAATGCCCTGGTAGCCCATGTCGAAGGCTGCGTTCTTGGAAAGATCGAGGCCCGTCTCCTGCATTGCGGCGCTGGCGTTCTGGAGTGCGCCGTCGGGGCCGACCTTAAAGTCGATGGAGTTCTGTGCGGTTCCGGCTTTGGCGTCGGCAGCAATGGTCCAGGTGTTCATGGCGTCGATCTTCATGTTGGTGACATGGATGCCGTAGGCCGAATGATTGTCGATGGTGGTCGCGTCTTCTGAGGGGCCCTGAAGCGTGCCGTCGGCCTTGGCGACGAAGGGAATAACCGTCGGAACTTTGAACTCAACGTTGTCGATCTCGGTCCTGACCATTACTTTCGTGGTTCCAACGCGCCCGGCCGCCATAGCTGGCGTCGGGGCGGCGCCCATTGCGAGCGCGAGCGCGAGCCCCGCGCCCACGACGAGCGCTCTGGCTCCGTTCATGTTCCTGGTGATGTCCATGGTCGTTCCTTTCTATTCGCCGCGGGCCGTCCCCGCGATGATTGGACGAATGCTGGTGAATTGCGTGCGGTGCCGCGTCGGCCGGAAAAGCTAGTTCTCGGCTTGCTCAACCCGCACCTTGACACGTGTCGGATTGCCGTGGCTGTCGAGGGTCTTGGCATCGAGTGCCTGGATCTCGATGTACGCCTCGCCTTCTTTGATGTCGCCGGCGGGGCACGTTTCGATTGTCTTGCCGGTCTCGACCACACCGGATTCGTACATGGTCTCGTCGTTTTGGATGACGCGGAATCGCTGGGGAAATTTATTGTCTTGGACGTTTTGCACGTTGACGCGCAGCTTGCCGTCCTCCTGCAGCTGAGCGACCGGTGCGACCGAAATCGTCATCATGTTGTCGCGGACTATGGCGTCGAGCTCATCTTGGATTTCCTGACGCGTTTTGCCCTCGGCCGTCGTAACCGAAGCGCCCGCCTCGGGTACGGGCTGCGACTGCCAAGCGTATAGTCCTACGGCGACAAGGGCACAGACGATGGCCAAGCAGGCAACGATGAGCTTCTTGCGACGACCCAGGCCTGCAAAGTGGGGTGGCTTCTTCGCGCTCATGCGGCATCCTTGGCGGTATAGATGCGCGCAAAGGTGGACGGGTTCGCTCCAAAGAGCATGTGAAGCATCAGGCGGCGTGAGTAGACAAGCTCGTCGAAGTCGGGAGGGAGCTCGATGTCGTGGATATGCGCGATGCGGTGGGCGAGCGCCGAGAACGACTCGGGGTCGCAGATCACATCGGTGGTAACGTGGTAGACCGTCGTATCGGGGAATGCCTCTTCGTCGAAAGGCAGGAGACGGGGACCGTCGTCGACTTCGATGGCGATGCCGTACTGGGGCCAGTAATATGCCATGGGAACCTCCCTGCTTCTGGGGCCAAAACTTCTGTCGGTTTTGGCTGTCGATGCCGACCGTATCAGCCGTTACTTGACCAATTGCTGACCAAATGCTTGACGGATTGGCGTCTCCGCAGGTAAAAGGCGGC
The DNA here is from genome assembly GCA_048500675.1 of Collinsella sp. Classification (GTDB taxonomy): domain Bacteria; phylum Actinomycetota; class Coriobacteriia; order Coriobacteriales; family Coriobacteriaceae; genus Collinsella. Next base: position 22,849 of record DBFSAO010000026.1, read on the forward strand.
AAAAAATACTCCAACTTTTTTCGAGCGGCAATCGCGCGGTCAGTGACGGCGGGGCCATATGTGTTAAAAGCATCGTCTGCCGAGGAAATCCAGCCGCTCGCCGAATTGCACGAACGTAAAAATCGCCAATTATGGAGACGGTCTCGAACACGTCGACGAAACGATGCGGTAACATCTCCCTGCAAACACTGTAGTTAGCTAAAGGGGGAGTTCGCGTGTCTGTAACCATCAAACCCTTCACCGACGAGTTCGAAGAGTATGGCCGCGATGAATCTCGCGCATCGGGCGAAGCATCGAGCATCTCGTTTCCGACAACGGAAGACGAGGTCCGTGCCATTTTGGAAAAGCTCCATGCCGAGCGTGTCCCGGTAACGGTTCAGGGCGCCCGAACCGGCCTTGCCGCCGGTGCCGTGCCCCACGGCGGGCATATCCTCAATACTTCCCGTATGAATCGCTACTTGGGCCTTCGCCGCGATGAACAAGGCCAATTTTTGCTGCGCGTGGAGCCGGGCGTTGTGCTCTCGGAGCTGCGCAAGCAGCTGAGCAAGAAGGTGCTGCCGACCGCTGGTTGGGACCAGGCATCGCTTAAGGCCTACGATGAGTTTCAAGAGGCCCCCGAGCAGTTCTTTCCCACCGATCCCACCGAGGCGTCTGCCTGTCTGGGCGGCATGGCGGCATGTAACGCCTCCGGTGCCCGCAGCTACGCCTACGGCCCCATGCGCCCGCATATCACGGGACTCCACGTCGCGCTGGCTGATGGTGATTTGCTTGAGCTTCAGCGCGGCGAGGCTTTTGCCCAGGGCCGCCACCTGTCGCTCGTGACGGCAGTGGGCCGTGCACTCGAGCTTGACCTTCCCGACTACACCATGCCCAAGACCAAAAATGCTTCGGGCTATTTCGTTGCTGACGATATGGATGCCATCGAATTGTTTATCGGTGCGTGTGGCACAATCGGCGTCATCACCGAGCTCGAGATTGCCCTGCAGGCGGCGCCTGCGGTCGTTTGGGGCGTGAGCTGTTTCTTTGACAGCGAAGACAAGGCCGTGTCCTTCACCGATTCCGTGCGTCCCGTCCTGTCCCATGCGGCTGCCATCGAGTACTTCGACGCTGGCGCCCTGGATATTCTACGTCGCCAGCGCGAGCAGTCGACGGCGTTTGCCTCGCTGCCGGCGCTCGACAAAGAGGCCAAGGTCTGTGTCTACGTGGAGCTCGACTGCGACGACGAAGTTCAGGCGACTGAGGAGCTGTATCACTTGGGGTGGGTACTGGAGCTTGCGGGTGGCCGCGACGACGCGACCTGGGTTGCGCGCACCGAGGTCGATCGCGAATGCCAGCGGTTCTTCCGCCATGCGGTGCCCGAGAGCGTCAACATGCTCATCGACGAGCGCCGCCGCACGGATCCCGCCATCACCAAACTGGGCTCGGACATGTCGGTGCCCAATGCACGCTTGGCCGATGTCATCGCCCTTTATCGCCGCACGTTGGCCGAAAGTGGGCTTGAATCTGCCGCCTGGGGGCACATCGGTAACAACCATCTGCATGTGAACATTCTGCCGCGCGATGCGCAGGAATACCGCCGCGGCGGAGAACTCTTTGCCCGGTGGGCTTCCGAGGTCACGGTCATGGGCGGCGCCGTCTCCGCCGAACACGGTGTCGGCAAGATCAAGGCGGGCTTCTTGGAGACGATGTACGGTCACGAGGCCATGGTCGAGTCGGCACGGCTCAAGCTCCAGCTCGATCCTGCCGGGCAGCTGGGCCGCGGTAACCTGTTTTCGGAGAAGCTCTTGGATGAGCTCGTCCAGAAAGGGGGCGCGTGAAGATGAGCGATTTCCATATGGTGGTGTGCGTCAAGGCCGTGCCGGGAAGCACCGAGGTCAAGATGGACCCCAAGACCAATACCATCGTGCGCGATGGCAAACAGGCGGTCATTAATCCCTTTGACGCGAGCGCTTTGGAATGCGCGCTGGCGCTGAAGGACGACTTTATCGGCTTTGGCATGGATGTGCGCGTGACGGTGGTGTCGATGGGCATCCCCGCGACCGAGTCGCTGCTGCGCGACTGCATCGCTCGAGGCGCCGACGACGCGCTGCTGCTGACCGATCGCGCCTTTGCAGGTGCCGATACCCTGGCAACCACCTATGCCCTCAAGTGCGGCATCGAGGCGCTCGACGAGGACTTCGACCTGCTCATCTGCGGCAAGATGGCGGTGGATGGCGATACGGCCCAGATTGGTCCCGAGCTTGCCGGTGCCTTTGATATTCCCTGCGTGACCGATGTGAGCTGCGTGCAGAGCGCGGGCTTTACGACCTGTGGCTCGCTGGCGCTCGTTCACGGATGCGATGCCGGCGAGGAGACGGTGTACCTTGAGATGCCGTGCGCGATGACGACTGCCAAGGAGATTGGCCAGTTGCGTATGCCGAGTATTGCCGGTATCCGCGCGGCGGAGGAGGCGGACGTGCGCGTGGTCAGTGCCGCCGACGTGAACGCCGACCCCGCGCGTTGCGGTCTTGCCGGGTCGCCGACACAGGTCGTGCGCTCGTTTGTGCCCGACCGTGACCAAACGTGCGAGGCCGTTGACGGAACGGCGTCCGAGCAGGCGGCAAAACTTGCCAAGATCATCGAGGGGATGGCATAGATGAGCGGACTGATTATCGATAGCGAAGCCTGTATCGGCTGCGGTCGCTGCGTTCGCGCCTGCGCCTCGGGCGGCATCGTAGTGGAGGGCGAGCGTCCCAACCGATGCGCCCGCGTAACCGACGGCTGTATCCTATGCGGTGGGTGCGTCGACGCCTGCCCTGTCAACGCTATCTCGATCGAGTGTGACGAGGCCGCTGGTGCGGTGGACCTTGATGCATATCGAGACATTTGGGTCTTCGTGCAGACCGACGAGCACGATACGGTGACTCCCGTTGCCTATGAGCTTATGGGCAAGGGGCGCGAGCTTGCCGATGCTCGCGGCTGCCGTCTGGTGGCACTGGTCGGCATGAGCCCCGAGGGCTCGCTCGGGGACCTGGAGCATCTGGTTTGCGCGGGCGCCGACGAAGTCCTGGCCTGTCGCGACGAGCGCCTGCGCCAAAACGATGCGGAGGTCTACGCCCGCTTGATCTGCGATTTGGTAGCCGAACGCAAACCCGAGGCCATCCTATACGGTGCGACCGCTTTTGGTCGCGAACTGGCACCCGGCGTTGCCGTGCGTTTGCAGACGGGCCTTACGGCTGACTGCACCGTACTTTCGATGGATACAGAGACGGGACTGCTGCAACAGACGCGTCCGGCGTTTGGCGGCAACCTGATGGCCACCATCATTTGCCCCAACCACCGTCCGCAGATGGCAACGGTGCGCCCCGGTATCTTTAAGGCTCCCGACTTCGACTACGGCCGCTCTGGCACGATCACCCAGATATCGCTTGCGGATGATGCTAAGGCTCGTGTCGAGATCTCGATTCCCGCCGAGGAGTGGGGACAGCAGCCCTCGATCGCCAATGCCGAGCGCCTGGTCGTGGTGGGTCGCGGCATTGGTTCCAAGAAAAACCTGCCGTTGATGCGAAGGCTCGCCGAGGCTCTGGGTGCCGAGCTTGGTTGCACGCGTCCCGTCGTGGAGGCGGGTTGGCTGGAGTATCGCCACCAGATTGGCCAGACGGGCGTATCGGTTTCGCCCAGGCTTCTCGTGAGTATCGGTGTTTCGGGCGCCATCCAACATCTTGCCGGCATCGGTGGGGCGGAGTGCATCATCGCCATCAACGAGGACCCGGATGCCCCCATCTTTGGTGCTGCCCAGTACAAGGTTGTTGGGGACGCCGTCGAGGTCGTCGAGGAGCTGCTGGCCCAGCTTGAGCGCTAGGCGCGCGCCAGCCAGTCGCGCATCTCGTCCTTTAGGCGGCTCCAAGTCGCCTGCGTGGCGGGGTCGGTAAAGGGCCGCGTAATGCCAAAGGGCGCGTCGAGCAGGCGGTGGATATCGCCCTGTTCGCGCGCCAGCGCGCGGCTTGCTGGATAGACGAGCTCAAACATAAAGCAGATGAGTCCCACCAGGTAGTCTGCGGGCTCGTTGCGTTCATCGCGTGCGACGCAGCGGTGCTCGTCAAAGGCGGCAAGTGTCGGCGACGAGAAACGGCTGCCGAGAAACGTCTTCTCGTCCACCTTGAGGATAGTGTCGACAGTGCTGTCGGCGATGGTGCGCATAATGTCGATCTTGTCGCCATCGCGCACGATATCGCAGAAGCTCCGCGTGCGCTCGTCGAGCTGCGCGGGTAGACGGAAATCGCTGTGATAGGCAATGCTCGCTCGGATGAGCTCATCTTCTGCCGGGTCATCGATAAAGTCGCGGATGCTCGTTACGGCGGGTGCATCGGCGGGATTCTCGCCAAAGAGGACCTCGATGCCCAGCGCCGCATGGCTCATGCTCTCGACGTCCTTAAAGGTGTCCCAGCGTCGCAGCTGCTCAAAGCGGCCCATATCGTGTAGCAGGCCGCAAAGCCATGCCAGGTCAATATCTTCTGACGACCAGCCCTGCTCGCGCGCTACGGCATCGCATGCCTCGGCCACGTGGTACGTATGCTCGATTTTGAGCGCGATGCGTGGGTTGGTGGCGTCGTAGGCATCGGTGTAGCTTTTGAAGGCCGCGCGCGCCCGGTCTCGATCGATAGCTGTCATAATGACTTCCTAAAAAGTTGTGTCTTTCGATCCGGTGGCAATTGTAGGTGAACTCGGTTGCTGTCGGATGATGATTCTGCCGTATCGCTACATGCGGCTCGGAGACCTTGTCAGGATGAGAAGCGTATGGTGCTCAAAATCGTTAGAACCGTCTGGCCGGTGATGCTTACCTATGTTGCAATAGGCGCGCCGTGCGGAATGATCATGGGGCAGACGGGAATGGAGCCCTGGATGGTCTTTGCCCTGAGCAGCACGTTTGTGACGGGCAGCGGGCAGTTTATGATCTGCAACCTGTGGCTGGCGGGTGTGCCTGCAGCATCGATCGTCGCGAGCGTCGCCGCAATCTCCTCGCGCTTTGCGCTTTACTCGGCATCGATCGCACCGCATCTGAGGGGTGCCTCGAAGCGTCAGACGCTGGCTGTTGCCGCGACACTTACCGAGGAGGCATACGGCATCTCGCTTGCCAAGTTGGTTGAAGGGGAGGATTGGGGCCCGCGTGAGTCCTTCGTGCTCAACGTGATCCTTATCGCAACATGGGGCGTTTCGTGTACGACGGGCGCCATCATCGGCGCCGTTGTCGATGTTCCCACCGCCATTGCAGCCTTTGTCTGCACCTCACTCTTTATCTGCCTGCTCTTTTCGCAGCGGCTGTCGCGCGGCAACGTTGTCGCGGCGGTTTCGGGCGCGGTGTCCGTCGCCGTATGCAAGTTCTTGGGCCTCACGAATATTGCCGTGCCGGCAAGCGTCGTGGCCGGCATTGCCATTGCGTTGGCGTGCGATGCTGTATTTGACGGAAGAGGTGCCCGCGATGCCCGTTAACGAGTTCTTGGTTCTGTGGCTGTCGTCGTGGGCTGCTATCGCGTTCTTTCGCATCGCGCCGGCGTTCGCCTTGCGCGGGCGGACCCTGTCGCCCCGCATTACCGAGGCCCTGGGCTATATCCCGCCCGCTGCCTTTGCCGCGCTGGTCGCCAACGACTTGGTGAGCCCCGGCGCGTTCGACGCGGGACTCTGGCCTGCCTTGGTTCCCTGGATTGCGGCCGCCGGCGTCGTGGTCGTGGCGGTCAAGACAAAATCGATGCTGTGGTGCTGCGTCTCGGGCATCGTACTCTATATCGTCTTGAGCCTTATATAGGGGTGACGTCGCGGGCGCCGAATCTCGTTCCATCCCAACTTGTCGAATTTTTCACCGAGCTGGTCTATTTCTTCTGGTACCATGGTCAAACTTTACTGTAGCAAAGCGTGACGTGGGCTTTTGTACCCCGTCAGCGGAAATGGGGTTTCATGGCACAGGAAGCAACCACCAACGAGCAAAAGAAATTCAAGGTCCCGCGCATTCCGGGCGACATCATGATCTATCCGATGATCGTCGGTCTTTTGCTCAACACCTTCTGCCCGCAGGTTTTTGAGGTCGGCGGCTTCTTTACGGCTGCCTGCCGCGGTGGCTCCAATACCATCGTCGCCGCGATCCTGCTGTTTGTGGGCGCCGGCATCAGCTTCAAGTCCACGCCGGGCGCCATCAAGACCGGCATCGTCGTGCTGATTCCCAAGCTGGTCGTCGCAGCGGCTCTCGGCCTGGGCGTGGCATATTTCTTTAACGATAACTTCCTGGGTCTGAGCTCCGTGTCTATCATCGGCGGCATTACGTTTTGCAACATGGCGCTCTATACGGGCATCATGGGCGAGTTCGGCGATGAGTCCGAGCAGGGCGCCGTCGGTATCCTGTTCTTTACGGCCGGCCCCGCCGTCACGATGATCATCCTCGGTGTTTCGGGCCTTGCCAACATCCCTGTCGGTACTATCATCGGCTCCATTTTGCCGCTCGTTATCGGCATGGTTCTGGGCAACCTGTTCCCGTTTATCAAGAACCTGCTAGTTCCCGGTGCCAACCCTGCGATTGCCGTCATCGGATTTCAGCTTGGCGCGTCCATGAGCCTGTCGAGCTTTATCACCGGTGGTATTTCCGGCATCTTGCTGGGTCTTGTCACGCTGTTTGTCGTCGGTCCCATCACCTTTGCGTTCGAGCACCTGTGCGGTGGTAACGGCAAGGCTGCCGTGGCTTGTTCCACCATCGCCGGCACGGCTATGACCACGCCGGTTGCTCTCGCCGAGGTCGCGCCGCGCTACGCCGAGCTTGCGCCCACCGCGTACGCCCAGATCGCCACTGCCGTTATCATCACGGCAATCATGGCTCCGATTCTGACCGGCTGGGTCGACAAGAAGTTCTGCCAGGGCAAGGAGGACCTGTCGCCTGCCGGTGTCGAGGCCATCGAGGAGGCCGTCGCGACCGACATCGACGGCGAGTAACGGCCGTTACCGATAATTGATTCCGGCGTGCAATTCGCGCCGTCCGAGCGCCCGAACAGAAACTGTTTTGCAGTGATGTTCGGGCGCTTTGCTGTGATTCCCTTTACCCCTGCGGAGTAAAGGGGTGTTTATTGCCCTGATTCGAATTGGGCGATTCTGACCATTCGGATATTGAAGGGATGGCGTCTAGTGGTTAAGGCACTCAAGATTGAGATATTCCTGCTATGCATGATTGTTCTTATCGGGCTTGCCGCGCGAAGTCGTCGCTCCTTGTTCTCGAGCACCCTGCAGCTATTGTTTAGCATGCTTGGCTACACCTCTGCCGCGTACATATTATTCGATATGATCTGGACGCTTTCGGATGGTGCGGACGGCACGTTGGGTATTGCTGCCAACTGGATTTCCAACGCGGTTTCGTTTTCGCTCTTTGCCATCGCGTGTCTCATTTGGTTTATCTATTCCGAGACGATGCAGGGCTCTCGCCTTGTGACCTCGCGCTATAGGGTGGTGCTTGTAACGTTGCCTACGGCTCTGGTGGTCGTGCTGGCTTTTACCAGTTACTGGACGCACGCCTTGTTCTATATCGATTCGCAGGGCGTGTATCGTCGCGGCTTTGCCTATATGATCCAGCCCATTGTCAGCTACTGTTACGTTATACATACGTCCCTGCATGCGTTTGTGCAATCTCGCAGGGTCGAGAGCCTGCAGACGAAGGCTATCTATCGAACCTTGGCATTTTTCGCCATTCCGGCCCTGGTGGGCGGTACCTTTCAGATCGTATACTCGGTGCCTGGCCTTTGTGTCGGCATAATGATTAGCATGTTGCTGCTCTACATTATCTGCCAGGAGCAACTCATCTCGACCGACCCGTTGACTGGCCTCAACAATCGCAACCGTTTTGAGACCTATATGCTGTCGCTCTTCTCAAATGTGGATCAGGCCGAAGATGTGTATCTGCTCATGATGGACGCCGACGGCTTTAAGCAGATTAACGATCGCTATGGGCATGTGGAGGGCGACCACGCTCTTCAGGTCATATCCGCTGCGCTCAAAGAAGTCTGCTCGGCGTCTGGTGGCTTTATTGCACGTTATGGTGGCGATGAGTTCGTGGTGCTCCAAAAGGCAGCAGCGGAACAGGACATCATAGATCTGTGTTCGGCGATTAACGACGAGCTCGCGCGCGCCGAGGTTCCGTATCTGTTGCGGATGTCCATCGGCTACGCACGGGTTGGTGATGGCGTCGATACCTGGCAAGACTTGCTTCGCGCTGCCGACGCGGAACTCTACCGCGTCAAGGCCGAGAAAAAGAAAGCCGGCGCCCAGATACGCTAGAAAAAAGGGCGCACGACCGTTGCGATGGTCGTGCGCCCTTTTTGCGTTTGCGGGGGCCACCGGCCATAACGCCCAGGCGCGGTGCGGCAAGACGAGCGTCTGCCGCCGCGGCTCGGTACGAAATCAACGAGAATCAGTGTGCTCCATTGAGCTAAAGTGTGCGAACGCCCTCTTTAAAAAGGTGAGCTCGCTAGGCTTTTTTGGGTTTGTTGACGATGATGATGCCGCCGCAGACCAACAGCAGGGCAACGATGACGGTAATGGGGCTCGTGCCAGCGCCCTCGCCGAGCAGCAGCGCGCTCAGCAGCACACCAAAGACGGGGTTCATAAACCCAAAGACCGAGACGCGGCTGACGGGGTTGACGGCAAGCAGGCGCGACCACAGCGAGTAGGCGACCGCGGAGATAAGCGCCATGTAGATGATGAGCGCGATGGCGGGGGCAATCGCCGTGGGGGAGAGCGCGCCACCCATCAAAAAGCCGATGGCGGTGAGGACCAGGCCGCCGACCAAGAACTGCCACCCGGCAAGCAAGACGCCGTCGTGCTCACGCGAGAAGATACCGATCAGGCAGGTCGAAAGGGCACCCGCGACGGTGGAGGCTAGGATAAAACCCTCGCCGTCGAGCGTAAAGCCAAAGGTGCCGTCCGCGCTCGAAAGGTTGACGAGCGCGACGCCGGCAAAGCCCAGTACGCAGCCGAGCACTTTGGCCGCATTGAGCTTCTCGGTGTGAAATGCCAGGGCGGCAAAGAGGATTGCGAGGAAGTTGGCGCTGGCCTCGATGATGGAGCTCGACATGGCGCTGGCGCGCGAGAGGCCCAGGTAGAAAAAGAAGTACTGCCCGATAGTCTGGAAGAGCGACAAGATGCAGATGGGCTTGATATCGCGCGCTTGCGGAACGAGCGGTCGGCGCTGGGCCACGCTCATGCCAACAATGACCAGCATGCCGGCAAGGGTGAAGCGCAGGCCCGCGAAGAGCAGCTGCGAGGCGCTGTCGTGCGCGGGAATACCAAAGAGGCCGTAGCCGATCTTGATGCAGGGGAAGGCGGAGCCCCAGAGCGCGCAGCAAACGAGACAGCCCAGGATGAGTCCGGGCAGGGTGGCGAGATACGGCTTGCGGCTTTCCATGATGTCCTTCTCCTATACGCGCAAAGCAAAAAAGAACCCGCCACCGGGGGTGCCGGTGGCGGGTGTTGTTACCCGAGGGGATTGTACCCGATGGAAACGTATTAAGCGAAGTAGGCTACGCCGCTCTCAAAGATCGGCATGAATTTGTCGCCGGGGACATGCTCGGGCACGTTGCAGTACAGGTTGTCGCCGCGACGCTCGGCATGGCCCATCTTGCCCAGGACACGGCCGTCGGGGCTCGTGATGCCCTCGATGGCGAGTGCGGAGCCGTTGGGGTTGACGGAAAGGTCCATGCTGGGTTTGCCGTTCTCGCCCACGTACTGCGTGGCGACCTGGCCGTTGGCGATCAGCTGGGCGAGCACTTCGTCATTGGCGACAAAGCGGCCCTCGCCGTGGCTGATGGCGACGGTATAGGGGTCGTCCAGGCTGCACTGCGACAGCCACGGGGACAAGTTGGACGAGATGCGGGTGCGCACCAGACGGCTCTGGTGGCGACCGATGGTGTTGAACGTCAACGTGGGCGCATCGGGCGTGGCGTCGACGATGTCGCCGTAGGGCACCAGGCCGAGCTTGATCAGGGCCTGGAAGCCGTTGCAGATGCCCAGCATCAGGCCATCGCGGGCCTTGAGCAGGTCGCGGACTGCCTCGGTGACCTCGGGAGCGCGGAAGAACGCCGTGATGAACTTGGCAGAGCCGTCGGGCTCGTCGCCGCCCGAGAAGCCGCCGGGGATCATAACGATCTGGCTTGCACGGATGCGGCGGGCAAGCTCGTGGGTGCTCTCGGCGACGGCCTCGGGCGTGAGGTTGTTGATCACGAAGGTGTCGGCCTCGGCACCGGCGGCACGGAAGGCGCGGGCGCTGTCGTACTCGCAGTTGTTGCCGGGGAACACGGGGATGATCACGCGCGGGCGGGCGATCTTGGCGCCGCCGTACACGTGGATATCCTTGGCGCGGAAGTCGATGGTCTCGACCTCGGGGGTCTCGCCGGCGCTGCGGTAGGCGAAGACGCCCTCGATGCCGCTCTCCCAGGCCTCCTGGAGCTCGGCGAGCTCGATGACCTCGGAGCCGGTGTCGATGACATAGCCCTCGACGGTGGTGCCCAGGGGCTCGACGACAACGCCGTCGGCGACCTCGGGCAGCTCGGCGTCCTCGGCGAGCTCGACGATAAAACTGCCGTAGAGCGGGGTGAAGAGGCTCTCCACGTCTACATCCTCGGCAAGCTCGATACCGATCTGGTTACCGACGCACATCTTAAAGAGGCTCTCGGCGCCGCAGCCGTAGCCGGGCGTGGATATGGCCAGGGCGTTGCCGGTAGCAGTGAGCGCCTCGACGGCGTCAAACGCGGCGAGCAACTGCTGGGCGTCGGGACGGTAGTCCTCGCCATAGGTGGCGGGGGCGATGCGGACGACGCGGTGCGTGAGGCCCTTGAACTCGGGCGAGACGGCGCGGGCGGCCTTGCCCACGGCGACGGCGAAGCTGATCAGGGTCGGCGGAACGTTGAGCTCGCCGGTCTCGTCCTCAAACGAACCGCTCATGGAGTCCTTGCCGCCGATGGCGCCGGCACCCAGGTCGACTTGGGCCATGAGGGCACCCAGGACGGCAGCCATGGGCTTGCCCCAACGCTCGGCCTCGGTGCGCAGACGCTCGAAGTACTCCTGGAAGGAGAGATGGGCGCGCTTGTGCTCAAAGCCGGCAGCCACGAGCTTGGCGATGGACTCGACCACGGACAGGTAGGCGCCCGCAAACTGGTCGGCCTCCATCAGATAGGGGTTGAAGCCCCATGCCATGGCACTCGCCGTGGTGGTCTCGCCGTCCACGGGGAACTTGGCGACCATGGCCGAGCTGGGGGTGAGCTGCGTCTTGCCGCCAAAGGGCATGAGTACGGTCGCGGCGCCGATGGTGGAGTCGAAGCGCTCGGAAAGGCCCTTGTTGGAAGCGACGTTGAGGTCGGTGACGAGCGAGGTCATGCGCTCGGCGAGCGTGGTGCCGGCCCAGCTGGGCTGCCACACGCTACGGGCGCACACGTGGGCGACCTGGTGCTTGGGTGCGCCGTTGGAGTTGAGGAACTCGCGGGACAGGTCGACGATAGCGACGCCGTTCCAGGCCATGCGCATGCGCGGCTCAGCGGTAACCTCGGCGATAACGGTCGCCTCCAGGTTCTCCTCGGCGGCGTAGCCCATGAACTCCTCGACGTCACCGTCGGCGACGGCGCAGGCCATGCGCTCCTGGGACTCAGAGATAGCGAGCTCGGTGCCGTCCAGGCCGTCGTACTTCTTGGTCACGGTGTCCAGGTCGACATACAGGCCGTCGGCAAGCTCGCCCACGGCGACTGAGACGCCGCCGGCGCCAAAGTCGTTGCAGCGCTTGATCAGACGGCAGGCGTCGCCGCGGCGGAACAGGCGCTGCAGCTTGCGCTCGACCGGGGCGTTGCCCTTCTGGACCTCGGCACCCGAGGTCTCGATGGACTCGGTGTTCTGGGTCTTGGAGGAGCCGGTGGCGCCACCGATGCCATCGCGGCCGGTGCGGCCGCCCAGCAGGATGATCTTGTCGGTGGGGGCGGGGCACTCGCGACGAACGTGGTTTGCCGGGGTAGCGCCCACGACGGCGCCAACCTCCATGCGCTTGGCCACGTAACCGGGGTGATAGAGTTCGTTGACCTGACCGGTGGCAAGGCCGATCTGGTTGCCGTAGCTGGAGTAGCCGGCGGCGGCAGTGGTCACGAGCTTGCGCTGCGGCAGCTTGCCCTCGAGCGTCTCGGAAACCGGGACGGTGGGGTCACCGGCGCCGGTGACACGCATGGCCTGGTACACGTAGCTGCGGCCCGAGAGCGGGTCGCGGATGGCGCCGCCCACGCAGGTGGCGGCACCGCCGAAGGGCTCGATCTCGGTCGGGTGGTTGTGGGTCTCGTTCTTAAACAGGAACAGCCAGTCCTGGTCCTCGCCGTCGACATCGACCTTCACCTTGACGGTGCAGGCGTTGATCTCCTCGGACTCGTCGACATCGGTCATGACGCCGGTCTTCTTAAGGTACTTGGCGCCGATGGTGCCCATGTCCATGAGGCAGACGGGCTTGGCGTCGCGGCCGAGTTCGTGGCGCATCTCCATGTAGCGGTCGAAGGCTTGCTGCACCACGGCGTCGTCGATCGTCACGTCGTCCAGGACGGTGCCGAAGGTGGTGTGGCGGCAGTGGTCGGACCAGTAGGTGTCGATCACGCGGATCTCGGTGATGGTGGGGTCGCGGTCCTCATCGCGGAAGTACTGCTGGCAGAAGGCGATGTCCGCCTCGTCCATGGCAAGGCCGCGATCGGCGATAAAGGCGGCAAGGCCGGCCTCGTCGAGCTCGCGGAAGCCGTCGAGCACCTCGACGGGCTGGGGCTCGGGGGTCTCCATGTACAGCGTCTCGGGCAGGTCGAGCGAGGCGATGCGCGCCTCGACGGGGTTCACCACGTAGTGCTTGAGAGCCTCGATGGCGGCTTCGTCCAGAGCGCCCGAGATGATATAGACCTTGGCGGAGCGCACGGCGGGGCGCTCGCCCTGGCTGATGAGCTGCACGCACTCGCTGGCGGAGTCGGCGCGCTGGTCAAACTGGCCAGGCAGGAATTCGACGGCAAAGACGGCGCCATCGCTTGCGGGGAGCTCGTCGTAGGTCACATCGACCTGGGGCTCGCTAAAGACGGTCGGCACGCAGGAGCGGAAAAGCTCCTCGTCGATGCCCTCGACGTCGTAGCGGTTGATGATCCTCAGGGCCTCGATGCCCTTGATGCCGAGAATTTCGGTCAGCTCGCCCTTGAGCTGCTGAGCCTCGACGTCGAACCCGGGTTTCTTCTCCACGTAGATACGAGAGACCATTGGTTCCTGCCTTCCTGATCGGTTGGGCGTACGGTACGGTATGCGGCAGCGGTCGGTTTGCGGGGCCTGCCCTGCGGTCGCCTTGAGCCACATGTTTGTAAACCTCACTATGATACGACAGCTCGCGGCGCGTTGAGGACGGCGAGGGTGCTACAGTGAAGCGCAAACAAGAGAAAGGCATCACATGGCATTTGTTTCGCTCGCCATCATCGCGCTCGTGGCCTTTGCAAGCCCCTTCATCGCCTCGGCGATTCCCGGAAAACCCGTTCCCGAGACGGTCTTTTTGCTCGTGCTCGGTGCGGTGCTGGGACCTCATATGCTCGGCGTCATCCATGTAGATGCCGAGGTTTCGCTCGTGTCGGAGCTCGGCCTGGCCTTTTTGTTCCTGCTTGCCGGCTTTGAGATCGACCCTAAGAACATTACGGGTGTGGAGGGGCGCTACGGCTTGGCGACGTGGGCCGTCACGTTTGGTATCGCCTGGCTTGCCGTGCGCTTTACGCCGTGGTTCTCGGTCAGCCATTTCGACGGTATCGCCGTGACGCTCGCCTTGACCTCGACGGCGCTTGGAGCGCTCATGCCCATCTTGCGCGAGCGGTCGCTTGCCGGAACGCGCGTCGGTGATTCGATTCTCGCCTATGGTACGTGGGGCGAGCTCGGCCCCGTGCTCGCCATGTCGGTACTGCTGTCTGCCCGTACGGGCATCGAGACGCTGCTGATCTTGGGCTTATTTGCCGCCGTGTGTGTGCTGCTTGCCGTGGTCCCCGGCCGTTCCAAACGCATCGGCAGCCGGTTTTTCGCCTTTATTCAGGAGCGCGCCGACACCACGTCGCAGACCTTCGTGCGCCTGACGGTGCTTATTTTGGTCACGCTCGTGGCGTTTTCCGCTATTTTTAGCCTCGATATCGTGTTGGGCGCTTTTGCCGCCGGCTTTGTCCTGCGCTACATCATCCCCGAGGGCAACCATACGCTCGAGACCAAGCTCGATGGCCTGGCCTATGGCTTTTTGATTCCGGTGTTCTTTACCGTATCGGGCGCGAAGATCGATCTGACGGCCGTGGCGTCGCGCCCGGGCTTGCTCGTGGGCTTTATCGTGGCGCTGCTGATTATTCGTGCCGTGCCCATTCTTATTTCTATGAGCATTTGTCCTGCGACGCGCGACGTTTCGGCGTATGGTCGCATTACCGTGGCCCTGTACTGCACCACGGCGCTGCCGATTATCGTTGCCGTGACGAGCGTTGCCGTCAACGCGGGCGCGCTGTCGCAAGATATTGCGTCGGTCATGGTTGCCGCCGGCGCCATCACGGTGTTCTTGATGCCGCTGCTCGCACAACTCTTCTACCGCGTGGTCGACGCCGCACCGGTCGCTGCCGTGGCAGAGGTTGCCGAGCATCCATCCGATGCGCTTGACATCTTGCGCGCCCATCACGATTTGGCGAGCCTGCTCGCACGCGAGCACGAGCTGCTGACCTCGCATGGACATGGGCGTTCGCTCGACGGCATACCTACCCTTGATTCCATTGCCGACCGCCTCTCGACCGAGGCGGCAAGCGGGCACATCGATGCCCGTATCGTGGATGCCGCTCATTTGCTGGCCGAGAAGACCTATGGCGACGAGATCGACCCGTCCAAGCTGACTCCGCGTGAGCGCCGCCGCCTGGAGCGCGCCAAGCTCGCCGTGCACGAATACCGCCGCCGCATGCTGGAGCTCTACGCGCGCGATGAAGCCCAAGACGACGACGGCAGGTAGTCGATACCCTCTCGGGGAAGCCGCGTCCCGCTTTGAAGGCTCGGAACGGGATGCGGTTTCCGCATCGGCCCCCATCGGGAAGCCACATCCCAGAATGGACACTCAGAGTGGGATGCAGTTTCCGCTTTGGACCCCTGCCGGAAAGCGCGTCCCAGTCTGAAGGTTCAAAATGGGATGTGGTTTCCGAAACAGGGGCCGTTGGGAAGCTGTGTCCCGGAATGGGCGCCCGGAGTGGGACACCGTTTCCGCAGGAGGCCCATTGCGGAAACGGTGTCCCAGAATCGACGTTCAAAACGGGGTGCAGTTTCCGCAAGGAGGTCCTGGGGGAAACCGTGCCCCGTTCTGATTCGAAATAGTGGGACATAGTTTCCCTTTCAAACAGAAGAAGGCGCGCTGCCTGCGGTTGATGCAGGCAGCGCGCCTTTTGCGTTGGGCCTCGTTGAGGTTCGAAGTCGTGGCTTGCGACCTTTAGGAGCGGGCGGCTCCGTCGACGGGGAGCACGGCGCCCGTGACATAGGATGACATGTCGCTCGCTAGGAAAACGAAGGCGTTGGCGACATCCTCGGGCTCGCCCATGCGGCCGAGCGGAATAGTGGCGACGATGGGCTGATGACCTCTTCGGGCAGGTTGGCGACCATGTCGGTCTTAGTCACGCCAGGGGCAACGGCGTTGACGCGGATACCCATGGGGGCGAGCTCGCGCGAGAGCGACTGGACCATGCCGTTGACGGCGAACTTGGACGTGGGGTAACCGACGCCGGAGGGCTGGCCGTACTTGGCGACCATCGAGCTCGTGGTAGTGATGGTGCCGCCGTGGCCGGCCTCGGTCATAATCTTGGCGGCCGCCTGGTGACCGTTAAAGACAGCGACGACGTTGAGGTCCATGACCTTTGCAAACTCCTCGGCCGTGTAATCCAAAAGGGGCGAGCGCTGGGAGATGCCGGCGTTGTTGACGACCGTATCGAGACCGCCCATGTCGGCTGCGGCCTGCGTAAAGGCCTCGGTCACGGCCTCGAGTGAGGTGAGGTCGCAGGAACGGCCCCAGACCTTGGCGTCGGGATAGGCGGCTGTCAGCTTCTCAACGGCCGCGTCGGCAGTCTCCTGGCGCGAGCCAAAGACGGTGACGGCAGCGCCCTCCTCGATAAAACGGCAGGCGATCGCATAGCCGATACCGCGCGTGCCTCCGGTGATGATTGCTTTCTTGCCCTCGAGCAACATGGTGCTTCCTCTCATCGCGGGCGGACATACACGGCACAGCATAGCGGCGGCAAATTACAGCTGCCGTCGCATATCGGCAAACGGTATCCACGGTTGTTGACGAACGGTCAAGTTGTTCAAACGTTAGTCGACCACTTCGTGCAAAAGATGTAACTAAAAGGGGCTCCCATCCAATCGGACGGGAGCCCCTCATGCGTTATTTGATTTGCCGAGAATCGGGCTAGTTGGCCATGACGCCTTCGGTCCAGGCCTCGACGTCCTCGATGCGCAGGACGTTGGCGACCTCGGCCACGCAGTCGACGCTGGCAAGCTCGGCGGCGGCAGCCTGGACGTCCTTCTCGAGCGCGCGGTGCGTCAGGAAGATGACCGAACAGGTATCGCTGGCGCCCGACTTGCCGTCCTCGACCTGGTTGATGAGCGAGATCGAGATGTTGTGCTTGGCAAAGATATCGACCGTCTCGGACAGGGCGCCCACGCGGTCGGCGATCTTCAGGCGCACATAGTACTTAGTCTGGAGCTCGTCCATGGGCTTAAAGGCGAGGTTGTGACCATAGGGCTCAATCTCGGGCAGCGGAGCCACGCCGCGGCTGATCTGCTCGGAGAGCGACAGGATATCGCCCACGACGGCGCTCGCGGTGGGGAAGGAGCCTGCGCCGGCACCGTAGAACATGGTCTCGCCCACGGCGTCGCCTACCACGTAGACGGCGTTCATGGCGCCGTTGACCTTGGCAAGCATATGGTCTGCCGGGATGAGCGTGGGATGCACGCGGACGTCGACGCCGGCGTCGGTGTTGCGGGCGATGCCGAGCAGCTTAATGGTGTAGCCGAGCTCGCGGGCCTGGGCGATGTCCTCGGCGCCGATGGTGCGGATACCCTGCTGGTACACATCGTCGGTGGTCACGCGGGTGCCAAAGCCGATGGAGGCGAGGATGGCCGTCTTGCTGGCGGCGTCGAAGCCGTCGACGTCGGCGGACGGGTCGGCCTCGGCATAGCCCTTGGCCTGCGCGTCGGCAAGCACGTCGGCGTAATCGGCGCCCTCGGCGTCCATGCGCGACAGGATATAGTTGGTGGTACCGTTGAGAATGCCGGCGATGGTCAGGATCTTGTTGCCCACCAGGTCGTGCTCGAGCGTGCTTACGATGGGGATGCCGCCGCCGCAACTGGCCTCGCACTTGATCTGCACGCCGCACGCACGGGCCTTCTCGGCAAGCGTCTCGACATGACGGCCCAGCAGGGCCTTGTTGGCAGAGACGACGTGCTTGCCGTTCTCGAAAGCGGTGGTGAAGATCTCGGTCGCGGGGTGCTCGCCGCCGATGAGCTCGACGACGATATCGACGGCGGGGTCGGTGACGACGTCGTGCCAGTCACTCGTAAAGGCCTCGCGCTCAATGCCTGCCGCCTCGGCCTGCTCCCAAGCAAGCGCGCAGGCGCGGGTCAGCTTAAGGTCGATGCCGTAGGCTGCCAGGTACTCATCGTGGTGGCTCTTGATCAGGCGGGCCACGCCGCCGCCGACGGTTCCCAGACCGATCAGACCGACGTTCACGGTGCGCAGGGGTTCGCTCATAGATAGCTCCTTCGTGCATCTTATGGATGGATTAACCGCTTAAAGGTTGAGTGCATTCTAGCGTGAACCGAGGGCGCGTGCTCGCCAGGCAACAGGAGTCGCACAAAACGGCACCCCCGAAACGCTGCGGAAACATTGGAAACATGCTCACTACATACGACCTACGGCCTATGTGATTCAGGATGGCAAGTACATCGCCGCCTAAGTGCATATAACGAGACCGGCGGGCCGTTTTATTCAGGGCAAGGACGCCTGTAACAGAACGGAAACATTACTTTCACACAATAAAGTGGCTAAACTGCATAAACCGACAGGAATACGCAGAATTATGGATAAATGGGCAAAACAAAAGAAAAGTTGAAATAATCGCCACTTTTCTCAACTAAAGCGTCTACTATTTTGCGAACGCCGAACACGGCGAAGGATGGCCTGTCGGGTAACCGAAACCCGACGAGATTTGAGAGGAGAGCCGCATGTCGAGCCTCACCGGTAAGTCATTGAACCCTGTTATGAATCGCAGGAGCGTTATCGCGAGCGCAGCAGGTCTGGGGGCGATGTCCATTCTAGCTGGCTGCTCCTCCAACGGCGGCGACAGCGGTTCCGCGTCGGGCGACGCTTCGTTTAAGATCGGCACCATCGGCCCGCTGACCGGCGCCAACGCGTCCTACGGCAAGTCCGTTACGCAGGCTGTCGAGCTTGGCTGCAAGGATTTCTCGACTAAGGAGTTGCCGCTTGTCAGCAAGGCCGAGGACGACCAGGCCGATGGCGAGAAGGCCGTCAACGCCTTCAACACCCTGCTCGACTGGGGCATGCAGGCCCTCGTCGGTCCGACCACCACGGGTGCGTCGGTCGCCGTTGCCGCAGAGTGCGGTAACGACCCCGAGACGTTCATGATCACCCCGTCCGCGTCTTCCGAGGACGTTACCAAGGGCAAGGATTGCGTCTTCCAGGTTTGCTTTACCGACCCCAACCAGGGTGTCAACGCTGCCAAGTTCCTGGCAGAGAAATATGCGGACGAGAAGTTCGTGCTGTTCTATAACTCCGGCGACGCCTATTCTTCGGGCATCGCAGATTCCTTTAAGGCCCAGGCCGCTAAGTCCAAGCTCGAGATTGTCGACGAGGAGACCTTTAAGGACGACTCCGCCACGAGCTTTACCAACCAGCTGACCAAGGCCAAGCAGGCAGGCGCCACCATGATCTTTGCGCCGATCTACTACACGCCGGCGTCCGTCCTGCTCAAGAACGCCAAGGACATGGGCTACGACGTCAAGATGATGGGCTGCGACGGCATGGACGGCATCCTGGGCGTTGAGGGCTTCGACACCTCTCTTGCCGAGGGTCTGCTGCTCATGACCCCGTTCTCCGCCGACGACGAGAAGAACGCCGACTTCGTCAACGCTTACAAAGATAAGTACGGCGATACCCCCGACCAGTTTGCCGCCGACGCCTACGACGGCGTGCATGCGGTGGTCGAGGCTCTCAAGGAGGCCGGCCTGGGTGTCGACGCCGACCCCACCGAGGTTGCCGAGAAGCTTCCCGAGGCTATGCGCAACATTACTGTTGACGGTCTGACTGGCAAGCTCTCCTGGAACGACAAGGGCCAGGTCCAGAAGGACCCGACGGCGTACGTCATTACCGACGGCAAGTACGTACAGGCCTAATAGGCCGCCTTACATAGAGCGGTTTTGATCCCAAGCAGGGGAGGTTTTGGCCTTCCCTGCTTGCTTGGTATCTAGGGACGATGTAACGTCCCTGTTTCATACATCAACTGGAAACCTATTCGAAAGGGGGATGTGGAACATGACGGTCTTTATCCAATACCTGGTCAACGGCCTGTCCATGGGCAGCGTCTACGCCATCATCGCGTTGGGCTACACCATGGTCTACGGTATCGCCAAGATGCTCAACTTCGCTCACGGCGACGTCATCATGGTCGGTGCCTATGTCTCGTTCTGTGCCACGTCGTATCTCGGCCTCCCGGGCTGGGCATCTGTAATTCTCTCTTGTGTGGTCTGTACCGTTCTCGGTGTTCTCATCGAGGGTCTGGCATACAAACCGCTGCGCCAGGCGGGCCCGCTGGCCGTTCTGATTACGGCTATCGGTGTGTCCTACTTCCTGCAGAACGCTGCGCAGCTTCTGTGGGGCGCCACGCCCAAGAACTTCACTTCGCTCGTCACCTTTCAGGTGCCGGAGTTCTTGGCCAAGTTCAACGTAAGCGCCGTCTCGCTCGTTACCATCGTCGCTTGCCTGGTTATCATGGCCGGTCTGATGTTCTTTACAGGTAAGACCAAGATGGGCAAAGCCATGCGCGCTGTGTCCGAGGACAAGGCCGCCGCTCAGCTCATGGGCATCAACGTCAACCGCACCATCTCGATGACGTTCGCCATCGGCTCGGCGCTTGCCGCCATCGCCGGCGTGCTCCTGTGCTCCTACTCGCCGGTGCTGCAGCCCACGACGGGTGCCATGCCTGGCATCAAGGCCTTCGACGCCGCCGTCTTCGGCGGCATCGGCTCCATCCCCGGTGCCTTTGTCGGTGGCATTCTCATCGGCATCATCGAGGCGATGGCACAGGCTTACATTTCCACGAGCCTTGCCAACTCCATCGTCTTTGGTGTTTTGATCATCGTCCTGCTCGTCAAGCCTGCCGGCCTCTTGGGCAAGTACGTCCCCGAGAAGGTGTAGGTGAGCGTTATGAAGTTTCTTAAAGACAAGCAGACGCGTCACGACTTTGTCACGTACGCCATGTGCCTTGTGGCGTTCGCCATCGTGTTCTTTATGCAGTCTAACCACATGATTCCGCGCATGATCGCCGGTCAGCTGGTTCCCATCACGGCCTATATCGTCATGGCCATCTCCCTTAACCTCGTCGTCGGCATCGCGGGCGACTTGTCGCTGGGCCACGCGGGCTTTATGAGCGTCGGCGCCTATACGGGAATCGTTACCGCGGTCGCCCTCGAGAGCGCCGTTCCTTCCGATCCAATACGTCTTGTCATCAGCATCGTGGTCGGCGCCATCGCTGCCGCCATCCTGGGCTTCTTGATCGGTATCCCGGTCCTTCGCCTGAGCGGCGATTACCTGGCTATCGTGACGTTGGCCTTTGGCGAAATCATCAAAGAAATCGTCACTTGCCTTATCGTGGGCGTCGACTCCCGCGGCCTGCACGTGATCTTTAACATCACGGGCAACTCTACGATCGATGACCTGCACCTGCTCGAGGACGGCACCGCCATCATCAAGGGCGCCCAGGGCGCCTCGGGCGTGTCGACGTACTCGACCTTCCTCGCCGGTGCCATCCTGGTCATGGTCGCACTCGTGATCGTGCTCAACCTGGTTCGCAGC